>JADCGG010000292.1 GCA_020249125.1 Roseomonas sp. | reverse complement strand
GAAGCCGTGCCGCGCGAAGGGCTGACCGCGACGATCCAGGGCCGGTCCTTGCGCGATGTCGGGCGCGATGTGCTGGCGATTGCGCGCGATGGGCTGGCAGCGCGTGGGCTGGATGAGGGACTATTTCTTGACCCGCTTGATGCAGTTTTAGCCAGCGGCGAAACCCAGGCGGATCGTTGGCTTCAACGATTTGATAAGATTTGGCATGGCGATGCCCGCATGATGCTGCGGGAAGCGGCGATTTAGCTAAAATTTGTGCAATCCAAGGCGCGCGTCACAAGGCTGAAACTTTTTTTTCATCCCCTTCAGCGATGATGTCCCCAGCTTTTGTTGGAGGATGTTCCATGGCTGTTGTCGCGCATCGTTTTTCGGGGCTGCGCCCCCGCTTGCTCATGCTGGGTCTTGTGCCAGCGATTTTCGCTGGCTTGCTGGCAGCAACCGGCGCCTTCTGGGCGGTCAAGAATGACCATCAGGCGCAGATGCAACAGGCGCTAACCCTCGCTGTTGGGCTCGCAGAACGTGATTTGCATGATACCGCGCAGCGCATGGCAGGCTTTACCGCAAGCTTCGCGCAACGCCCGGATCTGATTGCCGCACTCGCCGCCGGTGATGCCGCCAAGCTGCGCGAAATTCTGGTCCCTGGATTGGCCGCCATGCGCGCAGTGGACCCTACAGTTTCTGTCTTGGAAATCACGGATAAATCAGGCCGCGTCATCATGCGCGGGCATGACCCGAACCGTTCTGGCGATGACAAATCACGCTTGCCGGATGTGGCTTCCGCGCTGGCGGGTACAGGCAAGTTGGGCAGCGAGGTTTCGCCTTCATCCGGCCAATTCGCCACCGGCGCCGCGCTGCCGGTGAAGGATCAATCCGGCCAGGTCATTGGTACGCTGAAAGTCGCAACACGCCTGACCCCCGCTGTGGTTGCCGAACTTGGCCAGGTGGTGGGCGGTGAAGCGGCGCTTTTTGGCGCTGGCAGGCTGGTGACCTCCACTGTTGAAGGGCTCACCATTGAAGCCTTGCCCGAAGTGCTGGTGAATGCTCAGCGCGGAGGCCAAGCGATCAGTGGCCTTGATCTTGTGCTGCCGGGTCGCGGCGCGCATGTGCTGGCTGTGCAACCGCTTCGGGATTTAAGCGGCAATGCCGCCGGCGCCATGATGATCGCCCTGCCGCGCGCGGCTTTCGATGCGGCGATGGACAAGGTGCTTTCCATCATCGGCTTTGCCGCGCTGGCGGTGCTTGGCATCACCATCCCGGTAGCGCTGATTGCGGCGCGGCGCATTGCCAATCCGCTGAGCGACATGGCCGGCGCCATGGGGCGTTTGGCCAAGGGTGACACGGCGCTGGAAATTCCTGGCCGTGGACGGGCGGATGAGGTCGGCACCATGGCTGAAGCTTTGGAAAAATTCCGCCAGCAGGCCGAAGCCAATGCCGCCTTTGAAGCCAATGCCGCGATTGAACGTGCCGCACGGGATCGGCGCCAAGCCATGGTGGAAAGCCTGACGCAGGAATTTGGTGGGTCGGTCGCGTCCATCATGGATCGGCTGCGTGATTCGGCTGGTGGTATGCGTGATGCCTCCATTTCAATGGCATCAGCGTCGGAGCAGACCCGCAATCGTGTGGCTGATACCGCTGAAGGGGCGCAGCAGAATTCCAGCAATCTTTCCGCTGTCGCCGCCGCGACCGAGGAAATGACCGCCTCCGTCACCGAAATCTCTCGCCAGGTCGCGGAAGCGGCACGCGCTGCGCAGGATGCGGTGGAACGCGCCAACGCCACCGGTGCCACGGTGCGCGGCCTTGCTGAATCGGCGGATCAGATCGGCGATGTGGTGCGGTTGATCACGGATATCGCGGGCCAGACCAATCTTCTGGCCTTGAACGCCACGATTGAAGCAGCCCGCGCGGGCGATGCCGGCAAGGGCTTCGCGGTGGTGGCATCCGAAGTGAAGACCCTGGCATCGCAAACCGCCCGCGCGACGGAACAGATCAGCGCACAAATCAGCGCCATTCAGGCCGCGACCGGCGATGCGGTGGGCGCGGTGCAGGAAGTGGCCAATGCCATTCAGCGCGTGAATGGCGTGGCCGGCGCGATTGCCGCCGCGGTTGAAGAACAGGATGCGGTGACGCGCGATATTTCGGCCAGCGTGCAATCTGTGGCGAAACAGAACGACGAAGCGGCCCGCGCGATGCGTGAAGTCTCGGACGTTGCCGAAGGGGCACGCGCTTCCAGCGGCACGGTGAAAACCGCCGCCGAGACGGTGGCCGATGTCACGGGCCGGCTGGGTCATCAGGTGGATAGCTTCCTGGTTGGCATGCGCACCGATTGGGAAAGGGTGAATGGCGCCGGCACGCCAATGCTGATCGCGGCCAAGGGTGGTGCGGCTCAACAGGCCAGCTTGATCGAAATCGCGCGTGATGGCGCAAGCCTGCATGGCGATGGCGCCTTCAAGCCGGGCGTGATGGTGGAACTTGCCCTGGCTGGTGCGGGCGCTGCCTTGCCGGCGCGCGTGGTACTGGCGGAAGGCGGGCGCATCGGCCTTGCCTTTGCGCAGAATGCGGAAAGCGTTGCAGCGGTAGACCGGTTGATCGCGGCGGTACGTGGCGCGATCAGTTCCGCCGCGCCGGATGTGAAGCGCGCGGCCTGATCGCCGCTTCAGCGAATTGGCGTGATCCGCTATCGGGCGGATCACGCCAGCGCATTTTCAGGCCGAAGGCGAGCCGTCAGAAACACCCGCCAGTACCAGCAATTTCCGCATCACACTCGGCAAGGCATGCGCCGCTTCTGCGGGTGAGAGCCACTCCCCCTCAGGCTGCTCGGCACGTTTCGGTAGCCGCGCCTGATACAGCCGCATCGTCAGCGCGAAATGCGTGAAGACATGCCGCGCTTCTCCCGAGACTGGCCGCCATGAAACCGCGACAGGTGCTTCCGCCAGCGCCTCGGCCCCAGTCCAAACATCCTCTCGCCAGGACGTGCCGGGAATTTCCAACATACCGCCCAAGAGCCCACGCGGAGGGCGGCGCCTCAGCCAAACCTGCCCTTCAGCATCTGTCAGCAGGAAATGCACGCCATGGCGCGTTGGACGCTCAGGCTTTGGCGCCTTGCGCGGCAGGGTCTCAGCCAGGCCAAGCTTTTGCGCCTGACATGCCTTGCGCCACGGGCAAAGCCCGCAGGCTGGCTTGCGGGGGGCGCATATCCCCGCCCCCAGATCAAACAGCGCCTGCGTGAAGTCACCAGGCCGGGTGCGGGCGGCCTTATCGGCCAGAAAACCCTGCGCCAGTGCATCAAGCCTGGGCTTGGCGGCGGGCAGGGCTTCCTCCACCGCGAAGACCCGCGCGGTGACGCGTTCGACATTGCCATCAAGGGGCACAACGGGCGCGTCGAAAGCAATGGCGGCGATAGCGGCAGCGGTATAAGGGCCAATGCCGGGCAGGGTGGCCAGACCCTCCCGCGTTTCGGGAAATCCGCCCAAAGTGAGGATTTGTCGTGCCGCCGCATGCAGGTTACGCGCGCGGGCGTAATAGCCAAGCCCGGCCCATTCGGCGGCCACATCTTCCCACGGCGCCCCAGCCAAGGTAGCCAAATCCGGGAAGCGCGCCAGAAAACGCGCAAAGCGCGGCCCTACCGTTGCCACCGTTGTCTGTTGCAACATGATTTCCGATAGCCAGACATGGTAGGGCTCTGCCCGCTGCCCAGGTGCCGCGCGCCATGGCAGAAAGCGGCGATGCCTGTCATACCAGTGCAGCAAATCGGCGGCGGAAGGGGGTTTCACGGCATGTCCCGGAATGAGGATGAAAGGCGGTTCTTCGGTGGGCCTAGACCCCTCGGCGCCTTGATTCCAGCCCTGACGCGCCAGGCCTTCAAACGCAAGAGCCCCGCCGCCGCGCAGATCATGGCGGATTGGCCGGCCCTGGTCGGCCCGGCCCTGGCCGCCGTGACCCAGCCTTTGCGCCTGACCGCCGGCAGCCTGACCATCGCCTGTTCCGGCCCAATTGCCTTGGAACTCAGCCATTTGGCGCCGGAATTGGTGGCGCGGATCAATGGCGGGCTGGGCCGCGTGGCGGTGGAAAGGCTCCGCTTCGTGCAAACCCAGCCACCTGCGGCAAAGGGCGCCAAACCGGCCCTGCCGCCCCGCCCCGTGGCCCTGCCCGCCCGAGTCGCGGCAAATTTAGAGAGCTTACCCACAGGGGATTTGCGCGCGGCGCTGGAAAGATTGGCGCGCGGCGTCTATCGAAAACAAGGCTGAGGGGGACGAGTCGCCCCCCAAGGCCAAATCGGCCCGGGCGCTTCCCCCCGAAAAGGCGCGCGGGTTCCGGAGGAGAATGTAATGCCTGATCGTCGTTTGCTTTTGGGTGGCGCGGCTGTTGTGGTGGCGGGCGGTTTCGCAGCTTGGCGCTGGCTGGCCACACCCGCGTCACCGGTCGCGACCGCGCCGACACCGGCCCCGAGCCCCGCGCCCCCCCCTGCGCAGCCACCAGCGGCTTCGCCGCGCCCCGAAACCGGCCCCGGCTTGGATGAGCGCAGCCTTGGCCGCGCCGATGCGCCGGTGACGGCGATTGAATATTTCTCACTGACCTGCAGCCATTGCGGCGCCTTTCACCGCGATACCTGGCCGCAGGTGAAGCGCGAATTGGTCGAAACGGGCCGCGTGCGCATGGTGTTCCGCGATTTCCCACTGGACCAGGTATCGCTCCGCGCCCATGCCGTGGCGCGCAGCTTCCCGCCGGAACGCTATGAACCTTTCATCTCCGCGCTATTCGCCACGCAGGATCGCTGGGCCTATGCGCGGGGCGTGGATCACAAGGCGGAAATCGGCAAGATCGCCGCCCTAGCCGGCATGAGCGCGGATGCCTTCAACGCCGCCTGGGCGGATGACGCCTTGGCCCGCGCCATCCTGGAAGCACGGCAAAAGGGTGAAGCGGAACATCAGGTGAATGCCACGCCCACCTTCATCATCGGCACGCAAAAACTCCCCGGCGCGATTTCCTTTGAACGCTTCGAAGCCGCGGTGCGAGAGGCAATGCCGCGGTGATGGACGAAGTGATCCCACCGGAAGCCGAAGCCGACATCAGCGCGCCTGAAGCTGAGGCAGCACGCAGCGAAGATCAGGCGCGCGCGGCGCATAACGCCAAGCTGTCGCGCATTCGCATCGCCGGTTTCAAATCCTTTGCCGAAGCAACCACGGTTGAAGTGCTGCCCGGCCTCACCGGCATTGTCGGGCCCAATGGCTGCGGCAAATCCAATGTTGTTGAAGCGCTGCGCTGGGCGATGGGGGAGACCTCGCCCAAGGCGATGCGCGGCGGCGAAATGGATGATGTGATTTTCGCCGGCACCGCCACGCGCGCCGGGCGCAATGTCGCGGAAGTGATGCTGTTTTTGGAAGACGCGGCGGGGTTGGCGCCGGCGCCCAATAATGACATCGCCGAATTGGAAGTGACGCGCCGGATTTCGCGCGGTGAGGGCAGCAATTTCCGCGTCAATGGCAAGGAATTGCGCGCGCGTGATGTGCAGACCATGTTCGCCGATATCGGTTCCGGCGCGCGGTCCTCAGCGTTGGTCAGCCAGGGCCGGGTTGCCGCGCTGATCCAGGCCAAGCCCGATGATCGGCGCGGTGTTCTGGAAGAAGCCGCCGGCATTGCTGGGTTGCGTGCGCGGCGCCATGAAGCGGAATTAAAGCTGCGTCAGGCGGAAACAAACCTCTCGCGCGCGGAAGATTTGCTCGGTCAATTGGATGCGCAGCGCCAGGGGCTGCAACGCCAGGCGCGGCAGGCCAATCGCTATCGCAATATCTCGGGCCTGGTGCGGCAGGCGGAAGGCGAATGGCTGGCCTTGCTCGCCGCGCGCGCCAATGCCGCGCTGACTGCCGCCGCAACTGCACTCGCCGCCGCGCGCGGCGCCACCGGTGCGGCAGAACAGGAAGCCGAAGCGGCGGCGATTGCGCTGCATGAAGCTGAACAGGGGCTGGCCGCGCCGCGTGCCGACGAAGCCGCGGCGCGCACCGCGCTCGAACGCCGCCGCGTTGAAGCGGAAGGCATGGAAGCCGAGGAAAGCCGCGCCCGCGCCGCGCTTGAAGCCGCCGAAGCGCGCTTGGCTGAACTCCGCCAGGATCTCTCGCATGCCGAAGCTCTGGCCCAGGATGCCGATGCCGCGCGCGCGCGCATCGCGGAAGAAGATGCCGGGCTGATCGAACGCGAAGCCGCCCTGCCCGCACGGCGCGACGCCGCTGCCGCAACACTTGCCGAAGCGCATGAAGCGGTGCGCGAGGCGGAGCGCGCGGCCAATCAGGCAACCGAAGCCGCCGCTGCCGGGGCTGCGCAATTGCAGGCCGCCGAAGCCGAATTGGCCGCGGCAGAAACCCGTTTGCGCCGCGCGCGCGAAGCCCATTCGGTACTGAGCGCCGATCACGAAGCCGCCCTTGCCCACGCGGTTTCAGATGCTGAAAAGCAAGCCGCCACGCAGAGTGTGACCGAAGCGGAAGCCGCCTTCACCGCCGCGCGTGACGCCTTGGAACAGGCCGAAGCGCATCGCATAGAAGCCGGCGCCACCCACGCTGACGCGCGCCGCAATGCCGAGGAAGCCAGCGCCGAAGCCGCGCGCCGTGAAGCGGCCTTGCAAGCCGCTGATGAACGCCATCGGCGTATTGTCGCGCAATATGCCGCGGTTTCTACCGAACGTGATGCCGCGCTTGCGGAACGTATCCCTGAGGTCACACGTGATGCGGCCATGTCCTCCGCCCGGCTGGCGGAAGCGACGCTTATTGGCAGCGCCGCGCGGCTGCGCGAAGCGGAGGCAACACGCGCCACCGCGACAGAAACCCTGGTGCAGGCGCGCCGCAAAGCCGCTGAAGCGGGTGCGGCACGCGCGCGCATTGCCGCTGAAGTCGCGGCGCTGACGGAAGTGCTGGAAGCGCGTGGCACGGCCTCGGCCCAGCCTATCCTTGATCAGGTGCGTGTGCCGCCCGGCCTGGAAGCGGCACTTGGTGCGGCACTGGGTGAGGCTTTGGAAAGCCCCGCTGATGCCTCTGCGGCGCGGCATTGGCGCAATTTGCCGCCGCTTGCCGTGGCGCAAGCCTTGCCAGATGGCGCGGTGCCGCTTTCGCGCCTGGTGGAAGCGCCAGCGGCGCTGGCGCGCGCATTGTCGCAAGTTGGCTTGCTCGCGCGCGGGATGGATGGCGCGGCGCTGCAAGCAGGGCTGCGGCCTGGTCAGGCTTTGGTGACGGAAGAAGGCGCGGTTTGGCGCTGGGATGGTCATACGCATCACGCCGGCGCGCCCACGCCGGGCGCAGTGCGGCTGGCGCAACGCAACGCGCTGCGCGCTGCCGAAGCGCGGCTGGATCAGGCTGAAGTCACCGCAGCGGAAACGGAGGCCGCGCGCATCGCCGCCGAAGCTGCCGAAACGGAAGCCGCCAGCGCCGAATCCGCTGCGCGCAATGCCCGGAGCGCTGCCGAAGCCGCTGCATCTGCTGCGCGCCGGGCTGAGGGTGAATTGGCCGCGCGTGATGCGCGCGCCGAAAGCCGCATCGCAGCGCTTGAACCTCAATTGGCGCGTCTTGCCGAAGACCGCGCGGAAGCCGATGCCGCGCGCCTGGAAGCCGAGGCGCTTTTCACCGCGCGCCCCGATGTTGCCCTGCTGCGTCAGGCCGAACAAACCGCCGCCCGCGCCGAAGCCGAAGCGCGCAATGCCGAAGCGAATGCGCGGGAAGCGCGTCGGCGCGCTGAGGCGGCGTTGGCGGAATCGCGCCAACGTCAGGCAGCTTTGCTGAACCGCGCGTCCGAGGTGGAAAACCGCCTCGCCGCCCTTACCCCGCAATTGGAACGCATCGGTGCTGAATTGGCGGAAGCGGAGGCCGCGTGCGGTGGGGCCTTGCAAGCGCGCGAAGCGGCGCCCGATCTTGCGCAGCTTCGTGAACGCGTGGAAGCGGCGCGGTCGCATCTGACAGAACAACGCTCTGCCGAGGCTGCCGCGCGTGATGCGCAAGGCGCCCTGGCGGCAGAGGCTGGTTCCATCGCCGCGCGCCGCGCAAGCCTTGCCAATGAAGCAAGCCTTTGGGCCGCACGCGCCGAAGATGCCACCGCGCGCGTTGCCGATCTGCGCCGCCGTGATGCGGAAGCGGAAGCCGAGCGTGATGCGCTAGCCGCCGCACCCGAAGCCGCCGCACTCCGCCGCGATGAAGCCGCGCGCCTGCTGGAACAAGCGAGCGAAGCGCATGCAGCCGCCGCTGCAGCGCTGATGGCTGCCGAACGGCGCGTGAGTGAAGGCAGCCAATCCCGCCGCGGCGCCGATACCGCCTTTGCGCTGGCGCGTGAGGATCAGGTACGCGCCCAGGCCGCGACGGAAGCGGCGGAAACTGCCTCGGCCGCCGTGGCCGCGCGCATTGCCGAAAGGCTTGGCGAAGGTGCGGAATTGCCGCCAGCACCGGAAGAACTTTCCGACGTTGCGGAAGACAAGGCGCGGCGCAAGGTGGAACGCCTGATCCGTGAGCGTGATGAGATGGGTCCGGTCAATCTGCGCGCAGAGATCGAAATTACCGAAATCGAAGAGCGTATCGGCCAGATCACGCATGACCGCGATGAGGTGATGAATGCCATCGCCAAGCTGCGCGGTTCCATTGGCCATTTGAACCGCGAGGGCCGTGAGCGTCTGCGTGAGGTTTTTGACCGCGTAGACAATGAATTCCGCAGCCTGTTCACGCGGCTTTTCGGTGGCGGCCGCGCGCATCTGGCCCTGGTGGGTTCCGATGATCCCTTGGAAGCCGGGCTTGAGATTTACGCAGAGCCGCCTGGCAAAAAATTAGCCACCCTGTCCTTGCTTTCGGGTGGTGAACAGGCGCTGACCGCGCTTTCGCTGATCTTCGCGGTCTTCCGCTGCCATCCCGCACCGGTCTGCGTGCTGGACGAGGTGGATGCGCCGCTGGATGATGCGAATGTGGAACGGCTTTGCGATTTGCTGGACGCCATGGCCGCCGAAAGCGGCACGCGCTTCCTGATCGTGACGCACCATCCGCTGACGATGGGGCGGATGCATCGGCTTTATGGCGTGACCATGCAGGAACGTGGCGTGTCGCGCCTGCTGAGTGTTGATCTTGGCCGCGCGATTGAATTGGCGGAGACGTCCTTGTTGTAGCGGACTGGCAAAAGAGGCCTTTCCACGCCAGAGCGCCTTCATAAGGAATTTGTCACCAGGCTTATCCGCCCGCAGAAGCGTGACTAACGCGGTGATTGTTTCGACTTGCTGAGCATCGGCTTCTCCAATCAAGTGCCATTTCTTTGTGCCCGCGCGGGCTGCCGATCCGTATCCGTGGGCCAATATGGCTCAGGGCGGCAGGCTTTGCGGACTCAAGCCGAAAAATCCGCAAGATCGGCACAGGCGACCCAATCGGAGAAAGGCGTTGCCGCATTGTGGATTGTGACGCTATGCTTAAGAACAGGGCGCGATTATTTTGCCGCTTGAACGTCCTTGATTTGGAGATTTTTATATGGCCGTGGTCCTTGCATCATCTGCTCTGTACATGAACAGCATCAATTTTTATGAGGTGAGTCGTGGCGCATATGATGATCAATTTCTCGACAATGTTTATCTTTATGCAGCGGGCTCATGTTATCAGGACATGTACACTGTTTTCTGGTATGATGGCCTGGAAAGGTCAAGCACCTATCTCGGGAGCAATTTTGTTTTTAATGGGCAAGGAAATCTTGTTTCAGGTACCGTGAACGCTTATGGTGCTCTCACTTGGTACGGTTCCAATTTCAGCGAGAATTGGGAAATATCAAATTTTTCGATCAGTGCGAGCAGCCTTTTCAATGCCCACCTGACGCCAGGCACAAGCGATGATTTAGCAATCATGCAAGCCGTGCTCTCTGGCGCCGATAGCCTGACTGGAAGCCCGCAGGCGGATTTCCTGATGGGTTACGCGGGCAATGACTTTTTTCTTGGAAATTCAGGCGCAGATACGCTGGATGGTGGCGATGGCAATGACACGCTTGATGGCGGAGCAGGCACCGATCGCCTGGCCGGTGGGGCGGGCAATGATTATTATGTGATCAACGATACGCTAGACTTCCTGATTGAAGCGGCTGGTGGCGGCACGGATGTCGTCATCACCTCAGTCAGCATAAGCGTAGCTTTGAATATGGAAGAAATCCGGATTGCCGCAGGGTCAAGCGGCCTTACCATGACAGGCAGCCTTGGCGGTGAAACGATCATCGGAAATGGTTTGTCGAACAATCTGTATGGTGGTTTGGGCGACGACGTGCTGCTCGCTTCCGCCATGAATCCCGCTGATATCTTAGCTCTTTTCAATGGCTGGCCGGCCCTGTAGGGCTGCGAATTGCATGCAATCCGCGCTCCTGACCGGCGTTCAGTCGGCGAAGTTTCCCTCCACGCTCAGCGCAAAATGTGCCGCGACAGGAAGCAGCGGATTACGCAATACAACGGCACGACGCACGAGGCAATTCTGAGGAGCCCGCGAAAACAGGTTGTTCCTTTGAATCCAGATCCAACCTAAAAGCCCCGCCATGAAGATCAACGGCATCCCCTTTCGCAGCATCCGCCTTGATGAGGCTGATGGCTGGTCCGTCCGCATCCTCGATCAAACCAGGCTGCCCTGGCAGGTGGAATGGCTGCGCCTGACCGATGAAGATCAGGTCGCTCACGCCATCCGTTCCATGCAGGTTCGCGGCGCGCCGTTGATTGGTGCGGTGGCGGCCTATGGCCTGGCGCTGGCGATGCGGCGTAACCCCGCAGCACTTGCAACCGTGGCGGCGATGCTTGGCGAAACCCGCCCCACCGCGATCAATCTGCGCTGGGCGCTTGAGAAAATGCTCGCCGTGCTAGGCCCCTTACCCCTGGCCGCACGCGAAGCCGCTGCTTATGCCGAAGCCGCGGCGATTTGTGATGATGATGCGGCCACCTGCGAAGCAATTGGCCGGCATGGCCTGCCTTTGTTGCAAGGCATCGCCGCGCGTAAGCCAGGAAAGCGCGTGAATATACTCACGCATTGTAATGCCGGCTGGATCGCCACCGTGGATTGGGGCACAGCATTGGCGCCGATTTATACGGCGCATGATGCGCGCATTCCGGTGCATGTCTGGGTGGATGAAACCCGCCCGCGCAATCAGGGCGCGGCGCTGACGGCCTGGGAATTAGGCGCACATGGCGTGCCACATACCGTGATTGCCGATAATGCCGGCGGGCATCTGATGCAGCATGGTGAAGTGGATATCGTGATTGTGGGCACGGATCGCGTCACGCGCCGCGGCGATGTCGCCAACAAGATCGGCACCTATCTGAAGGCGCTGGCTGCGCAGGATAATGGCGTGCCGTTTTGGGTGGCGCTACCGCATTCCACGCTGGATATGCGCGTGGATGATGGTGTGCGTGACATTCCGATTGAAGAACGCGCGCCTGAGGAAGTGACCGAGATCACCGGCCAGGATAGTGCCGGGCGCATCACGCGCATTCGCGTCGCCGCCGCCGGCAGCCCCGCCGCCAATCCCGCCTTTGATGTCACGCCGGCGCGGCTGGTGACAGGCTTGATCACCGAACGCGGAAGGGTTGCAGCGACTGAGGCCGCGCTGGCCGCGCTGTATCCGGAAAAGCTCGCAAGCTAGCCGCCATGTGCGGGCGCTATTTCCAGCATCGCTCCAGCGGGGAAATTGCCCGCTATGCGCGTGCGGTGAATGCGCCGCCTAATCTGGTGCCTTCCTTCAACCGGGCACCCACGCAGGATGGCCTGGTGCTGCGCCGCCATCCAGAGTCCGGCGCGCGGCATTTGGATGCGCTGCGCTGGGGCTTGATCCCGCGTTGGGCGGATGATCCTTCCATTGGCAGCCGCATGATGAATGCGCGTTCTGAATCCATCGCGGAAAAACCATCCTTCCGCGAGGCATTCGTGAAGCGCCGCGCCATTGCCTTTGCTGACGGCTTCTATGAATGGCAGCGCCTGGGCGAAGGGCCGAAAGCACCCAAGCAGGCCTTTGCGGTCGCCATGGCCGATGGCGCGCCCATGCCGCTTGCCGCGCTTTGGGAAGGCTGGCGCGGCAAGGATGGAGAGATCATCCGCAGCTACACCATCATCACCACCAGCGCCGCGCCGGAATTGGCACCCTTGCATGATCGTATGCCGGTGATCCTGCCGCCCGAGGATTGGGATGAATG
>JADCGG010000291.1 GCA_020249125.1 Roseomonas sp. | reverse complement strand
TCACGGATGCGCCGCTACCTTTACTGTACACGGAAGGCGCGATGCTTGCCGGCATGGTGCATGCCTATCTGCCCTTTGCGGTGCTGCCGATTTTCTCCGCGCTGATCCGGCTTGATCCGGCGTTGTTGGAAGCGGCGGCGGATTTGGGCGCGCGGCCGGCGCGGGTGTTCTTCAGCGTCACCTTGCCGCTGACATTGCCGCCAGCCGCGGCTGGGTTTCTGCTCGTGTTCATCCCAGCGGCGGGGGAATTCGTCATTCCCGAATTGCTCGGCCCGCCTGAAGCGCAGGTGATTGGCCGGGTGCTTTGGCAGGAATTTTTTCAGAATCGCGATTGGCCCTTGGCGGCGGCGCTGGCGCTGGTGCTGCTCGCGCTGCTGATCCTGCCCATTCGCTGGTTCCAAAGGCTGGGGGCGGGGGCATGAAGCCAGGCGGGTTCGTGCGCGCGGTGATGCTGGCGGGGTTTCTGTTCCTATGGCTGCCGATCCTGCTGCTGGTGGGCTTTGCCTTCAGCGCGGATCGCATCCCCTTCCAATGGGGCGGGTTTTCGCTGCGCTGGTTTGGTGTGCTGGCCGCTAATGAAAGGCTGCTGGAAGCGGCTTGGCTTTCGCTACGCATCGCTGCCGCTTCCGCGACGCTGGCCGTGCTGGCGGGCGGCGGGATTGCCTATGTCCTGGCGCGGTTTGGCGCCTTTCGGGGGAGGGCGTTGTTTGGCGCCCTGATCGGCGCGCCGCTGGTGCTGCCGGAAGTTGTGATCGGCCTGTCGCTTTTGCTGCTTTTCGTCGCCTTGGAAGGGCTGATCGGCTGGCCGGCGGGACGCGGCGCCTTCACCATCCTGTTGGCCCATGCCGGCTTTGGCGCGGCCTATGTCGCGGTGGTGGTGCAGGCGCGCCTGGCCGAGGCCGAGCGCAGCCTGGAAGAAGCCGCCATGGATTTGGGGGCGACGCCCTTGGTCGCGTTCCGCACCATCACCCTGCCTTTGATCGCGCCGGCCCTGGTGGCGGGCTGGCTGCTGGCCTTCACGCTTTCGCTGGATGATGTGGTGATTGCGTCCTTCGTCTCAGGCCCCGCCGGCACCACTTTGCCGATTGCGCTGTTTTCCATGCTGCGCCTTGGCCTGACGCCTGAGGTGAATGCGCTCGGCGCCCTGGTAGTGTTGGTGGCGGGCAGCATGCTCGCCCTGGCGCTTTGGCTGCTGGGGCGTCACCGGGCATGAGGCATCGCCATGATTCGGCCCCGGCTTATCGGGTATAGAGCCCTGATGCGCGCCCTTCCCCTCGCCCTTTTTCTGCTGCTCACGGCCTGCGCCGAGCGCTGGGAAAAGCCCGGCGCGACCGAGGCCGATTCGGATGCGGCGCAAGCCGCCTGCACCGCCCAGGCAGTCGAGGACATCAAGCCCGCCATGGTCTGGATGCAAGTCCAACCCGCGTATTGGGAACCAGGCGAGACCCGCTGCTGGACAGCGCCCAATGGCGTCACGAATTGCACCCGCCGGCCGCCCCGGCTGCGCCCGCCCATCTATGATTGGGTGGATGTGAATATCCCGATCCGCCAGGAAGCCCGCGCCAAATGTCTGGCGGAGCAGGGTTTTACCTATAAGGGGCTGCGCCCCCTCAGGCTTTTTTAGGCGTCCCTGGGTTGATGCTATGGGGGTGCGGGATTAGTTTGCCGCGTCTCCTGCAAAGGTTCCCTGACCCATGAAGCTCATCGCGGATCGTCTCGATCGTATTTCGCCCTCCCTCACCATTGCCATGACGGCCAAGGCGCGCGCGCTGAAGGCCGCGGGGAAGGATATCATTGGCCTTTCGTCCGGGGAGCCGGATTTCGATACGCCCCGCAACGTTAAAGACGCGGCGATTGCGGCGATTGAACGCGGTGAGACGAAATACACCGATGTCGCCGGGACGGTGGAGCTCCGCCGCGCGATTTGCACCAAGTTCAAGCGCGATTCCGGCATTGAGTACACGCCCGAGGAAATCCTGGTTGCCACCGGCGGCAAGCAGGTGATTTTTGATGCGCTGGTGGCGACGATCAATCCGGGTGATGAGGCGATCATCCCCGCGCCCTGCTGGGTTTCCTACCCGGATATCGTGGCGCTGGCGGAAGGCACGCCGGTGATCGTGCAATGCGGCCAGAATTCCGGCTTCAAAATGACCGGTGAGCAATTGGAAGCCGCGATCACGCCGAAGACCAAGTGGCTGATCCTGAACAACCCCTGCAACCCGACGGGCGCTGCGTATAACGCCGCCGAGTTGAAGGCGCTGACGGATGTGCTGATGCGCCATCCGCATGTGTGGATTTTCACCGACGATATCTACGAAAAGCTTGCCTATGATGGCTTCAAGCCGGCGACGGTTTTGGAAGTGGAACCGCGTCTGAAAGACCGCACGGTGACCATGAATGGCTGTTCGAAAGCCTATGCCATGACCGGATGGCGCATTGGGTTTGCCGGCGCGCCGATTTCCTTGATCAAGGCGATGGACAAGCTGCAAAGCCAGTCAACCTCCAATACGTCTTCAGTGTCTCAGGCTGCGGCGGTGGAAGCGCTGACCGGGCCGCAGGAAAGCATTGAGGATATGCGCAAGGTCTATGAACGCCGGCGCAATATGGTGGTGGATATGCTGAACGCGGCGCCGGGGCTCCGCTGCCACAAGCCGGAAGGCGCCTTCTATGTCTTCCCGGATATGCGGGGTTGCATCGGCAAGACCACGGCGGGCGGCAAGAAGATTGAAACCGATGAGGATTTCACCATCGCGCTGCTGGAAGAAACCGGCGTGGCCACCGTGCATGGCGCAGCCTTCCTGAGCCCGGGGCATTTCCGCATTTCCTATGCGACTTCTGATGAAGCGCTGCGCGAAGCCTGCACGCGCATTCAGAAATTCTGCGCTGGCATGAAGTGAGACCGGATTTCCGCCTGCGCCCCGTTTCGGAGGCGGATTTCGAACCCCTATTGGCTCTGAGCATCCGCGTATTGCGCGCGGATCTCGAACGGCTTGGCCGCTTCAGGCCGGCACTTCGGCGCGAGCGGTTTCGAGCGGTTTTCGACCTGGCGACGCTTTCGGCGATTGAGGTCGCTGGGGAATGCATTGGGTGCATCGGTGCCGAGCCGCGTCCCGATCATCTGCACATCCATGCCTTCTACGTGCAGCCCGAATTTCAGGGACGCGGGCTAGGTGCGGCGGTATTTGCGCAAGTGACGAGGCAATATCCCGGCGTGCCCGTCAGGATCGAGGTGCTGAAGGGAAGCGCTGCCTTGGGCTTCTGGCAGCGGCAAGGTTTTGGCAAAACGGGCGAACAGGATTTCGACCTTTTGCTGGAAAGACCCGCGCCGCTTGGCTAAGCCGCAGGAGCGCCGTAATCTATCCCTTTCTTCAAACAGGAATGCTTCTCGATGCCCGCCCTTGCAGAACGTTTGAACCGCGTTTCCATCTCCGCTTCCGTGATCATGACGATCAAGGCGCGCGAATTGGCTGCGCAGGGGATCAAGGTGATCAGCCTGGCGTCCGGTGAGCCGGATTTTCCTTCTCCACCGCATGCGATTGAAGCGGCACACAAGGCCGCTCTTGCGGGTGACACCAAATACCCGCCGCAGGATGGCACCAAGCGGCTGAAGGAAGCCGTGCAGCGGAAATTCAAGCGCGATAATAACCTTGACTACGCGCTTGATGAGATCATGGTCACCAATGGTGGCAAGCAGAGCATCTTCAACGCCTTCATGGCGACGGTTGATCCGGGCGATGAGGTGCTGATCCCAGCGCCCTTCTGGGTTTCCTATGCTGAAATGGCGAAGGTCGCGGGCGGGGTGCCGGTCACCATCAATTGTCCGCAGAATAACGGCTTCAAGCTGCGGCCCGAGGATTTGGATGCCGCCATCACGCCCAGGACCAAATGGGTGATGATCAATTTCCCGAATAATCCAACGGGTGCGGCCTGTTCGCGCGATGAAATGAAGGCGATTGCAGCGGTGCTGCTGAAGCACCCGCATGTCTGGATCATGACCGATGATATGTATGAACATCTGGTCTATGACGGCTTCGAATTCTGCACCATTGCGGATGTGGAACCGCGCCTGAAGGACCGGACACTCACGGTGAATGGCGCATCGAAAACCTATGCCATGACCGGTTGGCGCGTTGGTTTCTGCGGCGGGCCCAAGGCGCTGATCAAGGGCATGATGAATATGCAGGGTCAGGCGACAGCGGGGGTTTCCACTATCTCCCAGGCGGCGGTCGCCGCGGCCTTGGATGGGCCGCAGGAATTGGTGCGCGAAAGGGCGGAAGAATATCGCCAACGCCGCGATCTGGTGGTGGAGATGCTGAATGCGGCGCCGGGCATTTCCTGCCACAAGCCGGAAGGGGCGTTCTACGTCTTCCCGAATATCGCCGGCTGCATCGGCAAAACCAGCAAGGGTGGGCGCAAGATCGAAACTGATACGGATTTCGCCATGGCGCTGCTGGAAGAAAAATATGTCGCGACTGTGCAGGGCACGGCTTATGGCATGTCTCCCTATTTGCGGATTTCCTATGCGACCAATACGGAAAACCTGCGCGAAGCCTGCGCACGCATCCAGGAATTCTGCCGCGACTTGAGCTGAACGGGCGATGCTGCGCGCCGGGCGCGATTCCGATGCGGCGGGCTTCATTGCGCTGATCCGCGATTGCTGGGCGGAATATCCCGGCTGCGTCTTTGATCTGGATGGGGAAGTGCCGGAACTCCGCGCGCTCGCCAGCTATTTTGCGGCACAAGATGGCGCGCTGTGGGTGGCCGAAGTTGCGGGCGCGGTGGTGGGTATGGCCGCCGCGCATCCTTTGCCAGGCACGCCGGATTGGGAGATTTGCCGCGTCTATGTCGCGGCCAGCCAGCGCGGCACGGGTGTGGCCTTGGCGCTGATGGAAGCGGCGGAATCCCATGCGCGGGCAGCGGGGGCGGAGGTGATCCGGCTTTGGTCCGACACACGCTTCACCCGCGCGCATACATTCTACGCGAAGCTTGGCTATGTGCGGCAGGGGCCGATCCGCGTCTTGAATGATCTTTCAAATTCGCTGGAATTCCCCTTCATCAAGCCGGCGCAGGGTTTGGCGGTGCATCGGCTGGATGCCTCGGCTGCCGAACATGCGGAACGGCCCTTGGCCAATATCCTGATCGCCTGTGTTGCCGCTGGTGCGTCAGTTTCCTTCCTGCCGCCATTGAGTGCCGAGGCAGCGCAGGTTTTTTGGCGGCGGAGCCTTGCCGATATTGCGCTGGATCGGAAGGCAATCTGGGTCGCCTGGGCGGATGGCGCGCTGGTGGGCACCGTCACGCTTGATCTGGCCACACCCCCCAATCAGCCGCATCGCGCGGAAGTGGCGAAGCTTCTGGTGCATCCGGCGGCGCTGCGGCGCGGCGTGGGGCAGGCGCTGATGGCGGCTTTGGAAGCGGAAGCAGCACAACGCGGGCGGCGCTTGCTGACCCTCGATACCCGCGCGGATGATGCCGGTGAGGCTTTGTATCGCCGCCTTGGCTGGCAGGAAGCCGGACGCATTCCGGGCTTTGCGCTGAATGCGGATGGCAGCGCTTCGGCGACTGTTTTCTTCTACAAGCAGATAGGTGCCGCATGATTTCGGTGGATTGGTGCCACATGATGGCGGCCTATAACAGCGAAATGAATCGTCGGCTTTACGCCGCCGCGGATGGGCTGGATGCCAGCGCACGGCAAGCCGATGGCGGCGCGTTTTGGGGCAGTATCCAGGGCACGCTTTGTCATTTGCTCTGGGGCGATACCACCTGGATGAGCCGCTTTGACGGGTGGGACAAGCCTTCCGTCGGGATGAAGCAAAGCCCTGTCATGATCACGGATTGGGCGGCTTTGAAGCTGCGGCGCGTCGCGGCGGATCAGAGGATCGAAGCCTGGGCGGCAGGGCTAAGCGCGGAGCGTCTCGCGGCGCCACTGACCTGGCATTCGGCGATTGTCGCGCGCGATGTCAGCATGCCGCTTTGGATCGCGGTTGGGCATTTCTTCAATCACCAAACGCATCATCGCGGCCAGGCGCATGCTTTGCTGACGCGCGCTGGCGCCGCCACGGGCGATACGGATTTGCCTTGGGTATTGGATTTGGCGGCGCTGGGGCTTAGCTGACCTACACTGCGGCTTTAGGCGCCCGCGCCGATAGCGCTGCCAGAAACGCCCCCAGGCTGATTGCGATGGCGCCCAAGATTTCAAACACGCTCGGCACTTCGCCCAGGATGAAAAAGGCCAGCAGGAAGCTTGCAACCGGCAGCAAGGCAAGGCTCATCGCTGCCGCCGGCGCGCCAAGCAGCATGGTCGAACGCCCAAGCGAGAAAATGGTAAGCGCCCCCATCAGCACACCCTGATAGAAGCCTTGGAACATCAGGTCTGAGACCGGGATTTGCGTGAGTTTCGATGTTTCCCAGAAAAACCAGACAAAAAATGGAAAATAGAGCAGCATGGAATAGACGCTGAGCAAGGCGGCACCTTGCAGCGCGGAAAGCCCGGACCGGCGCATGCGCAGCAGATAGACCGAGCCCAACATGCCCGCGCAGACGAACAGAATATCGCCTTTCCAATAATCAAGATGAATGCTGGCGACGCTGACCCCACCAATGGCGAGCGCGCCAAGCGTGATCAGCGTGAGCCCATATCCGCGCAGGCGAGAAATCGCCTCACCCAGAAAATAAAAGCAGAGCAGGCTGGTAAATAGCGGCATGAGGCCGGTGGAAAGCGTCAGATGTCCCGCCGGTGCAAGGGCGAGGCCCTGTGCCGTCAACATGGCCAACGGCGCGCCTTGCAGCAGCGCAAACCAGAGCCCTTCCAGCCAGGCATGGCGCGGCATGGTACCGGCCAGGCGGAGCAGCACCGGCAGCAGGATCAAGCCCCCAATGCCATAGCGCAGCAGGACAATATCAGCGGGGGTGACGGATTCGGTAACCGCCAGCCGCGTAAAGGCCGGCCAGGCTGACCAGACAATGACGGTTAGCGCGGCCCATAAGGCGCCATGCAACTTTGTGTTTGTCATGATGTCGGCCGTAGGGTTTTGGGCATGGGCCGACACGCGAGGCTTCAATCAGGCCTGAGACACAGCGCTGCGCAAGGTTTCAACCCTTCGGCACACCGGCCAATTCCAAACCGCGCGCGTAGTTGTCGCGGTCTTCCTGCCGGGCGAGGGGGTAGGTGCGTATGAATTGCGCGATGGTGAAATGCGGTTCCAGTTGCAGGAGTTTTTGGACATAGGGTGCCGCTTCCTCGCGTCGGCCGAGATGGCCGAGTGCGGCGATGAAATGTTTGTAGCTGTTTGAGAAATCCGGACAGGCGCGCACAGCGCGCTTTCCAAAGCGATAAGCCGCTGCGTAATCTCCCTTGAGAACATAGGTTGTTGTATAAATCGTATCGCCGAAATATGCATTGGGATCAAAACTGGAAAGCGCTGTATAGCGATGAAGATGCTGGAGCGCAGCGTCAGGATCGCCCGCATAATTATAGGTGGCCGCACTCATAGCCCAAGCAAACGTAATGTTTGGATTGAGCCGAAGCGCCATATTGAAATAATGCCGTGCGAGGTCGTAATCCTTTTCAAAGAAAGAACAAACATGACCGCAAACCGCATGAGCTTCGGCACTCTCAGGATCATTCCTTATGGCACGTAGAGCCAATTCCTGAGCTTCCTCGAGACTTGCGTGCAGATCAGAGGCCCAGCCTTGGCCAGTATGAAAAACGTACCAAAACGCTTTCCAAGCTGCTGCTTTAGCGTTTTCCGGCTCAATCTGAAGTGCCTCGCTCAGTAAATCACCAGCTTTCTCAAACGGCCCGCGCTGCATTGCAACAAACGCGGGGAGTGCCTGTAATACAAGGCTGGTGGCACCGGATCGACGCTGAACGGCTTGCTGCCCCTCGATGAACAGAATCGCCGGATCAATACGCGCCACCACTGGCGCTACAACCCGGTCATGCAGTTGATCCATCATCGAAGTCTCAAGTTCAAACCGATCACTCCACACCGGCCGGATATCCTGGCCGATATCCAAAAGCCGGGTGCTGATGCTGATCTTGTCCGCCCCGCTGATCAGATTGCCTTCCACCGCGTAATGCCAGCCCTTGGTGCGGAGAAAGGCGTCATCGCACTGCGCCAGATGCGGCTGCGGCGTCAGTGCGGCCACCACATCAAACCAACGGAACCTTGCAAGGGCTGAGGCGATTTCCTGGCTGAGAGAAAAGGCCAGTTGCGCATTATCTTCAGTCGTTGATTGGAAGGGAATGACCCCAATCCGCAGCCGCGACGCCGGGGGCGCCGAAATGGCTACGCTTGTGCGCGGCTCACCATAGGCCTCAGTTCCATGCCCAGCCTCAATCTTCGGGCGCATCGGCGCTGAACGCAGCTTTTCGTAAAGCGCCCTGGTTTTGGCGGCAGGTTCAACCTCCGAACGGCTGCGCATCGCCATGCGGCAGCGTTCAAATTCGCGGAGCGCCTGCGCCTTTTCCCCCAGTTCGGCCAGGGCCGCCATCAGGATTCGGCTGGCACCTTCATGTGTGGGCTCACAGGCAATGATGCGCCGCGCGAGGCCCGCGCGCCTTTCGGCGGGAACATCGGCCCGCGCGATCTGGTGCAATTCCTCATCAAAAACCGCGGTAATTTCGGTGGCGAAGCGGGCGCGTTCCAACAAAAGCCATTCGTCAAAGGCTTCCGAAATGCCGTTCAAATCTTCCAGCAATTCGCCTTCACAAAGCGCCGCGAGATCGGTCCTGAGCAGATTGGCAGGATGGGGCCCGGCCAGAATGGCAGCACTATCCACCCAGCAGGCCCGCTGGTTCAGGCGGACCATTTCGGCATCGGTTTCCACCACCTCATCAGCCAAGGGGCCGAAAGCCAGCAGCAATTCCCGCAAGGATTGGCGCAGGCTGGCGCGGGCCTGTTGGTCCGGCACCCGATCCCAGAGCAGGGCCGCCAATTTGGCCCGCGGCACCCGCTGCCCGGCATGCAGGCAGAGATACCCCAGGATGGCGCGGGCCTTGCGACCGCGGGGCACCAGATCCTCACCCAGATAGCTGATGGCCCGAAGCGCGCCGAGAAAGATCGGAAGAG
>JADCGG010000290.1 GCA_020249125.1 Roseomonas sp. | reverse complement strand
AGAGCGTGAGCAGGATGCGCGGTGCGATGCGCCGCACAATCGGGGTATACCCATCCCGCGTCCAGTCAATCCCGCCTTGCAATACGCCCATTACGCGGCTGGGTTTGCCACCATGCTTCATCAGCAGTGCACAAAGCGCGGGCGAAAGCGTTAAGGCACAGAGTGCCGAAATCAGCATGGAAACGGAAACCGCCAAGGCGAATTGCTGATAAAGCCGCCCGACAATACCGGGAATGAAGGCGGTGGGGACAAAAACCGAAAGCAGCACAAGCGTGATGGCGATGATTGGTGCCGTGATTTCCGCCATGGCGACTTTGGTCGCTTCAGCCGGCGAAAGATTGGGCTGTTCATGCATCACGCGTTCGACGTTTTCCACCACCACAATCGCATCATCAACGACAATACCGATGGCGAGAACCAGTGCCAGAAGTGAAATTGTATTGGCGGAAAAACCGAAGGCCAGCATGACCGCGGAGGTGCCGATCAATGCGACCGGTGCGGCGATGATGGGAATAAGCGTCGCGCGAAGCTGGCCAAGGAAGACAAATACCACCAGTCCGACCAGAATGAAGGCTTCGAACAGGGTCTGCACTACCTGATTGATGGTGGCGGTGACAAAGACCGTGGTATCGAACATCACCTCATGCTCACTGCCATCGGGGAAGCGCGTGGCGAGGCGCGCCATGGCATCTCGCACCGCGGTGCCAACGGCAACCGCATTGGCGCCAGGCGCCTGATAGATCGCGATGGCGGCAGAGGGCCGGCCATTGAAGCGGGAAAAGGCATCCGCCGTCTTGGCGCCGAGATCAATGCGCGCGACATCACCCAGACGAATAATGCCGCCATCAGGATCGGTGCGCAGCACGATGGCCGAGAATTCTGCAGGGCTGCGCAAACGTCCGCGCGCGGTGAGCGTCAATTGCTGTTGCTGGCTGTCCACCACCGGCGCACCACCGATGCGCCCAACCGCTGCCTGCACATTCTGCGCGCGCACCGCGTTGGAGATATCATTCGCGGAAAGGCCAAGCTGCGCCATACGCCGCAGGTCAAGCCAGATGCGCAGCGCGTAATCCTGCGCGCCAAAAAGCGATGCCTCACCTACGCCAGGCACGCGCGCCAATTCATCCAGAAGATTGATGGTGGCGTAGTTGGAAAGAAACAGCGAATCATAGCCGCCGCGCGGTGCATGCACCGCCACCACTTGAAGAATCGCCGAGGACTTCTTCTTCACCGTCACGCCGCCCTGCTGCACTTCCTGCGGCAGGCGAGACATGGCGCGGCTCACGCGGTTTTGGACATTCACCGCATTGGCTTCGGGGTCGGAGCCCACTTCAAAGGAAACCGTAAGGCGGTAGCTGCCATCATTCCCGGCGATAGATCGCATATAAAGCATGCGTTCCACGCCATTCACTTCGCTTTCGATGATCTGCCCGACAGTTTCTTCAACCACCTCGGCATTCGCGCCGGCGTAATTCGCGGTGATATCCACCTGCGGCGGCACGATATCGGGAAACTGCGCCACAGGCAGCGACCGAATGGCAATCAAGCCCGCGAGCGTGATCAGCACAGAAATGACGATCGCCAGGCGGGGGCGGTCAACAAAAATGGCGGAAATCATCGTGCGTCGCTCAAGAACCGCTGGCCAGTGGACGAGGCGCGACAATCGCGCCGGACCGTACACGGGTTTGCCCTTGCGCAATCACGGTATCGCCGGCGTTCAGCCCTTCCAGCACAATGGCGCTGCCGTCGCGCCGCGCCTCGGTACGAACGCGGCGAATGGCCGCGCGATTGCCTTGTTCCAGTACAAAAACATAGCTGCCCTGCTGGTCAGCAAGTAGCGCTGATTGGGGGATCAGCAAGGCTTTCTCCGGTGCCGCAACCTCCAACAATACGCGCACGCCCATGCCATCCAACAGCAGTCTGTCTGGATTGGGGAAAACCGCGCGTAGCGCAACGCTATCGGTGCGGGCATCGGCCTGCACATCCGTGAAATCAAGCCGACCCGGTTCAGCATAGGTTGCGCCATTCGGCAGGATCAGGCGTACGCGAATGACATCCATGCCGCCACGCTGGGCCGATTGGCTGCGCGCTTCCACGATTTGTCGTTGCGATACGGCAAAGCCAACCTGCATCGGGTCCTGCCGCACCAAGACCGCGAGCGCGCCGCTTTCCGGCCCCACCAGATTACCAGGCGAAACGGCCGCCGCGCCTATCTGCCCATCCGTGGGCGCGCGGATTTCGGTGTAGGAGAGATTGAGCTCAGCCTCTCTCAAGGCCGCCCGGGCAAGCGACACTTCGGCTGCCGCTCGCAATTGGTCGCCGCGCCGCTGTTCCAAAACCGCCTCAGCGATAGACCGTGTGCGCCATAGCTCGCGCGCCCTTTCGAGCTGGCCTGTGGCCACTTCCAAGCCTGCTTCCGCTGCTTCAATGGCAGCGCGCCTCTGCGCCACCACGGCTTCATAGGGGGCGGGATCAATGGTGAATAGAATTTCGCCCTGCTTGACATTTTGGCCATCGGTGAAGCGCCGTTCGCCCAAAACACCAGAGACGCGGGCGCGCAATTCAACACGATCCATGGCACGCACGCGGCCCAGATATTCCGCCTGCCGCGCAACATCTCGCATTTCCGCCTGCGCAACCAATACTGGCACGGCCGGTGGGGCTTGTTGCGCACGACCATCATGTGTGAATGCGACAGCAAGCATGAGGGTTACGCCGGCCAGCCAGGCGCACCGAGCGGAGCCGTAAAATAGCGTTTCATTCTTGCGCATCAGATCACCATTTCGGAGACACAAAAGAACAGTATCACAAGTTATTGCCATACCCTGCCAGCCAACGCCAAAAACCATGGCCGGCAGGGCAAACCACGCTACTGCGCCAAGACCATCGCGAAATAGCCAAAGACAGTCAGCAAGACGCCAGAGACTGCATAGGCCACCGGAAAGCCGATCCATGGCACATTGGATTGGATTTCCACCGCCGCTTCCCGGCATGGCCCGGAATGGCTGCGCGCACCGGCCACGCCGCCCATCAGAATCGCAGGATTGAACTTGAAGACATAGAGCCCAACCATCCAGACGATAATCGGTGGCAGGCTGCACGCAATGAAGCCAAGAACGAAAATCTTCAGCGCGAGCATACCGGTCAGCTGTGCAAGCAGCGAATTGCCGGCATTGATGCCGACAATGGCAACAAACACCACAAGGCCAAGGTCTTCCAGCACATTGCGCGCGGCTGCCGGCGTATTGCCGAAAAAGCGCAGGCGCGAACTGAGTGAGGAGACAATAACACCCGAAACCAGCAAGCCGCCGGCATTGCCAAGACCAACCTTGGACCCGAAAGCCGGAAACTCAATGGCGCCGATTAGGAAGCCCAGGATCATGCCAAGTGAAAGCGTCAGCAAATCGGTGGCCGCCGAAGGTCGCACAATGCGCCCGAAAGCCTCGCCAATCTTTTCCACCGCCGATTTCAGCCCAACAACGGTAATGATATCCATCCGCTGCAGCGTGGTATTCGTACCAAGTGGGATCGGCACGCCAGAACGTTCAATGGACAGCACCTGGATTTCGTTGGCGCCCGGCAGCGCGCGCCATTCTTCGCGTGTTTTCTTCAGAGTGTCGCGGTTGGTCACCAGGATTTCCGCCTTGTCGAGCGGCAGATCAAGCGCGATGCGATCCGCCACTTCTGGCCCGATCAACCCCATCTTTTCGGTCAGGCGCGGCAGGGCACCACCAAGGGCGATGATGTCACCAAGCTTCAGTGGCAAATCCTCTTTCGCGCCCAGCGCCGCTCCGTCGCGTACAATATTGACGAAGCGATATTCGGGATTTTCGCGCAGCATATCGGCCATGTTCCGGCCCACCCATGCCGCGTTTTCAAGCCGATAGGCCCGCAAGCCGCCTGCGGTCCAGCCGGAAAGCGCCGGCGCATCGCCGCTTGATACGCCATGTTCTTTTTCATAGGCGCGGGCTGCTTCGCGCGCATCAATGCACAACCATTTTGGCAGATATTTTGTGATGAGAATGATGCCAATGGTACCCCAGATATAAGTGATGCCGTAAGAAAGAGCGATCATCGCGGTTGCATCGCCGGCGGTCGTTCCATCGGGTAGCTTCACTGCGCCCGCCAGAACAGCCTGCTCGGCCGAGCCAATTGCAGCCGACATGGTTTGCGAACCAGCAAGAATACCACCCGCAGCACCGGGGGGCAGGTCCAGGAAATGAACTCCAAGCACAACAATAGAAAGACCGATCAGGCAGGAAATCACCGCCAGTGCACTGAATTTGATGCCATCCCCGCCAAGGCTATTCACGAAGGAAGGCCCAACGCGCAGGCCAACGCCATACATAAACAGGTAGTAGAATAACAGCTTCGTGAAGTTATCGAGCGCGAGCTTTTCTCCATAGGCCGAAGCCCAAACAGAAAGCCCGCAACCGACAATGATCGCGGAAGCGACCATGCCAAGCCCGTATCCGGCCACACTCTGGCGCCCCAGCCAGACCGCGAGCCCGACCGTGACAAACAGCAGGATATAAGGGCTGGTGGCGAGGAAGTGGAAAATTTCCTGCATGACCTGAACCCCCCTAGCGCGGCTTCACATTGGTGAAGGCTGCGGCTTTGAGAAGCTTCAGCCCTTTATTGCGCTCATACCCATGGATTTCCTTCACATCCAGTTTGCGCATGAAATCGATGGTTTCCTGCGTCAATACCTGGCCGGGCACCATGATGGGGAAGCCAGGCGGATAGGGAATGACGAAATTGGCAGAGACCATTTCCGGCCCTTCTTTCAAGCGACGATCACATTCCGCGCCGAACAGCGGCACATATTCGCAAAGATCGGCGTGATAGGCGCCAAAGAAGGCGCTGCGCATATCGCCTTCCGGCGTCATCTCCCCGGCATCCTTGCGGAAAGTATCGTGGAAATGGCTGAAATTTGGCAAATCCGGCACATCCGTCATCAGTGACTTCACGCGCGCGGCAAAGGCCGCCTGTTCTTCCGGGCCGCCGTCATTCAGGCGCTTTTCAATCTCCAAGCAGATTTCGACCAATACGCGAATCAGATGCGCGGCATCGCTACGCGTATTGTTGATGTTCGATTGCAGCAGTACTGAATTGCGGGACGTCTTGTTGAGCTGAATATTATAGCGACTGGCGAGAAGGCCCTTGAATTCCGTTCCGTCAAAACCAGCCGAACCGCACACCAAAGTCATGCGTGTCGGGTCCAGGAAAAATTCATCTTCCTGCATTGCCTTGATCACGGTCGCCCAGGTGACACCTGGCTGTAAGTAATCCTGGAAGCCGGATTGGCGATAGGCGGCGGGGATCATGCCATCCGCGCCAAGCACGCGGAAATACTTCGAAATCAGCGGATGATGCTGCACGGCGTTGCGAATCTTGAGCGCGATTTCAATCGCATTCATCACCAGGCCATAGCCTTCAAGTTCCATCTGCCGTCGCGCGACATCCAGGCTTGCGATCAATTGCTGATTGGGGCTGGTGGAAGCATGGGTGAAAACGGCTTCATGGAACTGCGCTTCAACCGTGTGGAAATCCACATCCTTCACCAGCAGCATGGAACCCTGACGAATGGCGGACATGGATTTATGCGTTGAATTGGTTTGATAGACACGTAGCCGCACCTGGCGCGGGTCTGGCACAAGCCGCGTGTTCAGCAGGGCATCGTCGGAAGGATCAGCACCCAGGGCGGCCTGCTGTTTTTCAAAAGCCGCCAGCGCTTCGGGGCTGCGCAGCCAGGCTTCGATATCCGCCGCCGCCCCCATGGCCGTGCGCGGGCGCAGGAAGGGGGAAAACCGCGCAAAGCCAGACCAGGCTTCATCCCAAAGGAAAACCAGGTCTGGCTTGATGGCAAGGCATTCCTCCATCACGCGACGCACATTGTACATATGGCCATCAAAGGTGCAGTTCGTCAGATCGAGCATTTTCAGCCGATCAAGCCGCCCCTCCGCCTTCAGCGCCAGCATGGCTTTTTTGATTGTGGCCAGAGGCACCGCGCCATACATTGAATATTCCGTCATCGGAAAGGCTTCGACATAAAGCGGTTGGGCGCCGGTCAGCACCATGCCGTAATGGTGCGATTTGTGGCAGTTGCGATCCACAATCACGATATCGCCCGGCGCGGTCAGCGCTTGCACCGCCATCTTGTTTGATGTGGACGTGCCATTGGTGACGAAGAAAACATGATCCGCCCCAAAGGCGCGGGCGGCCATTTCCTGCGCGCGCTTGATATTGCCGGTCGGTTCCAGCAGGCTGTCCAGCCCGCCGGTGGTCGCGCTGCTTTCGGCGAGGAAAAGATTGATGCCGTAGAATTCCCCCATATCGCGAATCCAATCGGACCGGAACACCGATTTGCCGCGCGCGATGGGCAGCGCATGGAAGGTGCCGATCGGGCGCTTGGCGTAGCTTTTCAAATTGTCGAAGAAGGGCGTTTCGAATCGCTCCTGCACGCCTTCCAGAATCGCCAAATGCTGTTCCAGCGGTTCTTCCACGCCATAAAAAATGCGCCGGATATCAGCGGCCTTTGGGTCGCCCGCCAGGGTTTCCACGTCGCGATCCGACACAAGATATATGTCAAGTTCCGGGCGCAAGCGTTTTATTCCCGCGGATAGGCGAAGCGCCGAATCCTCGGGTGTTTCCGGCTCACCAAATGATGCCGTCAGAGATCGTAAAATCGGCGCATCGTGCCGGGAATGATAGGGAAAGCCTTCAACCAGTACCACAGCGGCAAGGGATGGATTGACCGCTGCTGCGCAGACCGCATCTTCAAAGGACCCCACCAGGACAGCTTCATACACAAAAGAATCTTCAGGGCGGCGCAGCCGACGGACTTCAGCAGCCAGGGCCGGCCAACGCGCCGCCGGCTGAGAAGTGACAAAAAGAACCTCGAAGTAGGGCCGATGGGTTTCGTGATGACCAATTGCGGGCGGCAACACTTCCGCGATATCTGCCGTGGCCGGGTCTTCACGCGCATCCCATTCGCCGGCGCGATGACGGTAACTGCCGGTCAGAATTGCGCCGGAAATACGACGCGCAAGGCCCGCAGCGCCTGATGCATCATCAGCGGCGATTTTCTCACGCAGGCTGGACATAAGTCCAGCGCCGGGAAAGGCAAAAAAGCCTTCGGTAATGGCAAGCTGACTGAAGGCATCTTCCACGGCCTGGCGCGTTGCCTTGCCACGGCTCCAGGCATCTGCCTGATGGGTCAGGCCGCGCCAGAAATCGGCGCGCCCGCCGTGGATGGTGATGAATTGATCAATCTGTTGTGTTTTTCCGTCCATGACGAAACCTCCACTCTGATGGAAAATTTATGGGTCAGGATTTTCGGCCGAACAATCGAAAACCCCAAAACGATAGCAGTTCGAACGAATATTTGGCGCGGCAAGCCTGCCCGAAATGAGCACCATGATTCACAACCGCCCAACCATCGATGCGCCTGCGCGCCGAAGGGGCTGAGCACCCTGCAAATCACTGCCCTGCCGCACCAAAAAAACGCCGTGCTGCCGGATGGAAGGGTAGTAGCAGGGGTGCCAGCGCCGTTTCCTTGCGAATCATCAAAGCCGCTGGTCCGCCCGTCCTTGCCAGGCCCTGGCCTTCGAAAATACGTGAGAGCAAGGCGCTGATCTCAGCCCCTGTTGCGGCTTCGGAAGCTACCAAGATTGCGGGCGTTGCCAGGGTGGCAATGGCTTCGGCTTGCTCAGGATAGGTGCCGGGCGGAATGCTGCCGCGCATCAGTGGAATGGCATCACCAAGCAGTGCCACCATGGCGTTTTCTTCAAGCGGCAAAAGCCGAATACGCACGTGATCCGAAAGGCGCAGCATGGCCTGCGCCGGCGCAAGGCTTATGGTGATCACCGCCGCAACCCGGCCTGAAGCAAGGGCCTCGGCGTTGTCCTCAGGCCGCAGATGGATGCGCCGCGCGGCATTGGCATCAAGGCCATGCGCCAGCAAAATCTTCTCGGCGGTCATGCTGGCGCCGGAGCCAGCGGCGCCAATGCCAATCGCCTTGCCGCGCAAATCCGCCATTCGACGCACGGAAGATGCCGCGGGCACAGCGACATGCACAAATTCAGGATAAAGCGCGGCAATCGCGCGCAGGCCGGGGACATGGGGCAAATTCCATTCCGGCGCGCCACCATTCAGGGCGCGTTGCGCGACATCTGCCTGCGTCATCGCAATTACTGCCGTGCCATCGGCCAGCATGCGCATATTCTCGATACTGCCTGCGCTTGGCAGTGCGACAATCTGGCCAAGCCCCGCGCCTGGGGGCAATTGCGCCATGGCCAAGGCAAGCCGGCCATATTCAGAGCCTTCGGCGCCGCCCGCGATTGGCATGCCATCGCGCAGCCTGGCCTGTCGCGCTTCGATATTGCGCCAGGCAAGGGCCAATTCCTGTTCAATCACCGGCGTGATGCGCCCGCCAGCCGCCTGTTGGCTTGCGGTCAACGCGGTGGTGATCGCGGCCAGCAGGCGCTGCGTGCGCGCGCTCAAGCCTTCGAAGCTTGCCGCTGAGGATTCTTGCGGGGCTGCCGCCAAGGGAACCCAGGCGCCGGCTTCCTGCCGTAGCCGCAAGGCACCATTCACGCGCAGCATATCCCCCTTGCGATTGCCATCCCGATTGGCGCCCTTGATGGCGCGCGAGCCAGCGCCAAGCGCCGCCGCCAGGGCCTGCAGATTCTGCCCATCCCAGGAACCGAAGGCATGGTCGCGCTGCAGTTCCAGCCGCGCGGAAAAATAGGCGATACGCGCGCCGCCTTCCGGGTCTGGCGCCTGCCCCATGCTGCGGAAGGACGTCACGGCAAGCACACCAGCGCCGGTCGCTTCACCAATGCGCGCCTCGATCATGGTCTTGAGCGCCTGCGTGTCCGGCAAGGCCTGCGCGGGCAATGTGAAGCAAAGGCAGAAAAACAGAATCAGGCGAAAAATCATGGCGCCTATTCCCCAAAAATCCACAGGCTCAGGCCGCTGGTCAGCACCAGGGCATTCGCCAGATCAATGAAGAAGGCGCCGGTCAGCGGCACCACCAGAAAGGCCACCGGCGCCGGTCCGTAGCGATTGGCAACCGCCTGCATATTGGCAATCGCGGTTGCCGTGGCCCCGAGCGAAAAACCCATGAAGCCCGCGGTGGCTACAGCGGCCTCATAATCCCGGCCCATCACGCGATAGACAATCATGATACCATAGAGCGCCGCAAAGACCGTTTGCACGGCGACAATCATCATCAGCGGGCCGGCCAGTGCGGCCAATTCCCAAAGCCGGATCGTCGCCATGGTCATGGCCAGGAACAGCGCCAGCGCCGTGCTGCCCACCAGATCAACCGAACTATCGGAAATCGGCAACCGCGCCAGCGGGGCAACCAGATTACGCACCAGCACGCCGGCAAAAAGACACCAAAGAAAATCCGGTAGGGCCACCGGCAATGCCTGCGTCAGGGATGCGATCCACCCGCCGAGCAACAGGCAAAATGCCACAAGACAGGTGGCGATGATGACGCCTTCCGTAGTGGCGGGCTCCACCTTTTCCTTGCTCTCCGGCCCAGCCTGCCCTTGCGGCGTGGCTGAGCGTCCGCGCAGCAGAAATTGTGCTACCGGCCCGCCGACAACGCCACCCAGCACCAACCCAATGGTAGCCGATGCCATGGCAAGGCCCATGACGCCGGCCAGGCTGTGGGTTTCCTCAAAAATCCGCGCATAGGCCGCGCCGGTGCCATGGCCCCCCACCAGGGTCACGGAACCGGCGAGAAGGCCAATCAGCGGGTGCTGATCCAGCAGCAGGGCAAATCCCACGCCCACCGCATTCTGTAGAGCCAGGAAGGGAATAACGCAGCCCAGAAACAGGATCAGCTTCGGCCCGCCTTTTTTCAGTCGGGTGAGGTCAGCCGAAAGCCCCACCGTGGCGAAGAAGGCCAGCAGCAGTGGCGGGCGCAGCGTGCCGGAGGTTTCCAACACCAGGCCCTGCCAAAAATACAGGGCGCCGGCGAGCAAGGCGAAGGCAAGCCCGCCTGAAATTGGCTGCGGAATATTGAAGCGTGTCAGCGGCGCAATGGTACGATTGAGAAACCGCCCCGCCAACAAAATGGCCGCAGCAAGTGCCAATGTACCAGTAGGGTCAAGGATCATGCCTTAGCCTCCCTGTGTGAAGGCTAGGCTGGTTCGGCAAGGAGGCAAAGGTCTGAAGCGCCACGCCGGGCATTATTCTTGCTTCTCCTTCGGCGGGTCTTCCCATGCGCGTGCCACCTTGGTTGGGTCGGTGGCGCGGGGCTCGGGGGGCACTCCTCCCTTGGCCATATCATCCATCGCGGCGGCAGAAATTGCGCTCAGGCGACCGATGAAATCGGCCAAACGTGTCACGGCGTTGGCGGTCAATTCCGCCAGATCCGTTGCCGCCTTGGAAGGCACGCCCGTGATTTGCCGAATGCGCCAGCCGCCATCCTCAGCCTGTTCAATCCAGCCCTGCTGCGCCAATTCCGCCAGGCGGCGTCGTACATTTTCCCTCGGGATGCCGGTGATATTGGCGATGCTATAAGCATTCACGGACCCGCCCTTGCTTGGCAGTTCCGCCTTCAAATAGCCAAGGGCGATGTGCTCGCCTTCCAATTCGCGGACGCGCTGAATTTCGCGCAGCGCCGCAAGGCCAATCACCACCAGCACCATCATTGAATCAAGATCGCCGATGCGCCGGCGGCATTCGACCAAATGTTCAAGCAGGAAGCTTGTCCAGACATATT
>JADCGG010000029.1:0-12500 GCA_020249125.1 Roseomonas sp. | reverse complement strand
CCCGCCACTCATCGCAACAAGGCAAAACACACAGAAACAAAGCCCAGCACCCAACCATCCAAAGATAGCCAAGCACTATCAACTTCCAAAAAAACCAGATGCAATTATCAAACAACAAAAAAAGAACCAGCAAAAGAACACCTTACGGCATCCCAATTCGCCGGCCCCTCAACCACCACAATCATCGGCAGGGCAAACACACTAGCCAATACAAAACAGCCAGTCAAGCCCAAAAACACGACAACCCGTCGGTGAACGGGCTTCTAGTACCATCACACATACACGTCAAGCGGGGCCGCAAACGCCGCAACGCGGGCACAAAATGCACAATGCGTTATTATAAAATGTTTTCTTCAAGCGTCGAACCACCCCGTTTTATAGAAGACTATTTTGCCTAATCGACGCTTCCATCGCTGGCTGATCCAGTGAGGCATAAGTGCGCTCTTCGGCTCGAGCCGCCGGGATATACCCGATTGATGCCGGCTAAGTCACCGACCCATAAAACGCATCCAAATTCTGGCTGCTGTTCGTTTGACGGGCGCGAGGTAGTTGGCGTCGTGTTTTTCGAAGCGCGTGACGATGGCGCTGAAATGTTTGATTTTGTTAAAGAAGCGCTCGACCAGATTTCGGAAGCGATAAAGGTAAGAAATGAATACGGGGATGTTGACGCGCCCTGGCATGGGTTTGACGTTGGCCCAGGCGCCGCGATCGGCAAGGTTTTGACGGAGGGCGTCGCTATCGCAACCTCGGGCCGCAGGCAAAGTCTGGCCTGGACCGATACTCCCGAGCATGTCGGTGGCGCTTCGTCCGTCATGGGCTTGGCCTTCACTCAGTTTCAGCCGGATCGGATTGCCGTCGGCGTCGATCAGCGCACGGATTTTGGTTGTCAGTCTGAACCGCCGCGCGAGCGCCCCATGCATCGGGCTGCAGTGACGTCCCCAGACGTGGAGATGTCGGCGTTTTGCGGCCCCCTCTTTTTAACGTTCGCGGCGTGCTGATGCACCCGGATGGACGAGGAGTCGATCATCTGAAGTTCGCCGCGATAAGCCTTCGACACCGCCTCGAAAATCCTGTCCCAAATCCCGATTTTCCGCCAGCGGACGAACTGGTTGTAACAGGTCGTGGCCGGCCCATAACGCTCCGGGATATCAGCCCACGGAGAGCCAGTTCGAAGACGCCAATAGATGCCGTTGAGTACCTTGCGGTTATCCGCGCGCGGGACGCCTTTCGGCTTGTTCGGCAATAGCGGCGAGTGCACATCGAAAGTCCTCCCCGGACTTTGAATCACAACTCGCTGGCCCGAGGAATTTCCTTTATTAGTCGGCGACCCAAGACAACCGCCGAGCCTCAGGCGATGGCATCTATCGCCTTGGCAAGCCTGACATCACGCGCGGAAAGCCCGCCCGCGTCATGGGTGGAAAGCGTAATCTCCACCCGGTTCCAGACATTGAACCATTCCGGGTGATGATCCTGCCCTTCCGCCAGCAAGGCGACACGCGCCATAAAGCCCCAGGCTTCGGAAAAATCCTTGAAGCGGAAGCTGCGCGTGATGGCGTCTCGGCCTTCCACCAGCTTCCATTCCGGCAAGGCGACCACCAGCCCCGCCCGTTCAGCAGCACTCAGTTTTTCAACCATGGCCTTCCCCTTCAGATCATCGCCATCCCGCCATTCACATGCAAAGTCTGGCCGGTGACCCAGCCGGCCTCATTACTCGCCAGATAGACCACGGCGGCGGCAATATCCTCGGGCGATCCCATGCGCTGGGTCGGGATGCGCGTCAGCAGCGCGGTTTTTTGGGCTTCATTCAGCGCGTCGGTCATGGCGGTCTTCACAAAGCCGGGGGCCACGACATTCACGGTAACGCCGCGCGTCGCCACTTCCTGCGCCAATGACTTCGACATGCCAATCAAGCCCGCCTTGGCGGCGGCGTAATTGGCCTGGCCGGCATTGCCGGTGACACCAACGATGGACGCGATGGAAATGATCCGGCCCTGGCGCTTTTTCATCATGCCACGCAGCGCAGCGCGGGCCAGGCGAAACGGCGCGGTCAGATCCACTTCCAGCACCGCATTCCAATCGGCATCACCCATGCGCAGCGCCAACATATCGCGCGTGAAGCCGGCATTATTCACCAGAATATCCAGGGAGCCGGCCTCGGTCTCGATTTTCTCAACCAGCTTCGCCGGGGCTTCCGGGTCGGCCAGATCGGCGGGCGCAACAATCACGCGGGAACCCAATTCGGCGGCCAGTGCCTCCAATTCCGCGGCGCGGCGACCCGTTATGGCAACCGTGGCACCCTGGGCATGCAGCGCGCGGGCGACACCTGCGCCAATGCCGCCCGTGGCGCCGGTGACAAGCGCGGTCTTGCCGGTCAGATCAAACATATCTCTCATCCCTGGTTGAAGCGTTTGAACAGGAAATGCCGCGCATGGCCTGGCGGCTGATCCTCAATAGTACCGAAAAGCGCATAGCCATGCTTTTCGTAAAACGGCCGCGCCTGGAAGGAAAAAGTATCCACCCAGGCGCCGATACAGCCCCGGTCATGAGCCTCCGCCTCCAGACGCGTCAGCAGGTCTGAACCAAGGCCCGTGCCACGCATATCTTCCGGCAAAAACAGGAAGTTCAAATAATACCAGGCGCCAAAGCACCAGCCAAAAGCGCCACCCACCGGCGCGTCCTCAGCCTTGCGCCTGACCACAAGTGATAGCGGCTTGTAGCCGTGCTGGCCGATAAAGGGCGCATTCAGGCCCGAAAGCCCATCCAAGGCGATCTTCGCGGCGGGATCATTCTCAATTTCCGAGAGTGTGATCTCGGCCATCATCACAGCGTTTTCAGGAAGGCTTCCAACTCGGCCGGATTGCCAATGGCAAGCGCGGTGGCCTCGGGCGCGTTGCGCTTCATCAGGCCGGTCAGCACCTTGCCTGCGCCGACTTCAACGAATGTGTCGCAGCCCATCGCGGCCATGGCGGCGACGCATTCGCGCCAGCGCACCGTGCCGGTCACTTGCCGCACGAGCAAATCACGGATTTCAGCGGGATCGGTCGTCTTGGCGGCGGTCACATTCGCCACTACCGGCATGGCAGGCGCCTGCATGGCGGCCTTGCTCAACGCTTCGGCCATGGCATCGGCTGCGGGCGCCATCAGGGCGCAGTGAAAGGGTGCCGAGACCGGCAGCAGCATGGCCCGCTTCACGCCCTTTTCCTTGGCGATTTCAATGGCGCGCTCGACCGCTGCCTTGGCGCCAGAAATCACCACCTGGCCGCCGCCATTGTCATTGGCGGCCTCCACAATTTCGGCCTTGCCGGTTTCGGGGTTGGTGGCGGCGGCGGCGCAAATCTCCTGCGCGAGGTCAATCTCCGCCCCCAAAAGCGCGGCCATGGCGCCGGTGCCGGGCGGCGTCGCCTTTTGCATCGCTTCCCCACGCAGGCGCAAAAGGCGTGCGGCGGTCGCAACATCAAAGGCGCCGGCGGCGGTCAGCGCGCTGTATTCGCCAAGCGAATGACCGGCCACCAGCGCCACGCGCCCGCCAAGCGCAAACCCGCCCTCGGCTTCCAGGGCCCGCACCACGGCCAGAGAATGCGCCATCAGCGCCGGCTGGGCATTGGCCGTCAGGGTCAATTCCTCCTGCGGGCCTTCCCACATCAGCTTACTGAGCTTCTGGCCCAGGGCGTCATCCACTTCCTGAAAAACGTGGCGGGCAGAGGCAAAGGCATCGGCCAGGTCGCGGCCCATGCCGACAGCCTGGCTCCCCTGGCCGGGAAAGACGAAGGCGAAGGCCATGATCAGAATTCCGTGATGGTTAAGGTCAGGCTGCGCGAATGGCCGCGCGACCCCGGCTTGTCAACCGCGTCAATTCATCTGGATATTCGCGTCCTTCACCACCTGCCGCCAGCGGGCCAGTTCCGATGAGATCGTCGCGCCCAATTCCTGGGGGGAGGAAGCATCAATGGTGAAGCCCGCCGCGGTCAGGCGCTGTGTGGTCTCGGGCGCGCGCAGCGCGGTCACAATCACCTCATGCAGCCGGGCAATGGCCGGCGCGGGCGTGCCCGCCGGGGCCAGGAAGGCGGACCAGGAAGCGGAAAGCACATCAGGCAGGCCGGCTTCCGGCATGGTCGGCACATCGGGCAGACCGGAAAAGCGCTTGGTGCCCGTAATGGCAATGGCGCGCAAAGCGCCCGAGACCACATGTGGGCGTACGGTGGCGGCGTTCAAAATGCTGGCCTGGACCTGGCCCTGGATCATGGCAGTCACCGCCGGGGCGCCGCCGGGGAAGGGCACATGGGTTGCCTCGGTCCCCGTGCGCTTCAGGAACAGTTCCATACCGAGCTGTTCGGTGGACCCGACACCGCCCGAGCAATAGGAAGCCCGGCCCGCTTCCCGCTTCAGCCAAGCCACAACCTCGGCGACGTTGGTGGCGGGCACGTCCTTATGGACTACCAACATATTAGGCACCGACATCGCCAGGCTGACCGGGGCGAAATCCTTTTCAGGATCATAGCCGGGGCGGGCCATCACGGCGGGGTTGATGGTCATGGTGCCGCTGGCGGCGACGATCAGCGTATGGCCATCGGCAGGCTGCGCCGCGACATGGCGCGCCGCGATGGCCCCGGTGGCGCCGGGGCGGTTTTCCACCACCACATTCTGCCCAAGGGCTGCCTGCATGGCGGGTGCGACCAGCCGGGCCACCAGATCATTCGGCCCGCCGGGGGCGAAGGGTACCACCAGCACCACCGGGCGGCTTGGCGCCCAGGCGCCTTGAGCGCGGGCCTGGGCGGCCAGCAGCGCCAAGGGCAGGCCCATCAGTAAGCGGCGATTGAACATCGTGCATCTCCCCGTATTTTCTTGCCATTACTAAGCACAAAGCGACGCATGGTGACAGCCAGGGCTTGATCCCCCACCCCCCTTTGTGCTTTACGCCCCGCTCCCCTGCCGGGTGCAAGGCAAGTGCCCGGCTATGCCCCTATGCGCGCCCCATCCCGGGGCCAGGGCTGAGCCAGCCAAAGGGAGAGCACATGCCGCTTTATGAATGCGTGTTCATCGCACGCAATGATATCACGCAACAGCAGGTTGAAGCCATTGCCGACCAGGTCGCCGCGACCGTGGCCGAAGGCGGTGGTGAAGTGCGCAAGCGCGAATATTGGGGCCTGCGCGGTCTTGCTTACCGCATCAAGAAGAATCGCAAGGGGCATTACATGCTTCTTGGGCTTGATACGCCCCCCGCCGCCTTGAATGAAGCCGAACGTCAGCTTGGCCTCAATGAAGACGTGCTGCGCCTGCTGACCGTGCGCGTGGAAGCGATTGAAGAAGCGCCTTCCGCTGTCATGTCCAAGCGTGGCGGTGACGACCGGGACCGCGAAAAATCCTTCCGTGGCCCGCGCCCGGCTGGCCGCTTTGGGTCTGGCCGTGGTGGCCGTGGCGATGACCGTGAGGAATTCCGCGCCCGTGGCCGCGACGAAATGGAAATGCCCATGGGGATGGAGGAATAAGCCATGTCTGACAATGCAGATCTGATCCCCGCCGCCCGCCGCCCCGCCGTGGGTGCGCGCAGGCCCTTCCATCGTCGGCGCAAATCCTGCCCCTTCAGCGGGAATGGCGCGCCGAAGATTGACTATAAGGATGTGCGGCTTCTGTCCCGCTTCCTGTCCGAGCGCGGCAAGATCGTGCCGGCGCGCATCACCTCGGTTTCGGCGAAGAAGCAGCGCGAATTGGCCATTGCGATCAAGCGCGCCCGCTTCCTGGCGCTGCTGCCGTACGTGATTGCGGATTAGGCAGCGCGTTACGGCGAAAGGGCATGGGACCAGCCATGGACATCAGGCGCGGCCTGTTGGATGACCCGCGTTGGCTTGCGGCGGCGATTGGTGGAATTGCTTCCGCCATTGCCGCGCTATGGGCCATGCGCGGTTTGCCGCTGGGCTTTGCCGCTTTCTGGCTGACATCCACGCCGATCTTCGCCGCCGGGCTTGGCTTTGGCAGCGCCTCAGCCTTTGGCGCGCTTTGTGTCGGCACCGTGATGGTGCTGATGCTGGCCAGCGAATGGCCGGCGCTGATCTATCTGCTGGGCTTCGCGCTACCCGCGCTGCTGATGGTGGCAACGGGGCTGCGTGGTGGCCGGATTGATCCTGCCCTGCCTTTGGCGCTGACCGGCCTTTGGCCGGCGCTGGTGATCCTGTTGGTGGCGATGCTGCTGGCGGGCACTGCCGGTGGGTTTGACGGGGCCTTGATTGGCTCTGTTCAGCAGGGCCTGAAGCGTATGGGCATTGCCGATGCCGGCATGCCGGTGGAGCAATTGGCGCGCATCATGGCGCCCGCCATGGCGGGGTGGATGGTGGCGGCGCTGATCCTATGCGGGGTTGGCGCGCAAAGCGCTTTGTCTCGGCGTGGGCTTGCCGTGGCGGCCACGCCGCGCTGGAGCGAAACCCGCCTGCCGATCTGGTACGGGTTTTTGCCATCCGGGGCTGCGCTGGTCTGGCTGAGCGGCATCGGCGACGATAGCAGCCTGCCCTTCGCGCTTTTTGCGGTGTTGCTGCTGCCCTTTTTTCTGCTGGGGCTTGCCGCGGTGCATCGGCGTTCTGCCGGCCGCACCGCCCGGCCCTTCATGCTTGGCGTATTCTACGCCGGGCTTGTGATCTTGAGCGTGCCGGCCGCAATCGCGGTGACGGCCTTCGGCATTTTCGAACAATGGGGGCGGCGCAACCAGCCGCCCGGAGGCATGACATGATTGACCTGATCCTGATGCAGCGCGTGGATAAGCTTGGCCAAATGGGTGAACGCGTAAAGGTGCGCCCTGGCTATGCGCGCAATTACTTGCTGCCCACCGGCAAGGCGATCCGCGCCAGCAAATCCAACCTGGAACGCTTCGAACGCGAACGCGTCCAGCTTGAAGCGGACAATATCAAGCGCCGTGGTGAAGCGGAACGTGTGGCCGAACGCGTGGCCGGGCTTGCGGTGATCATCATCCGCCAGGCGGGTGAAAGCGGCAGCCTTTATGGTTCTGTCGTGGCGCGCGACATCGCTGTTGCCTGCACCGAAGGTGGCCTGACCATTGCGCGTGAGCAGGTGCTGTTGGGTGAACCCATCAAGGCCGTTGGCGTCAGCACCGTGCAGGTGGAACTTCACCCGGAAGTGCATATCCCGGTGGTGGTGAATGTGGCGCGCAGCCGCGAAGAGGCTGAAAAGCAGGCGCGTGGCGAAAGCGCGGCGGCTGCCGCTCAGGCCGAAAGCCTGGAAGCCGAATTGGCCGCCGAAATGGCGGCGACGGAAGAAGCTGGCTGAGATTAGCCTGGGGCATATCGCGTTCAGATGGAATCATCTGAACGCGTGGAGATGCTTGAAAAACAGCAATATAGAGCAGGTTGCGTGAACCCATGTGCACGCAACATATTCTATTCTGCGGCCGCCAGCGCCTCCTGCGGCTCAATCCGCCCATCATAAAGCGCGCGCCCCAAAATCGCGCCTTCGATACCGGCGCCCTCAGCGCGCAGCGCCGTGATATCTTGAACCCCCGCGACACCGCCCGAGGCAATCACCGGCAAACGCACCGCACGCGCGAGTGCGGCCGTTGCCGCGACATTCACGCCACTCAACATCCCATCACGCGCGATATCGGTGTAGATCACCGCCGCAGCACCGGAATCCTCAAAACGGCGCGCCAGATCGGTGGCGCTGACATTGCTGGTTTCGGCCCAGCCTTCGGTTGCCACCATGCCATCCCGCGCATCAATCCCAAGTGCCACATGGCCCGGAAAGGCGCGGCAGGCGGCGCGGGCGAAATCCGGGTCCTTCACGGCGGCTGAGCCGAGGATGATCCGGCTGACGCCTGCGGCCAACCATGCTTCAGCAGTCTCCATGGTGCGGATGCCGCCGCCCAATTGCAGCTTCGCCCCCGGCACGGCAGCGATAATCGCGCGCACCGCCGCCGCATTGGCCGGCTTGCCGGCAAAGGCACCATCCAGATCCACCATATGCACCCAGGAAAATCCGGCTTCGATAAAGCTGCGCGCCTGTGCTGCCGGGTCATCGGCATAGATGGTGGCCTGATCCATCTCTCCACGTTTCAGGCGCACCACCTGCCCGCCCTTCAAATCAATGGCGGGATAAAGCGAAAAACCCATTACTGCGTGGGATCAAGCAAGGCGCCGGTGGAACGCCCGCGGCCAGGCTCAAGCGGCTTGTAGTAAAAGCGCCCGCAAACCGTCTGCCCATGCACGCGCGCATAGAAGGGATGCGTGCCCCAATGGACGTACCCCAGCGCTTCAAACAGCGCGATAGCGGTGGTTTGCGTCTCCCGCACGTCCAGGTTCAGGACGCGATGGCCAAGGGCTGCGGCGCGTTCTTCAACGCGCATCACCAACATGCGCGCCAGACCATGGCCGCGTGCATAGGGCGCAAGATAGGCATGGGTGAGCGTGGCGCCAAAGGATTGCGCTTCATTGTTGCGCGGCGGGCGTACCAGTTGGGCCGACCCAACCACATGGCCGTCCAGGCGCGCGATGAATAATTCACGTTCGGGCACCAGCAGCGTGCCGCGGAAATGGCGCGCAAGCGCTTCCCGCCCTTGCGGTTCCAGCCAGCCGAAGCCGCCACCTTCAATGATGGCCGCATCCGTCGCTTCACAGAGATCGGCCAAATCAGCATCCGATATCTGGTTCGCGAGTTCCACCGCCAGATCATGGGTAAAGCTCATGGTCATTGCGCTATTCATGGCACCCACTGCAAGAAATTGGCGAGGATACGCAACCCCACCGGTCCACTTTTTTCCACATGGAACTGAAGCCCGGCAAGATTATGGCGGGCAATGGCGGCTGTAACCGGCCCGCCGTAATCGGTGGTGGCGATTACATCCCCTGGCCGCGCCGCCCTAAAGGCATAGGAATGCACGAAATAAACCTGATCCCTCGGCGTGATGCCCGCCAGCAAAGGGTGGCAGCCTGGGCGGAAGGCAAGCCCATTCCAGCCCATTTGCGGCAGGGGCAGGGGGGCGCCATCGGCGCCCTTCGGGTCCATCGGCGCTACCTCGCCTGGCAGCCAATCCAGCCCCGGTGTGGTGCCATGTTCCAAACCGCGGCTCGCCATCAACTGCATCCCCACGCAGATACCAAGAAAGGGCACGCCATCGCGGCGCACACGCTGTTCCAGGGCCGCAACCGCGCCGGGCAGCGCATCCAAGCCGCGCCGGCAGGCGGCAAAAGCCCCCTGGCCGGGTAGCACCACCCGATCAGCGGCCAGGATTTCCGCTGCGTCACGCGTCACACGAATATCGGCGGCGATGCCGGCCTCCGCCGCCACCTTCTGCAAGGCCCGCAGCACGGAAGCGAGGTTGCCCGAACCCGGATCAATGATGACCAGTTTCATGTCAGCCCGCGGGCCAGATCGGCGCGACGATCCGCCAGGTTCAAGACCGCGCCTTCCTCATCGCGCCCCTGCACCACACCCATGAGGCGAAAGCCAGCCCGTTCAAGCGTCCAGCGCTGGAGGTTCCGCGCCTCAAACCCTGCCAGGATTTGCAAAGCGATCATCGCCCAGGGAGAAATACCGGAAGGCAGCACGAAGCCCAGCAGCGTGGCGAGTGCGAAATACAGCGCCGCCACGATCCAAAGCCGCTTGGCCAGAAACCAGAATAGCGGGAACAGCGCCGCCCACCAGGAAAAGCCCTCGCGCACCATGATCGTCCGCGCGGGCTTATCCGCGATAGTCAGGCGGTGATGCACGGTCCAAACCCGCATGTCAGGCTTCCAGCACGCCCTTGGTGGACGGAATGGCGGTGATGGCACGCGGGTCCGGTTCCACCGCTTCCCGGAGCGCCCGCGCCAAAGCCTTGAAGCAGGCTTCCGCCACGTGATGGGCATTGGTGCCGGATTTTTGCGTCACATGCAGCGTAATGCCGGCATTGAAGGCGAATGCGCGGAAGAATTCCTCGAACAATTCCGTATCCATCTCACCGATCTTCGGCTGGGCGAAGCTGACGGACCAGGCAAGGAAGGGCCGGCCCGAAATATCCACCGCCGCTTCGGCCAGGGCTTCATCCATCGGGATGACAGAAGCGCCGTAGCGGCGAATGCCACGCTTATCGCCCAAGGCCTGGCGCAGGCATTGGCCGATGACAATGCCGACATCTTCCGTGGTGTGGTGGAAATCTATGTGCAGGTCGCCCTTGGCCTGCACCTTCAGGTCAAACAGGCCATGCCGGGCGAGGGCAGTCAGCATATGGTCCAGAAAGCCAATGCCGGTGGCGATATCCGCGCGCCCTTCGCCATCCAGGCCAAGGGCGACCGTGATCGCGGTTTCCGAGGTCTCGCGGCTGATCTCCGCGCGGCGGTTCCAGGGCGGGGTGGTTTTCATGGCGCCTAACTACGCCCCAGCGCGGGGGGGATGCAACCGAAAGCGGGGGGCGGTTGTCTCGGCGCCCAAGCCGCGCCATTTCATGGGCCATGACACAGACACAACACGACCCCCTGGGCTGGCACGGCACCACCATTCTTTGCGTCCGTAAGGGTGGGCAGGTGGCGATGGCCGGCGATGGGCAGGTTTCACTCGGCCAGACGGTGGTGAAGGGCAATGCACGCAAAATCCGCCGGATCGCGGGCGGCAAGGTGCTGGCGGGCTTCGCCGGCGCCACGGCGGATGCGTTTACGCTGCTGGAGCGGCTGGAGGCCAAGCTGGAACGCTTCCCGGATCAATTGGAACGCGCCTGCGTGGATTTGGCGAAGGATTGGCGGACGGATCGGTATCTGCGCCGCCTGGAAGCCTTGTTGGCGGTGGCGGATCACAAGCGGTCCTTGCTGGTGACCGGGCAGGGCGATGTGCTGGAACCGGAAGATGCCATTATCGGCATTGGTTCGGGCGGCAATTACGCGCTTTCCGCCGCGCGCGCGCTGCTGCCCGTGGAAGGCGTGGAAGCCGAGGAAATCTGCCGACGGTCCATGAAGATTGCTGCTGACATCTGCGTCTATACCAATGGCAATATCATCCTTGAAACCCTGGCCGCGAGTGCGGGAGACGCGGCATGACCGAAACCGTGAACCTTTCCCCGCGTGAGATCGTATCGGAGCTTGATCGGCATATTGTCGGCCAGCAGGAAGCCAAGCGCGCGGTGGCGATTGCTTTGCGTAATCGTTGGCGGCGCCAGCAATTGGCCCCCGGTCTGCGCGAAGAAGTGGTGCCGAAAAACATCCTGATGATCGGGCCGACAGGCTGCGGCAAGACGGAAATCGCGCGGCGCCTGGCGCGGCTGGCGGATGCGCCATTTCTGAAGGTCGAAGCGACGAAATTCACCGAAGTTGGCTATGTCGGGCGCGATGTGGAAAGCATTGTGCGGGATTTGGTGGAAGTGGCCATCACCATGGGCCGCGACGCCGCGCGCAAGGGCGTGCAGGCCAAGGCGGAATTGGCGGCTGAGGAAACCCTGCTGACCGCACTGGTGGGTGAAGGCGCATCGGGTGAAACCCGGCTTAAATTCCGCCGCATGCTGCGCGAAGGCCAATTGGAAAGCCGCGAAATTGAAGTGCAATTGGCCGATTCCGGCCCGACCATGCCGATTGGCATGATGGATTTGCCGGGCGGCCAGCCGCCGCAAATGCAAAACCTGCAAGACATGTTCGGGAAGATGTTTGGCGGGCGGTCCAAATCCCGCAAAATGACGGTGGCCGAAGCACGCGCAGCATTATTGAAGGATGAAGCCGACAAGCTGTTGGATCAGGATGCGGTGGTGCGCGATGCGCTGTTGAATGTCGAAGCCAATGGCATCGTATTTCTGGATGAGATTGACAAGATTTGCGCGCGCACCAGCGAAAGCGGGATGCGCGGTGGGGATGTTTCGCGTGAAGGCGTGCAGCGCGATTTGCTGCCGCTGATTGAAGGCACAACGGTGACGACCAAACACGGGCCGGTGAAGACGGATCACGTGCTTTTCATCGCCTCCGGTGCGTTTCATCTGGCGAAGCCTTCCGATCTTTTGCCGGAATTGCAGGGCCGCTTGCCGATCCGCGTGGAATTGAAGGCGCTGTCGCGCGATGATTTCCGCCGGATTTTGACCGAACCGGAACATTCGCTGCTCAAACAATACACCGCGCTGCTTGGCACGGAATCCGTGACGCTGGATTTCACGCCCGATGCCGTTGAAGCGATTGCCGATCTGGCCGCGGAAATCAACGCGAGCGTGGAGAATATCGGCGCGCGGCGGCTGGCGACCGTGCTGGAACGGCTGCTTGAGGAAATTTCATTCACCGCGACCGATCGCGGTGGTGAGGCAATTGCGGTAGATGCCGCCATGGTGCGCGACCGTGTCGCGCCACTCGCCGCCAGTGCCGATCTTTCGCGCTATATCCTATAGGCCATGCCTGCTTCGCATCCGCTCACCAGACATGGCCTAACCTATGTTTGGGCGCAGTTTCCAAGCCGCCAAGTGCGCACACTTGGCTTGAAAATGCCGCGTAGATCTTGGTCGCATTTTCCAAGCCGCCAACTGCGCACACTTGGCTTGAAAATGCCGCGTAGATCTTGGT
>JADCGG010000289.1 GCA_020249125.1 Roseomonas sp. | reverse complement strand
CATTCGCTATGAGAAAATCCTCTCGCCGCAGGATTGGCGCGATGATTATGCGGTGGGCTATGGGGCCACCTTCAACCTGGCGCATAATGTGCGGCAGATGATGCATTTCCGCCCGCGCAATCGCTTCGGCAAGGCGCGGGGCGTTTATCTGGTGGGTGGTGGCACGCATCCGGGCAGTGGTTTGCCGGTGATTTACGAAGGTGCGCGCATCAGCACGGATTTATTGTTGCAGGATTTGGGCATGGCGCGCAGTGAGCGCAGCCCGCGCCAGATGCGGGCGAATGCGGGAGCATTTTCAAGCCAAGGGGACTCACTTGGCGGCTCGGAAAATGCGACCAAACAGTCTGCTGGCGACTGAGAAGGAGAGGGCGTGATGGGTGCCAAGGTTGTTGTCATTGGCAGCGGTTTGGGCGGGCTTGCGGCCGCTGCCACCGCGCAGGCGCGTGGGCATCAGGTCACGGTCCTTGAGCGTAATGCCTGGCTCGGCGGCAAGGCAGCGGTCTTGAATCTGCCATCGCCCGATGGGCGCGGCAGTTTCCGCTTCGATATGGGCCCCACCATCCTGACCGTGCCGCGCGTGCTGCGCCGCATCTTCGCCGAAGCGGGGCGCGATCAGCAAAAGGAAATGCCGCTGATCCGGCTTGATCCGCAATGGCGCTGCTTTTTCGATGGCAGCAAGCAGATCGATCTGATCGAAAACGTGCAAGACATGGCGCGCGCCATGGATGAATTCGCGCCCGGCGGGCCGAATGGCGCCGGCTATGAACGCTTCCAGCGCGTAGCGCGCCATTTGCACAAGGTTTCCGAGAAATTCTTCTTCTGGAAGCCGGTGGAAGGCATTGGAGATACGCTGAACCTTGGCGATAATTTCAAGCCCGATGTGCTGCGCGATGTCATGGCGCTGCGTATGGGCCAGACGGTGGCGAAAGTGATTCGCGGCCATGTGCCGAATGAACAACTGGCGCAAATGCTGGATCACTTCACGCAATATGTCGGATCGAGCCCCTATCTGGCGCCGGCGGTGCTGTGCAGCATTGGCGATATGCAGGCATCTGAAGGCGTGTGGTATCCGGTGGGTGGTACGCGCGCCACGGCGGAAGGGCTTGCCAATTTGGCGGCCTCACTTGGCGCTGATCTCCGCACCAATGCCGAAGTAACGGATATTGAAATCGTGAATGGCGCGGTGCGTAGCGTCACGGCCAATGGCGAACGTATTGCCTGCGATGCACTGATTTCCAATATGGACGCCATCCGCACCTATACTGAATTGGTGAAGGGCAATGCGTCTCAGCGCTATGCCAAGAAATATGAACCCGCCTGTTCCGGTGTGGTGCTGTATCTTGGCCTTGATCGGCGTTACGAACATTTGGCGCATCATGATTTCGTCTTCTCCCGCGATGCGGAGGAAGAATTTGACGCAATCTATCGCAAGGGCGAACCCGCGCCCGACCCCACCGCCTATCTGGCCGCACCTTCAGGCACGGATCCTTCCGTCGCACCCGAAGGTGGCGAAGCGCTTTATGTGCTGGTCCACACGCCCTATCTTCGCCCGCATCATGATTGGTCCAAGATGTTTCCGGCCTATCGGCAGAAAATCCTGGATAAGCTGAAGCGCACGGCGGGGCTGGAAGATATTGAAAGCCGCATTGTCTGCGAAAGCCAATTGACGCCGGTTGATATCCATAACCGCTACAAGGTGCTGAATGGCGCGATTTATGGCCTGGCATCGCATGGTTCCTTCACCGGCGCCTTCAAGCCGAGCAATCGCAGCAAGGCGATCAAGGGGCTCTATCTGGCCGGCGGTGCGGCGCATCCTGGCCCCGGCATGCCGATGGTGATGATGTCTGGCTGGATCGCAGCCGATGCTTTGGATCGTGACCATGGCGGGCGCGGTATGTCGCCCGAAGCCGAATTGGCCGGCCGCCGAGAGGCCGAGCTTCCTGCCGCGGCGGAATGACGACAGGCCAGGCAAAACAAGTGCCTGACCCGGTGGCGCTGCGTTCCGCGCGCCATCTGGATTTTTTCGATTTCATGTTCACGCGGTTCTTCCGCAAACACATGCGCGCTTTGCGCGTGGCGCGCTGGGGCCTGCCCGAACTGCCCGCAGGCAAACCCGCCGTGATTTTCGCCAATCATCCTTCCTGGTGGGATGGGGTGGCGTTCATGCTGCTCTATCGGCGGCTTTTGCCGCATCGGCCCTTATTCACGCCGATGGATGCGGCGGCGATTGAGAAATATCGCTTCATGAAAAGGCTTGGGGTGTTTGGGATTGAAACCGGCTCGGCGCGCGGATCGGTGGCGTTTTTGCGCGTGGTGGAAAAGGTTTTGGCGGATCCCGCGCATATCCTTTGGATCAATGCGCCGGGGCGTTTCAGTGACCCGCGCGAAAGGCCGGTACCCATCGCGCCCGGCATGATCCGCCTGCCGGAAATCGCGCCTGATGCGGTGTTTGTGCCACTCGCGCTGGATTATCCCTTCTGGAGTGAGCGCAAGGCGGAAATGCTCGCTGCTTTCGGTGCGCCCATTCCGGCGGCGACGCTGCTGGAAGCGCCGCGTGAAACGCGTGGTGATGTTCTCTCGCAAGCATTGGGCGACACCATGGATCGCCTGACGGCGGCTTCCATCGCGCGCGATGCCGGCGCCTTTGAAACCCTCGTGCAAGGGCGCGAAGGCATGGGCGGGATTTACCAGGGTTGGCGCCGCGCCAAGGCGCTGCTGCGCGGCGAACGCTTCGACCCCCGACATGATCAACGCGCGGAGACTGCGCCATGACAGAATTTCTGCCCTGGATTGCGCTGGCGCTCGCGCTGTTTCCGGTGGGTTTTGCGATTGATAATCTCCGCCGCATGGCGAAAGCGGGCGGGCCCGCGCCTAAGGATGCGCTGGTTTCCATTCTGATTCCGGCGCGGAATGAGGAAGCGCATATCGCCGCCTGCCTGGATGCCGCGCTGGCGCAACAAGGTGTCGCGATTGAAGTGCTGGTGATGGATGATGGGTCCACCGACCGCACGGCGGCGATTGTCGGCGCCTATGCCGCGCGGGATGCGCGGGTGCGGTTGCTATCCTGCCCACCGCTGCCGCAGGGCTGGACCGGCAAGGTGCATGCGTGTGCGCGCTTGGCAGAGGCAGCAAGGGGCACGCATTTCCTGTTCATTGACGCCGATGTGCGGCTCGCGCGTGATGCGGCTGCCCGCATGGCTGGCCATGCTGCACGGCATAAGCTTGCGATGGTGACTGGCGTGCCGCGGCAGATTATCGGCACCCTGGGTGAGGCACTGACCGTGCCCATGATCAATCTGCTGCTGATCGGCTATCTGCCCGGTGGCGGGCGGGCGGAGACAGGCCGCGCGGAGCTTGGCGCAGCCTGCGGTCAATTGATCCTTTTCGAGCGTGGCGCTTACGAAACCCTTGGTGGGCATGGGGCGATCCGCGGCTCGCTTCATGATGGCTTGCAGCTGGCGCGCAAGCTGCGCGAGGCGGGTTTCCGCACTGAAATGGTGGAAGGCGTGAAGCTTGCCGAATGCCGCATGTATGACGGGATGCGTTCAAGCTGGAATGGCTTCATCAAGAATGCGCATGAAGGCATGGCGACACCTGTGGGACTGCCCATCTGGACGACGCTTCTGGCCGGCGCGCATATCTGGCCCTTCTTTCTGCTGCCCGAATGGCAGGCGGCGCTTGCCATCCTGCTGGTGTTTGGGTTGCGCGCCGTCATTACCTTCAAAACGCGTGAAGCCTGGTGGACCGTGCCGCTGCATCCCTTGGCCGTATTGGTTGGCCTCGCCATTCAATGGACTGCCCTGGTGCGCGTACTGATCGGGCGCCCCGCCGGCTGGAAGGGCCGCGCCTATTCCGCCAGCGGCGCGGCATGAACGAACAAAGCGCCGCTTCCCGCGCGCCAACACGTGACGCGGGGTCTGAGAATTTCCCTGTCGCGTCCCGGCTTTTGGCGCCGGAGATTCGCCCGAAGGTGCTGGGGTTTTATCGCTTTGTGCGCACTGCGGATGATATCGCCGATGATCCGGCGTTGACCCCGGATGAAAAGCTGCGCCGCTTGGCGGTGCTTGAAGCCGCGCTGGATGATCCCGCCACGGATGAACCTGCCGCCACGGCACTGCATCGCGCGGAAAGCGGCACGGATGAGGCGCGGCTGATGCTTTCCGCCTTTCGGCAGGATGCCACGCAGGCGCGTTATGCCGATTGGGCTGCTTTGGAAGATTACTGCGCGCGTTCGGCCAATCCTGTCGGGCGCATGTTGCTCCGCCTGCATCACGAAACAAAGCCGGAGGCCATCGCGGCTGCCGATGCGCTTTGCACTGCGCTGCAAATCCTGAACCATATCCAGGATCTGGTGCCGGATCGCCGTGATATCGGGCGCGTCTATATGCCGGAAGCCTGGATGGATTTGGCCGGCGGTGAGGCGCGCTTCTTTGACCCCGCCAATGCCGAAGCGCGGCGCGCCGTGCTGGATGCGGCGCTTGATCAGGTTGAGGAAAGGCTGGATGCCGCCGCCGCACTGCCACGCCTGATCGCAGCCAAGCGTCTGGCGCGCGAAAGTACTGTGACCATCGCACTCGCGCGGCGGCTGCTGGCGCGGCTGCGTGCAGCGGATCCGGTATTGGGCCGGGTGGCGCTATCGCGGCTGGATTTCTTGCATGGCTTTCGCGCGGCGCTTGGCACGGGGCCAAGCGATGCGGCGCTGGTCAGTGCGAGGGTTGGGCGCGCGGGGTCTTCCTTCGCGCGCGGCATGTCGGCGCTCAAGGGCGAAAGGCGCCGCGCATTGTGGGCGGTTTATGCCTTTTGCCGCGCGGTGGATGACATTGCCGATGGCGCCATGCCGGAAGCGGAAAAGCGCCGCTTCCTGGCGGATTGGCGCGGCAAGCTCCGCGCGCCAGATTGTGCGCTGTCGCGCGAATTGGCGCAGGCGCGCAGCGCCTTCGCACTGCCGATTGAAGAATGCGAAGCGATGATTGCGGGCATGGAAACTGATTCCACACCAAGCCTGCGCATTGCCGATACCGAAGCGCTGAACCTCTATTGCCGCCGCGTCGCCGGCAGTGTCGGCGCCATGGCGGTGCGTATTTTCGGCGCGCCTGACGCGGCTGATTTCGGTCTTGGGCTTGGGCGCACGCTGCAATTGGTGAATATCCTGCGCGACCTGGATGAGGATGCAACGCGCGACCGCGTCTATCTGCCGCTTGATCTGCTGGCGGCTGAAGGTGTGGCCGATGCGCCCGCCGCCACGCTGATCGCAAGCCCAGGCTTTGCCCGCGCTGCCGCGCAGTTGGCAAGGCAAGCCGAAGCCGGCTTCGCGCAAGCGGCGGCAGAACTGCGCCATTTGGATCAGCGTGCGCTTTTGCCCGCACGCATCATCATGTGGGGCTATCAGCGGTTGTTTGAACGCCTGATGGCGCGCGGCTTTGGCTTGCCTCGGCCACGCCCGCGCCTGACGCGGGGCGAGAAACTGCAAATGGCCGCCTATGCCATGGGACTCATGCCCATGCCGCAAGCAAGCACCAGCCGCGCGTGAGCAGCACCGCCACATGCCATGTCATTGGCGCCGGCGTCGCTGGCTTGGCGGCGGCGCTGCGCCTCGCACAGCGTGGCCGCGCGGTGATGCTGCATGAAGCAACACCGGTGGCCGGCGGGCGCTGCCGCGCCTTGCCCGATGGCACGGATAACGGCACGCACGCGCTGATGGGCGCCAATCGCGCGGCGCTGCGTTTTCTG
>JADCGG010000288.1 GCA_020249125.1 Roseomonas sp. | reverse complement strand
GCCCCCACCGCCATCATCGGCAGTGACAGCAATTGCCCCATGGTCGCCCCCGCAAACAAAAACCCAAGATGCGCATCTGGCTGGCGGAAAAATTCGCCCGTAAAACGCGCCACGCCATAACCCGCCAAAAATACGCCCGAAAGCACACCAACACGCGCCCGCACTGAAGGGCGGTAAACCAGCACCATCAGCAAAACGAACAGACACAACCCCTCAAGCCCCGCCTGGTAAAGCTGCGAAGGGTGGCGAGGGTCTGGTCCGGCGCCGGGGAATACCATGGCCCAGGGGACATCACTCACCCGGCCCCATAATTCGCCATTGATGAAATTCGCAAGCCTTCCCAGGAAAATCCCAATCGGCACCACGCAGACCACGCGATCGGAAAACGCCACCCAATCCAGCCCATTGCGCCGCGTGAAGAAATACAGCGCCAGAATCACCCCAAGCGCGCCGCCATGGAAGGACATGCCGCCCTGCCATAGATACAGAATCTCCCAAGGTGCTCTCAGGAAAATATCGGGGCGATAGAAGATCACATAGCCAAACCGCCCGCCCAGAATAATGCCAAGCGTCACCCAGGTGACGAAATCATCCACCTGTTCAGGTGTGGCAACCTTTGGCCCCAGCACCACAAGCCGCCGCGCGAGCCGCCAGCCCAGCACAATCCCGGCGATATAGGCCAGCGCATACCAGCGAATGGCGAATGGCCCGATCTGCACCAGCACCGGATCAATCATGGGGAAGGGGATGGCGAAGAACATCAGGCGAAGGGATCCTCGGCGCGCAGCAGCACATCCCGCACATAGGAAGCAACGCCGGCTTCCAGCGTAATCGGGTTCTTGCGAAAGCCTGCCGAGCGCAGGCGTTCCATGCGCGCTTCGGTGAAATACTGATAGCCGCCCTTCAAATCATCCGGCATCGGCACAAAGCGGATATCCGGGGCACGGTCCAAAGCCGCGTAAATCGCCCGCGTCAGGTCCAGAAAGCTCCGCGCCTTACCGCTGCCAATATTAAACAAGCCGGAAACATCAGGATTGTCATGCAGCCACAGCATCGCCGCCACACAATCATCCACATGCACGAAATCGCGCTGCTGTTCGCCATCGGCGATACCTTCGCGATCTGAGGCGAAAAGCGTCGCGGCCTCGCCGGCCATGATCTGGCGGAATTTATGCAGCACCACACTCGCCATGCGGCCCTTATGGTGTTCATTCGGGCCATAGACATTGAAGAAGCGAAGCCCCGCCCATTGCGGTGGCCGCGCCCGCCCGCGCACCAGCATCTGCGCCACGCGCCGATCAAAAGCGAGCTTGGACCAGCCGTAAAGATTCAAAGGCCGCAGCTTCGCGAGTGCCGCTTCCGAAGCATCATCATCAAAGCCCAGCGCGCCATCACCATAGGTCGCGGCGGAAGACGCATAGATGAAGGGCACACCGCGCTTGGCGCACCAATCCCACAGCCGTTGCGACAGGGTGATATTCGTTGCCGCCACCAGATCGCCATCGGTTTCCGTGGTGGAGCTGATGGCGCCCACATGGAACACCGCTTCCACCGGGGCGCCGGCGGTCAGAAAATCCCACAACGCCTCAGGCGGGATCACGCCAGCAATTGGGTGCTTCGCCAGGTTGCGCCATTTCACCCCTTGGCGCAGGCGGTCCACCACCATCACCTCCGCCCCGCGGGCGCAAAGTGCTGCAACCAGGTTGGAGCCGATGAAACCGGCCCCGCCAGTGACAATATGCATGGACGGTCTTTGCAACCTCGGCCTTGAGCGAACGGTCTCAAGCGTATAGGCCGTGGGTGGATGGACCGGCAAGCAAGGGCCGAAAGGACAAGGCGATGAAGGATCAGGGTAGCGGGCGCGCGCGCGTGATGGATGATTTGGCCGGCATGGCGGGCGGTGCCTTTTCCGTGCTGACCGGTATCCGCGCTGAAATTGAGGCCATCGCCAAAGCCCAGGCCGAAGCCATTATCCGTCGGCTCGATCTGGTCCGGCGGGAGGAATTGGACGCGGCCATGGATGTGGCCCGCCGCGCCCGGGAACAGGCTGAAGACCTGGCCGCCCGGGTGGCGGCTTTGGAATCCCGCCCGCCGCCGAAATCGGGCGGCAAATCCTCATCCGGGACTTGAAGACAGGATTGTAACCTATTCACCCTTGCAGCGGGATTCCGCAGATGCGTAATCTCCCCCTAGTGGTCGCCGGCCCGATTCGCACACCAGATGTTGGGGTGCAGGCTGGCTGATCGGAAAGGGGGAGTTTCCGATGTCCGCCTCACTACACACTGAACTTGATCGCGTTATCAATCCCTTGGACGTGCTGGAACAGATCATCGCCGGCAATGAATGGGTGTTTGAACGCCGCTCTGATGAGGAAATGGCCGCCGAGGCGCCGGGAAAATGGTGCGATTACGGTCTGCATTTCTCCTGGTCCTCGGAAATGAGTGCCATGGCCTTCACCTGCGCCTTTGACCTGAAAGTGCCCGCGGCGCGGCGGGAAAAGCTTTATGAATTGCTCGCACTCGCCAATGACCGGCTGTGGATTGGGCATTTCGGCATTGAATCGGAAGAAGGCGTGCCGGTGTTCCGCCATTCCGTGCTGCTGCGCGGCGCCCCAGGCGCTTCGGCGGAAAGCCTGGAAGATATGGTGGATATCGCGCTGACCGAATGTGAGCGCTTCTTCCCCGCTTTCCAATTCGTCCTGTGGGGCGGCAAAAGCCCAGCCGATGCGCTGGCCGCCGCCATGCTGGATTGCGTGGGCGAGGCGTAGGTTTCCAACTGCGCGGGTGATTGCCCGCGCCGGGTTTCAAAGGCAATCTGGGGGCATGAGCGAAAAACTCCCCCCGATCCTTCTGATTGGTTGCGGCAAGATGGGCGGCGCGATGCTGTCCGGCTGGCTGGAGCAAGGTTTGTCTGATGCCGTGGTGGTGGAACCCCACGCCCCAGCGGTGGCGGGCTTTGCCGGGCGGGTGCGCGTGGTGGCGGATGCCGCCGCCATCCCCGCTGATTTCCGCCCCGCCGCGGTGGTGGCAGCGATCAAGCCGCAGGAAGTGCCGGCAAGCCTGCCGGCCTATGCGCGCTTCGCGGCGCAGGGGGCCTTGTTTCTGTCCATCATGGCGGGGCGTTCCATTGCCTCCATGCAGGCGGCGCTCGGCGCTGGCACAACCGTGGTGCGCGCCATGCCGAATACGCCGGCTGCCATCCGCCAAGGCTTTACGGCGGCTTTCGCCGGGCCGGGGGTGACGACGGCGCAGAAATCGCTTGCTGATGCGCTGTTGGCCGCCATCGGCGAAGTGGCCTGGGTTGATCAGGAAGATCAGATCAACCCGGTCACCGCTGTCTCGGGCGGTGGCCCGGCCTATGTGTTTCTATTGGCCGAGGTGCTGGAAGCCGCCGCGGTGGAACAGGGCCTGCCGCGCGATCTGGCGCGGCGCATGGCGCGCGCGACGGTTGCGGGTTCTGGCGCGCTGCTGGGCGTGAGTGAACAGGATGCCGCTGATTTGCGCCGCGCCGTGACAAGCCCGAAGGGCACCACGGAACGAGCTTTGGCGGTGCTGATGGAACCGGATGCCTGGCCCAAATCCATGTCGCGCGCCATTCAGGCGGCCACGGATCGGGCACGGGAATTGGCCGGATAGGGAATTGAAGCGATGCATCTGGGCCGGGCAGCCTTCAATCCAATTGCGGACCGCGAAACCGCCAAGCGCTATTTCGCGAGCACCGTGGCGCGGGTGGAAATTGAAACCCATTCCTATTGCAATCGCCGCTGTTCCTATTGCCCCAATGTGGTGGGGGACCGGCTGGGCGATAATGTGCGCATGGAAGAACCGGTCTGGCGCATGGTGCTGGATAACCTGGCCGAAATCGGCTTCCGATATAATTTTGTGATGAACAGCTACAATGAACCATTGGCGGATCGCGCCATTCTGGATCGCATCCGGGAAGCGCGGGCAGCGCTGCCCAATGCCAGGCTGATGATCTACACCAATGGCGATTATCTTGATCCGGACTACATCGAAGCCCTGGCAGATGCCGGGCTGAACTTCATGCATATCTCCATCCATATGCGCAAGGATGACAAATACTCAGACATCTATGCCATCAATCGGATGCTTGAGGTTTCGGTGCGCGCGGGCATTGCGGCGCGCATCGGCACGGTGCGTTCCAATGAATACATCATTGCCAAGATGCCGCATCCGCGCATGGAAATTGAAACCCGCGCCATCAATTTCATGCGTAACGGAACCGATCGCGGCGGCTTGATCGAGGATATCAAGCCGGCGGCGAAACGCACCGCGCCCTGCTTTTTTCCTTTTGCACATTTTCATATTGGGTTTTCCGGCAATATCGTGCCCTGCTGCCATATCCGCAGTGACCGCCCCGAACACCAGCAATATCTGGTCGGGAATCTTTCTGATTTTGGGAGCATCTTTCAGGCTTTTGCCAGCCAAAATGCGGCGGCCTGGCGGCGAGAATTGGTCGGTAACCAGGAAAAGCGCACGCCTTGCGATACTTGCTCGGCCGCCTTCCTGCAGGGCCCGCAAGCCGCCGCCGCCTTTGATGGCGCCTGGCGTGAGCACGTGTTGGTGGCGCCCGATGCGCCGGCGGCCTTGGTGGAATAACAATGCAGCGCCATATCGAGAGCCATGAGCGAAAAAGCCCCTGACGAAACCCTGATCGCCGCGCTGTGGCGCGTGATGGTCGCGCATGGCTGGCCAGGGCTGACCATGCGCCGCTTGGCCGCCGAAGCGGGTATGGATACCGCGACCCTGCGTGAACGCTTCCCAACACGGCTGGATCTTTTGCTGCTGCATGGCCGCGTGATGGATCAGGCCGTGCTGGCCGGCACCATTCCGGGGCAGGGCGGTTCCGCGCGGGACCGGATTTTTGACGTGCTGATGCGCCGGTTGGATGCCATGCAGCCGCATCGCGAAGGCATCTTGCGCCTATTCGATGATATGCGCCGCGACCCCGCGGTGGCGCTGGCACTCGCGCCGCATATCGGCGTTGCCATGCGCTGGATGCTGGAAGCGGCGGAGGTTGAGGCGAAAAGCTGCGAGGCGCGGCTGCTTGCGCTTGGCCTTACTGGCGTCTGGCTTGCCACCATCCGCGCCTGGTCGCGCGATGACAGCCCCGATATGGGCACCACCATGGCCGCGCTTGATGCTGCGCTGGACCGGGCAGAACGGATCGCTCGCCCGCTTGGCCTGCTCCGTGGGGAGGCAGCACCGCCACCAGCCGGGGAAGCCACCGAAACTTCGTGACCTTGGATGCGGGCGGTCTATACTGGGGCGTCACCACCGGAGAGCCCCCATGACCGACCCCTTCAGCTTCAAACCCAATCTCGACATGACGAAAATCATGGCCGAGTTCCGCCTGCCCGCCATGCCGGACATGACAGAACTCGCCAAGGCGCAGCAGAAAAACCTGGAAGCCATCACGGCGGCCAATAAGGTGGCGCTGGAAGGGGCCCGCGCGGTCGCCGAACGGCATATGGAAATCGTGCAGCAATCAGTCGCTGAAATGCAGGACGCCATGCGCAGCATGGCAAGCCCGGGTGATATGCAGGAACAGGCCGCCAAACGCGCCGAAATGGCCAAGGCCGCTTATGAACGCGCCGTTGGGCAGATGCAGGAACTGGCCGATCTGATCCAAAGATCAAGCGGCGAGGCGCTTTCAGTGCTGCATAAGCGCTTTGCCGAAGCGATGGAGGAGGTGAAGAGCCTCTCCACCGACAAGAAGGCATAATGCGTTTGGCGCGGGGGCGTCCCCCGCGCCACTATTTTTCAGCCGAGATGCTTGGCGAAAAACGCCAGCGTGCGTTCCTGCGCCAGCGCGGCATCCTTCGCCACGTAAGAACCGCGTTCATCACAGCCAAAGCCGTGGCCGGCGCCCATATAGACGAAGATTTCCACTTCCTTCCGCGCGGCGCGGATCGCTTCCACATCACTCATCGGGATGGAGGCATCGGTTTCACCGAAATGAAGCTGCGTCGGGCAATTCGGCACTTCATCCTTCGCTGCCGCAATGCCGCCGCCATACCAGCCGACAGATGCGGAAAAGGCGCTGGTGCGTGTTGCGCCATGCCAGGCGACCGTGCCGCCCCAGCAATAGCCGACAATGCCGCGCTTGGCCTGGCGCGGCAGGGCGGCGGCGGCGGCCAGCACATCAAGCACTGTCTTGCCGGCATCAATCTTGCCACGCAATTCGCGCCCGCGCGCCAGATCGGCGGCGTCATAGCCAAGTTCAACATTGCGTTCCGCACGGTCAAAAAGCTGCGGCGCGATCACCGCATAACCAGCGGCGGCGAAATCATCGCACAGCTTGCGGATATGGTGGTTCACGCCGAAGATTTCCTGCGTCACCACCAGGGCGCGCGCGGCATCTTGCGGGCCGGTACGATAGGCTTGCAGGCGAAAACCATCAGCGGCAGTGAGCGAGATCATGGGCATGGGCGTTTTCCTTCCAAGTAAGATGGGCTTATCCTGCGTGCATGGCTGAAATCGTCAACCTGAAGCGCGTCAAAAAAGCGAAAGAGCGGGCCGAAGCGGCAGCGAAGGCCGCCGAAAACCGCGCCCAATACGGCCAGACCAAGGCCGAACGCGCACGGCTGGCGTCAGAAAAAGCCAAGCTGCACGCTGCGATAGATGGGGCCAAGAAGGAAGATTAGAGCAGATCGCGTTCAGATGGAATCATCTGGACGCGTGAAGATGCTCGAAAAACAACAACATAGAGCGGGTTGCGTGAACCCATGTGAACGCAACGTGCTCTAGCTGCTTGCAGCATTGGCTAAGCGGCCACGCCATGGCCAAAAAACGCTGCCTGATGCTGATGCAGCCCGCGCTCAGCGCAATCAAGCGCAAGACTGGCGACTTCAGCGGGCGTGACGCTTGATAAGCGCGTGCCGGGGGCCACGGCGGTCAGGATTTGGAATGGCTCATTGCCCGGCCTGGTTTTGAACGGGGCGGGGCGCAGCATGGTCCAATCAAAGCGGCTCGCGCGGATCAGCGCCTCCTGCCGGTCCTTGTCGGCATAAAGGTTTTTCGTGAATAGCGGGTAGATCAGACGGTCATAGACAAAGCCGCCATGCCCCTTGGTGTCGCCCGCGCCAATGCCGGTGATGGCAATCAGGCGCCGCACACCGCTTGTGTGCATCGCCGCTAGCAGCGCCTTGGTGGTTGCCGAGAAAAACGAGACCTCGCCCCGCCCGCGAAAGCCAAGCGCGTAAATCACGGCATCCTGCCCGGCCAAGGCGCCCGCAAGCGCTGCCGGGTCGCTTGGGTCGGCGCGCACAACCGCGACGCTGGGCGGCAGGCCATGCGGCCCTTCGCCACGGCTTTGCGCGGTAATATGATGCCCGCGCGCCACGCCTTGCGCGACAATCTCACGCCCTATGCGGCCCGTGCCACCAAGGACCAGGAGCTTCAAGGTCAACCCTTGCGCACAATGCTCATCCAGCCATGCGGGTCATTGCTGCGGCCATATTGCAGGCCGGTGATGGCATCATAAAGCCGGCGCGTGACATCGCCGATCTCACCACCATTGATCAGCACATCCTCGCCCTTGTAGCCGAGCGTCCCAACCGGGGAGACCACCGCCGCCGTCCCCGTGCCCCACATTTCCTTGAGGCTGCCATCGCGGCCGGCCGCCATGACTTCATCAATGGCGATCTGGCGTTCGGTGACCTTCAGCCCCCAATCGCGCATCAATTGCATGGTGCTGGCGCGCGTCACGCCATCCAGGATGGTGCCCGTGAGCGGTGGCGTGATCACCTCATCACCGATTCTCAGCATGATGTTCATCGTGCCGACCTCATCGAGGTATTTGCGGTTCACGCCATCCAGGTAGAGCACTTGCGAATAGCCCGCAGCCGCGGCGTCACGCTGGCCGGCCAGGCTCGCGGCGTAATTCCCGGCGGTCTTGGCTTCCCCGGTGCCGCCCTTCACCGCGCGGACATGCGTGTCTGACGCCAGGATTTTCACCGGCTTCACGCCTTCCTTGTAATAGGTGCCAACGGGCGAAAGGATCAGGAAATACAGGTAATTATGCGCCGGATGCACGCCCAGCATCACATCGGTCGCGATAATGGTGGGGCGGAGGTAAAGCGCCGTGCCGGGCTTGCGCGGCACCCATTCATGTTCCAGCCCAACCAGCGCATCGAAGCTTTGGCGAATGATATCCACCGGCAATTCCGGCATGCACATGATCTGGCCAGAGCGATTGAAGCGTTCCGCATGGCGATCCGGGCGGAACAGGCGGATTTGGTCATCATCGCCGCGAAACGCCTTGAGGCCATCAAAAATCGCCTGGCCGTAATGCAGCACGGAAGTCGCGGGATCGAGGCTCAGCGGGCCATAGGGCAGGATGCGCGGGGAATGCCAGCCCTTGCCTTCCTGATAATCCATCAAAAACATGTGATCCGTCAGCACCTTGCCGAAGGCAAGCTCATCATCGGCGGGCTTCACCTTGGGGGTGGTGGTGCGGGTGATCGGGAAGGAAGCCATGGCTGCGTATCCTCGGGGTTTTGATTTCTTGCGTGAGATTAGCCTGGGGCGCAAAAAAAGGTAAGTAGTCCTTACTTAGATTTTGCGTTTTCTCCGGCCAACAGGCGGGCAAGGCCTGGTTCCAGCCCGATTTGTGGTGCCTGCGCCACGCGGGCCGGCGCCGCGCCGCGCCGGCAGGCCATTACCAGCGCGCAATCCAGGCTATCCAGCACCGGCACCGGCAGCAGGGCCGAGAGCTTCGGCGCCAAGCCCACCAGCCCGGCCCCGCCCAGCACCACGACGCCCGCGCCCGCCGCCACGGCCTGCCGCGCTTCTGCGGCGATCAGGCCAAGCGATTTTTCGGGCTCGCGCGCGATCATATCGCCAGTGGGCGGGACAGAGCGCACCTGAACGCGATCCGGCCCATGGCCACGGATCAGCGCGAATTCTTCCAGCATGGGCACCCAGGCGGCCCCACCCGTGAGCAACGCAATGCGCGGCGCCTGTTCCAAGGCGAGGGTGATGGAGGCTTCCGCCATGCCAATGACCGGGATGGGCAGCAATTCGCGCGCGGCTTCAATGGCGGGTTCGCCGAAACAGGCGATGATGGAGGTAGCAAAATTCTGTGGGTTGTCCGGGCCGATATGCTCGGCAAGGCCGGTGAGCACCGCATGCCCGGCGATGGCGACCGCGGCGCGCGTCGCGATATAGCGCGCGCCGAAAGGGGCGGTGGCCGGCACCAAATCACAGTCGGGCAGGCCAAGCCGGGGCAGGGCCTCCTTGGCACGAGCAGCGATCAGGGCGGTGATGGCGGGATCGGTATTGCCGTTCAGAAGCAGGATGCGCATGGCGCGCTTCTGCCGCTTTCACGGCGCGGCTGGCAAGGGTGTGGGCCACGCGCGTTTTGCCTATTGCGCGTTCCCGCGCGGCGCCGCATCGTCAGGCAGTGCTGCCGATAAATGAGGCAGGGATGAATATCCCTGACCGCCAGCCCAAGGCTGGGGGGGTGGCACGGGCTTTGCTGCCATTATCCGTTGCTTTGCCATCAGCTTCTGCTGGCAGGCGCGGCTATGTGGGGTTCTTGGCTGGCGGTTTCCCCCGAAACTGCCCGAATGTGACGAAGGGAGAGTAACGCAATGCGATTGAAGAAATTTCTGATGACCGCCTGCCTTGCGGCATTGCCGGTGCTGGGCGCGTCCATCGCGCAAGCTCAGGGCACGCTGCGCATCGGCATGACGGCGGCGGATATTCCGCTGACCCATGGCCAGCCCGATCAGGGCTTTGAAGGCAACCGCTTCACCGGCATTCCGCTGTTCGATAGCCTGACCATGTGGGATTTGTCCTCGGCCGAGAAGCCTTCCGTGGTCATTCCGGGCCTTGCGACCGAATGGGCGGTGGATGCCAATGACAAGACGCGATGGGTGTTTCGCCTGCGTCGCGGCGTGAAATTCCATGATGGTTCGGATTTCACCGCTGATGCCGTGGTGTGGAATGTGCGCAAGATCCTGGATCGCGAAGCGCCGCATTATGACCCGCGCCAGGTTGGCATTACCGCAACCCGCATGCCCACGCTGCGCCGTGCGGAAAAGATTGATGATCACACCGTGGCGCTGTTCACGGCGGAACCCGATAGCCTGCTGCCGATCAACCTGACCAATCTGTTCATGGCCAGCCCGACGCAATGGGAAAGGCTGCGCGCCGCGAACCCGACCGCGGAAGCGACCTGGAACGCCTTTGCGCGTGAGCCTTCCGGCACCGGCCCCTTCCGCATGACACGCTTTGTCCCGCGTGAACGTGCGGAATATGCGCGCTTCGATGGTTATTGGTCGGATAAGGCGAAGCTTGATCGCATTGTGATCCTGCCGATTCCGGAAGCCAATGCGCGCACGGCGGCGTTGCTTTCCAATCAGGTGGATTGGATTGAAGCGCCGGCGCCGGATGCCATTCCGCAGCTGCGCCAGCGCGGCATGGTGATTACCAGCAATGCCCAGCCGCATGTCTGGCCCTGGCAGCCTTGCTTTGCGGAAAGCTCGCCCTTGCGGGATGTGCGGGTGCGCCGCGCCATCAATCTGGGCATTGACCGTGAGGGGCTGCGCACCCTGCTGGGCGGCATGATGTCCGTGCCGGTTGGCACCGTGCCGCGTGGCCACCCCTGGTTCGGCAACCCAAGCTTCAATATCCGCACCGACAAGGCCGAAGCGCGCCGCCTGCTGGCGGAAGCGGGCTATACGGCCCAGCGTCCCTTGACGCTCAAGGTGCAGATCTCGGCTTCCGGTTCGGGCCAGATGCAGCCGCTGCCGATGAATGAGTTCCTGCAACAAGACCTCAAGCAAATCGGCGTGAATGTGGAATTCGATGTGGTGGAATGGAACACCCTGTTCGCCAATTGGCGCCAGGGCTGCACCCATGCCTCGGCCCGCGGGGCGCATGCCACCAATGTCTCCTTCGCCGCCATGGACCCCTTCTTTGCCATGGTGCGCTTCTGGGATTCGAAAATGGCGCCGCCGGTTTCCAACAATTGGGGCTTCTTCAACGATCCGCGCTTTGATGCGATGATCGCGGAAGCGCGCAACGCCTTTGAACCGGAAGCGCGCGATGCCGCACTCGCCCGCCTGCATGCCGCTGGCGTGGATGAGGCGCTGTTCATCTGGATTGCGCATGACGTGTCCCCGCGTGCCATGAGCCCGCGTGTGCGCGGTTACGTGCAACCGCAAAGCTGGTTCGTGGATCTGCGCCTGCCCTTCATTCAGTAACACCTGATTGCCGGGCGGTTTGCGCCGCCCGGCGATGCCGGGAGCAACAATGTTCTTCTACCTGATCCGTCGCATCGCCTATGGCATCCCGATCGCGCTTGCGGTTGGGTTTGTCTGTTTCATGCTGGTGCAAATTGCGCCCGGTGATCCCATCAATGCCATTGTGCCGCCCGATGCACCGGGCGATGTGGTGGAACAGGTGCGGCGTGATTACGGGTTGGATAAGCCCTTGCCTGTGCAATTCGGGCTTTGGCTGATGAAGGTGGTGCAGGGGGATTTGGGCCGGTCACTCGCTTCCGGGCGGCCGGTCTGGTCTGATCTTTCAAGCGCCATCGGCAATACGCTGATGCTGGCTGCCTCTGCCTCCATCCTTGGTTTTATTCTGGGCTGCGTGCTGGGTGGGCTTGCCGGCACTTTCCGTGGTTCCTGGCTGGATCGCGTGGCGGTGACGATTGCCGTCGGTGGCGTTTCCGTGCCGCATTACTGGCTTGGCATGGTGATGGTGGTAATTTTCTCCGTGCAATTGAATTGGCTTCCAGCCATGGGCGCCGGGCCGGGCGGGTCTTCCGATTGGGTCTGGAATTGGGAGCATATCAAGCACCTGATTCTGCCAACTGTGACACTCTGCGTCATTCCCATGGGGATCGTGACGCGCACCGTGCGCGGCATTGTGGCCGAAATCATGAACCAGGAATTTGTCACCGCGCTGCGCGGCAAGGGGCTCACGCGCGGCGGTGTGTTTTTGCATGTGGTGAAGAATGCCGCGCCGACCGCGCTGGCGGTAATGGGCTTGCAGCTTGGCTATCTGATGGGCGGTTCCATTCTGGTGGAGACCGTATTCTCCTGGCCTGGCACCGGGCTTTTGCTGAACAATGCGATTTTCCAGCGCGATTTGCCGGTGCTGCAAGGCACCATCCTGGTGCTGGCGATGTTCTTCGTCATCCTCAATCTTTTGGTGGATCTGATGCAAACCGCGCTTGATCCGCGCATCAAGCGGGGCTGAGGCCATGTCGAATAGCGCAACCACCCCATCCGCGGCGGAAGCTGAACTCGCCGTTCAGGCGCGCCAGGAGCCGGAGCGTTCCACGGGCTATTGGGCCGGTGTCTGGAAGCGTGTGCGGCGTGATCCGGTGACGATCTTTTGTGCCTCGATCCTGCTGCTCATGCTGCTTGCCATTGTTTTCGCGCCGCTGATCGCGCCGCATGATCCCTATCAGGGCAGCATGATCCGCCGCCTGCGGCCCATCGGCACGCCGAATTACCTGCTGGGCACGGATGAGCTTGGGCGCGATATGCTGACGCGCTTGCTTTATGGTGGACGGCTTTCCTGGTTCATGGGGATCACGCCGGTGGCACTCGCTTTCGTGATCGGCACGGTGCTGGGCGTGCTTGCCGGTTATGCCGGCGGCAAGACCAATATGGCGATCATGCGCGTGACGGATGTGTTCTACGCCTTCCCATCCGTGCTGCTGGCGGTGGCGATTTCGGGCGCCCTTGGTGCGGGCATCATGAATGCCATTCTGGCGCTGACGCTGGTGTTCATTCCGCCCATCATTCGCGTGGCAGAAACCGTCACCACGGGCGTGCGCAATCTGGATTTCGTGGATGCGGCGCGCGCTTCTGGCGCCAATGCCTTCACCATTGTGCGCGTGCATGTGCTGGGCAATGTGCTGGGGCCGATTTTTGTCTATGCGACATCGCTGATCAGCGTTTCGATGATTCTGGCTTCCGGCCTTTCCTTCCTGGGCCTTGGCACCAAGCCGCCAGAACCGGAATGGGGGCTCATGCTGAATACGCTGCGGACCGCGATTTATGTGCAGCCCTGGATCGCCGTGCTGCCTGGGGTGTGCATTTTCGTCACTTCCATCTGCTTCAACTTGGTGAGCGATGGGCTGAGGCAGGCGATGGATGTGAAGGGCTGAAACACAGCCCTTCAGTGGCTACTCGGTCAGGTTCGGCACCTTGCCGGGCCGGCCCAGCAGCCAGCCCTGCATGGCGTCACAGCCGGCTTTTTCCAGGGCACGAAGCTGCGCCAGCGTTTCCACGCTTTTGGCGACCACAATGGTCCCAAGCGCATGGGCGGTTTCCACCTGACCGGTGGTGAGCGCCAGCGCCCGCCGCGCCGCCAAATGTTCCCCATCCAGCCCGGCGCAAAGGCTGGGATGCAGCTTCACCATGGGGAAGGGAATCGCGCGCAAGGCCAGGATGGTGCCGCGCGCCACGCCGAAATCATCCAAAGCGGCCACAACGCCCAGGCCGCGTAGCCCCGCGGCCAGGTTCGCTGCCGCATCATGCCAAAGGGAAACCGCATTGGCCGGCATTTCCACCGCCAGACCGCGCGGGTCTGTATCGGCTTCATGCAGCGCGCGGCGCATCAGGGCGGTGCCATCGCCGCGCAAAAACGCCTCGGCGGTAATATTGACCGAGATATAAGGGGCGGAACGCGGCCAGCGTGCCCGGATCCGGCAGGCTTCGGCGAAAACCCAGGCATCCAAAGCGGCGGCCAGCCCCGCTTGGGTCGCCGCATTGACTGTTTCCATGGCGAGGATGGGGCCAAGATCGGGATGGACCCAGCGCAGCAGCGCCTCATAGCCCACGGTTTCCAGGCCATTGGCGCTGCAAACGGGCTGCAGGTCCAGCCGAAGCCCGGCGCCATTATTGGCAAGCGCTTCGGCAATGCCGTGGCGGAGTTCCGCCGGCGAATGGGCGATATCCAGCCCCGCCGCCGCCCGATCCCCTTCGAAGCCAAAACCTTCGCTCATGCCCGCGCCCTCAATGTCTTGAGGGCGCAGTAAACACCAGAAGTGCTTACGGTCCGGTTACCGCCGGGGCGGGACGTGACCGGGGATCAGCCGACGATTTCGCTGCCGGCGAAGAAATAGGCAATCTCGATGGCGGCGTTTTCCAGGCTGTCCGAACCATGCACCGAATTCGCTTCAATGCTTTCGGCAAACAGCTTGCGGATGGTGCCGGGGGCGGCATTGGCGGGGTTGGTGGCGCCCATCAATTCGCGGTTGCGCGCGACCGCGTTTTCACCTTCCAGCACCTGCACCACCACGGGGCCGGAAATCATGAAGGACACCAGATCCTTGAAGAAGGGGCGTTCACGATGCACGCCATAGAAGCTTTCGGCCTGCGCCTGCGACATGTGGATGCGCTTTTGCGCGACAATGCGAAGGCCCGCATCTTCGAACACCGCATTGATCTTGCCGGTCAGGTTCCGGCGCGTGGCGTCCGGCTTGATGATGCTGAAGGTGCGTTCGATGGCCATGGTGGCTAACCCCTGAATGTCTGGAAAAGAAGGGGGCGGATAGGCGGGATGGGCCGCTTGCGCAAGCCCCAGGCGCGATATGCAGCACATCGGCTTAAAACTGACGACCCAAGAAAAACCCCACCACTTAGAGTGGCGGGGCTCGACACCGCACCTAGCTTGGCATTGCCGGCGTGCGGCCGCCTCTTTCGAGGTCTTAAACGCCGATCCCAAAAACTGGGAGAGCGGAAGACCGTCACTACATAGCGGGCTACAGATGCTTTGTCAAGGAAAAAAGGCCAACGGAACAGGGCAATCGCTTGAACTTGGCAGGGATTCCCAAAAGCATTGTGCGGTGATTCATGGATGACCTCGATTCTTTGAGGTTCCCCCATGTCTTCTGTATCGCTCCTCGATCATTTTTCTGCGCTCAAGGACCCCCGGCAGTC
>JADCGG010000287.1 GCA_020249125.1 Roseomonas sp. | reverse complement strand
GTTTCCACCACGCTTGACCTGATCCGCGCGCTGGGTTGGCTCGCGCCCGATCACTACATCGAAAGCCCACGCGCTTCACCCGAAGAACTGCAACGCTTCCACAGCGCCGACTATATCGCGGCCCTGATGCGCGCCGAGGAAACCCAAAGCGTCAGCGCCGAAGATCGCGCGCGGTTTCGCATCGGCGCCGATGGCAATCCGGTCTATCGCGAGGTGTTTCGCCGTCCCGCCACCAGCGCCGGTGGCGTGCTGCTGGCGGCAAGGCTCACGGCCTCGGGCGGGGTGGTGCATGTGCCAGGCGGTGGCACGCATCATGGCCGGGCGGATCGCGCTGCCGGCTTTTGTTATGTGAATGATGCGGTGCTGGGCTTGCTCGCCTGGCGCGACCTTGGGCTCTCGCCACTGCTTTATGTGGATATTGATGCCCATCACGGCGATGGCGTGCAGGATGCCTTTCATGATGACCCGCATGTTGTCACGCTTTCGGTGCATGAGGATGGGCGCTGGCCCTTCACCGGGGGCTTGGGTGATCGCGCGGGCGGCCATGCGGCGAATATCCCGGTGCCGGCTGGCTTCAATGACAGTGAAATGGCCTGGGTGCTGCATGAGGCGATTCTACCCATCGCGCGCCGCCTGCGTCCCGCCGCCATCATGCTGCAATGCGGCGCCGATGCCTTGGAAGAAGACCCGCTTTCAAAACTTGCCCTGTCCAATAACGCCCATCGCGCCGTGGTGGCGGCGCTGAAGGGCATCACACCTCGGCTGATCGTGCTCGGCGGTGGCGGCTATAATCCCTGGAGTGTGGCGCGTTGCTGGGCGGGGGTTTGGGGGGCGCTGAATGGTCATGCCATGCCCGAATGCCTGCCCGAACCAGCCGAGGCGGTGCTGCGGCGCCTAAGCTACCATCGCGCTGCCGGGCGCAATCCGCCGGAACATTGGTTCACCACCCTGGCCGATGCGCCGCGCCCGGGCGTGGTGCGCGCCGTGGTGCGCCGCGCCGCTGCGGCTGCGCTTGAGGGGTTGGGCAGCGCCATGGCATGAAGGCGCTTATGCAAAGACGTTCCCTATTGGCGCTTGGCGCCCTGCTGCCCATCGCCGCTGTCGCGCAACCGGGCGTGGATCGCCCCCAGCCTCGCTTGCCGACCGAACCCTTGGTGTTTGAAACCCGCGATGGGCGCCGGCTTGCATTCACCGTGGAAATGGCCGTGCAGTCCGAACAGCAGATGATCGGCCTGATGTTCCGCCCGGAGGTGAAACCGGATGAGGGCATGTTGTTCGACTGGGGCTTGCCGCGCGAAAGTTCCATGTGGATGCGCAATACCATCACGTCGTTGGATATGGTGTTCATCGCCGCCGATGGGCGCGTGCATCGCATCGCGGAACGCACTGTGCCGTATTCGCTTGCCAGCATTTCCAGCAATGGGCCCGTGCGCGCGACGCTGGAATTGGCCGCCGGCACGGCGGAACGGCTGAATATCCGTGTCGGTGATCGCGTGCTGCATCGGATTTTCGGCACCGCGCCATAAAGGCCGAGCGGCCTGGACTGGGCCAAGCCTCAGCCCCGCGCCGCTGTCCAGGCCTGCAAGCGAGGCCGGATGCGGAGAAAACCGCGATAGGCGCGTTCCAGTAGCCACAAGAAAGGCGGGAAGCGTGCGGCGTGACCAAGCGGGCTCAGCAGCGGGATGGCGCGCCACATCGCAGCGAAGGCCGCCGCGCCATGCAGCAAAGGCCCTCCAGCTTCGCGCGCATGAAAGCGCGCCAACAATAGCGCGGGATCAATCGGGCAGGCTGCGCCTTCAGCGCCGATATCAACGAAGTCAATCACGCCCCGCCGATCCAATCGACGCATCAGCGCAATTTCGCGCAGACACAGCGGGCAGGCGCCATCGAACCAAACGGTGAGCGCGGCTTGGGTCATGAAGGATAACCTACAACAGCGCCCCGATAATTCGCCCGCCGGTCAGCGGGCGCGGCGCGCCGGTGGTGCCGGGGAAGCTCAACGGCAGGCCGCGCGCCACCCGCGCGGCCAATACGCCGAAAGCCTGGGCTTCCAGCGCATCGCCATCCCAGCCCGCGACCTCAACGGGGCGCACCGGTTCTTCCAGCGCGCCGCCAAGTGCCTTCATCAATGCCGGGTTGCGCCGCCCGCCGCCAGCGACCAGCCATTGCAGCGGTGGTTCCGGAAAATGCCGCCCGGCAGCGGCCACGCATACCGCGCAAAAAGCGACCAAAGTTGCCGCACCATCGGCCGCCGAAAGGCCGCCTGCGCCGGCTTCCCGCAGCGCACGGTCAAAATCCAGCCGATCGAGCGATTTGGGCGGCGGTGCGGCCAAATAGGGATGCGCCATCAACCGCCCCAGCACCGCGCCATCCGCCTGGCCCGCCAGCGCCAATTTGCCTGCGGCATCATAATCCTTGCCGGTATGCTGCCGTGCCCAATCATCCAAAGGCCCATTGGCCGGGCCGGTATCGAAGGCGAGCATTTCCCCTTCTGGCCCCAGCCAGGTCACATTTCCAACCCCGCCCAGGTTCAGAATAGCGAGCGGCTTCGGCAAGGGCGCGGCGAGCGCGCGATGAAACACCGGCACCAGGGGCGCGCCCTGCCCGCCGGCGGCGACATCGGCGCTGCGGAAATCATAGGCCACACTCATGCCCGTGCGCCGCGCGAGCAAAGCGGCATCGCCGATCTGCCAGGTGAAGGGGGTGCCGCTACGCCCAGGGGCGGCGGGGCGATGCAGGATGGTTTGGCCGTGAAAGCCAATGATATCCGCAGGCAGGCCGATCGCCTCCACCGCTTCGGCATGGCGTTCGGTCAGGCGGCGCGTGGCATCCAGCAATTCGGGATCATTGGGGGAAAGGCTCTCGGCACGGTTCAGCAGGGACCGGAGCGCACGGCGCAGCGCGGGGTCATAGGGCAGGGTCTGGCGCGGGCCAAAGCGCGCAATCGCCTCCCCATCCGTTTCCAGATAGGCGGCGTCCACACCGTCCAGCGATGTGCCACTCATAAGGCCGATGGTTCTCAGCATGATGGGGACGTGCTACCCCCGCGCGCCTGTCGGTGGAAGCCCCCGGCGGGGAACGAGTTTCGACAAACCGGATAGCATCATGAACAGCGCGCGAAGCGATTTCCTGTATGTGGCGCGGGAACGCGGCTATATTCACCAAACCACCGAAGAAGGCGCCTTTCTGGCGCGGCTGCAGGCTGGCCCCTTGGCTGGCTATATCGGCTTTGATGCGACCGCCGATAGCCTGCATGTGGGGTCTTTGGTGCAGATCATGCTGCTGCGCCTGATGCAGCGCACCGGGAATCGCCCCGTGGTGCTGATGGGCGGCGGCACAACCAAGGTGGGTGATCCTTCCTTCCGGGATGAGGCGCGGCCCCTGCTTTCGGATGCGCAGATCGAAACCAACAAGGCCGGTATTCGCAAGGTTTTCGACGCCTTCCTGCGTTTTGGTGATGGCCCGACGGATGCCATCATGCTCGATAATGCGGAATGGCTGGATAAGCTGCTTTACATTCCGTTCCTGCGCGATGTCGGGCGGCATTTCAGCGTCAATCGCATGCTGACGATGGAAAGCGTGCGGCAGCGGCTGGAACGCGACCAGCCCTTCAGCTTCCTGGAATTCAACTACATGCTGCTCCAGGCCTATGACTTCCTGGAATTGCGCCGCCGCCATGGCGTGGTGCTGCAAATGGGCGGGTCCGACCAATGGGGCAATATTGTCATGGGCACGGATTTGATCCGGCGCATGGACCAGGCCGAGGCCTTTGGGCTGACAACGCCGCTGATCACCACCGCATCCGGCGCCAAGATGGGCAAGACGGCAACGGGTGCGGTATGGCTCAATGCCGATCGCGTTTCGCCTTATGATTACTGGCAATTCTGGCGCAATACCGAAGATGCCGATGTGGCGCGCTTCATGGGATTGTTTACTGAATTGCCCATGGCTGAAATCGCCCGCTACGCCGCGCTGCAAGGTGCGGAAGTGAATGAGGCGAAGAAGGCGCTGGCCACCGAAGCCTGCGCCCTGCTGCATGGCCGCGTGGCCGCGGAAGCCGCCGCCGAGACAGCGCGCAAGGCGTTTGAGGAAGGGCTGAACGCGGAAAGCCTGCCGAGTGTGACCTCTACGTTGCCGATTGGCGTGATTGATGTTTTGGTGGAACATAAACTGGTGCCCAGCAAGGGCGAGGCGCGGCGGCTGATCGCCAATGGTGGCATTTACGCCAATAACCAGCCGGTGGGCGCGGTTGACCGCGTGCTGGATGCTTCAGACCTGCAGGATGGCGTGATCAAGCTTTCGATCGGCAAGAAGCGCCATGTATTGCTAAAGCCAATGTGACTCTAAGTCACCGACTCATGAACCGCATCCAAATTCTGGCAGCTGCGCGTTTGACGGGCGCGAGGTAGTTGGCGTCGTGTTTTTCGAAGCGCGTGGCGATGGCACGGAAAGGTTTGCGCTTGTGGAAGAAGCGCTCGACCAGATTTCAGAAGAGATAAAGGTAAGGACTGAAGACGGGGCTGTTGACGCGCCCTAGCATGGGTTTGACGTTGGCCCACGCGCCGCGATCGGCGAGGCTCTGACGGGGGGTGTCTTTGACATTCGCGACGCGCTGATGAACCCGGATGGGCGAGGAGTAGATCATCTGAAGGTCGCCGCGATTTGGCCTCCGACACCTCAAGGCCGCCAAACCTGGCCTTCCACTTGTAGAATGTCGCCTCGCTGACTGCGTGGCGGCGGCAAACATCCGCCGTCACAGATCCCGCTTCCTGTTCCTTCAAAATCCCGATGATCTGCTCATCGCTGAACCTGTCGCGTTTCATTCGACCGTTCTCTTGCGAAACAGACCCTATCGAAAAATGGCAAGATTTCCGGGAAGCACATCAAAAAAGCTGAGTAGCTTAGGTCGGCCGCTTCATCTTCGCCGGATCAGCATCATCCCAAACACTCTCCGGCATGGGCAGGCCCGCGAAAACCTCCGGGCCCAGGGGCTGATCTGGCGCAATGCCCAAGCCTTCAAGCACCCACATCAATTGCCGCGAATGCTGGCCAGCATGCCAAACCGTACGTTCCAGAAATTCATGCATGGTTTGTTCGCCGTAATAGACATCAGCGCGTGCTGACCAATCACGCGTGCGACCCGGCCCATCAAACCAATCGGACATGCGTTGGCGCATTTCCTCGCAATAGGCGATCAGCTTTTCCCGCGTCGCGTCCTGTTCTTCGGGTACGCGCATATAGCTATCAAAGGTCAGCGGAATGCCGTTTTCATGTTCCAGGAAGGCATCGGCGATATTGGCGATATGCCAGCCAAGCTGCGCGAAGGAACGCGGGCGCTTGGGCAGCATTTGCGCCAGCGCAGAATCCGGCATTTGCGCCAGAAACCGCGCGCTGCCGGCCAAAACCGCATCCAGCCGCCGGCGCATTTCATCCATCGGCAGCATGCGCTGTTCACCGAGTTTGATGTCGCAAAGCTTGGCGATATCGCGCAGCACCTGGCCATTGGCCCAGGCATCACCGCGCGTGACAATCGGTACCTGCCGCAGGCCAAAGCGCGCAAGCTCATCATAAGCGCCTTCATCTTCGAGCACATTGCGGGAAATGAAGGGGACACCATGGCGCGTGAGGAATTCCTTGGTCCTTAGGCAGGAAGAACATCCAGTCATCCAATAAACACGAATGGCTTCATCCGGTGCGGTGATTTTGTTCATGGGTATTCCTCCTCAATCATTACGCTTGGCGAGATTGGCAAGATATTCGATCACTTCATCACGTCCGACAACATCGCCATATTTGGCGTTGATATCGAAAAGATTGGCGTCATGCGGCCCATCATGCCGATCGCCGACACATTCACGCGGCACGATCACACGGTAGCCGTGCTGCACCCCATCCAGCGCGCCGGCACGCACGCAGCCGCTGGTCGAACAACCAGCCAGGATAAGGGTATCAACGCCAAGTGTTGCCAGCATGGGGGCGAGCGGCGTGCCGAAGAAGGGGCTTGGGTATTGCTTGACAATGACGACTTCTTCCGGAAGCGGCGCCACTTTTGGATCAATCTCAGCAAGCGGCTCACCTTGAACCAGGTTGCGAAGCGCCGGCACCTTGCGCACGAACCAGCCGCCATCAGCGCCAGAAGGATGATACATCACCTTGGTATGGATCACCGGAATACCTGCCGCGCGCGCGGCTTGCAGCAGCGGCGCCGTATCGGCCACGGCGCGCACCACGCCTTCAGCAAAAAACGGCGAGCCCGGCGTGGTATAGGCAAGGGTGAAATCAATCACCACCACCGCCGGATTGCGCCCGTATCCGACCTTGCCATCGAAAACACCCGTGTAATTGTCTTCGCGAGAGACCGACATTGGCGATACTCCTCAATTTTCTTCAGGGAAATGACAGGCGGTGAGGTGCTGCACATTTTCGGCAGGCTTCAGCGCCGGATCGTCTGTCACGCAAGCCAGCGGCAGGCGTGTACCCGCCGCCACCACTGTGTCACCCCCACGCGCGGCAATGATGCGCGCACGCGGGCAGCGCGGATGAAAGCGGCAGCCTGTTGGCAAGGCGGCAGCTGAGCCGATCTCCCCAATGGGGCGGATGCGTTCGCGCGTTCTTTCGCGCATCGGGTCCGCATGCGGCACGGCGGAAAGCAATGAGACCGTATAGGGATGTCGGGGCTTGTGATACAGCGCGTCACGCGGCGCGATTTCAACGATGCGCCCCAGATACATCACTGCCACGCGATCACTGACATGCCGCACCACCGCCAGATCATGCGCAATGAACAGGTATGAAACCGATGACCGCGCCTGGATTTCCGCCAGAAGATTGAGAATTTGCGCCTGCACCGAAACATCAAGCGCGGAGACGGGTTCATCCAAGACCACCAGCGCAGGATCAAGCGCAATGGCGCGCGCAATGCCGATACGCTGGCGTTGGCCACCGGAAAATTCATGCGGATAGCGCCCCGCCATGGCTGCACGAAGCCCAACCAGCGACAGCAAAGCGCCGACACGGTCACGCGCCTCATGGCGTGACATGCCTTGGGTCGTCATGGGCTCCGCGATGATCTGCCCGGCGGTCATGCGTGGATCGAGCGAGCCATAGGGGTCTTGAAACACCATTTGCATGCGCGGGCGCATGGCGCGCAATTCGCCGGCAGAAGCACTGATCACATCGCGCCCTGCAAAGCGCAGCCTGCCGCTGCTGGGTTCAATCAGGCGCAGCACCAGGCGGCCAAGAGTGGATTTGCCGCTACCGGTTTCGCCGACCAGGCCCAAGGTTTCACCGGCGGTAAGGGTGAAGGAAACCCCATCCACGGCGCGGATCACAGCGCGCTTTGCACCAAATAGGTTGCTGCCACCACCGAAATTCTTTTGCAGCGCCTCAACTTCCAGAAGGGCGTTCATGAAGCGACCTCCAGCAAGCCTGCCCTGAGGCAGGCAACCGCGTGATGATCCGAGGTCAGGCTTGGGCGTTCGTGCAAACACCCCGCATCTTCGCGCATGGCGAAGCAACGCGGCGCGAAGGCGCAACCCGCTGGGCGTCGCGCGGGATCGGGCGGTGCGCCGGAAATTGGCGCCAATTTTGTCCCGGCGGGCGATTCAAGATCAGGGATACTACGAAACAACGAGATTGTATAAGGATGCCGGGGTGCGCGAAAGACTTCCTCGACAAGGCCAGTTTCAGCGACGCGTCCCGCATACATCACGGCAACCCGATCCGCCTGCCGCGCCACCACGCCAAGATCATGCGTGATCAGCACCATGGCCATGCCATCCGCCTCACGCAAATCCGTCAGCAGGTCCAGAACCTGCGCCTGTACTGTCACATCCAGCGCGGTGGTTGGTTCATCGGCAATCAACACGCGCGGGCCAAGCGCAATCGCCATCGCAATCAGCACGCGCTGGCGCATGCCGCCGGAGAATTGATGCGGATAATCATCTACACGCCGCGTCGGGTCAGGGATTTGTACCCGCGCGAGGAGCGCGATTGCCCTTTCACGCGCTTCTGCACGGGAAATCGGCAGATGGGCGCGCAATACTTCGCTGATCTGATCTCCGATACGAAAGACCGGGTTTAGCCCCGTCAGCGGGTCCTGGAATACCATGCCAATGCGCGCGCCGCGGCGCCGGCGCAAGGCATCAGGCGAGAGTTGCAACAAATCCTCGCCTTCCAGCAGCGCCTGGCCGGCAATCACGCGGCCTGGCTTTGGCAGCAGGCCAAGCGCCGACGTGAAGGTCACGGTCTTGCCAGAGCCGCTTTCGCCAACAATGGCCAGCGTTTCCCCGGCCTGCACCTGCAGCGAGACATCTTCCACCAGGCGCACCGGCCCTGCCTCTCCAGGCACGGCGGCGGTCAGATTCCGCAATTCGAACATGGTGCTCATAGTAGCTTGCCCGTATTGCGGCGCATTTGCGGGTCAAGCGTATCGCGCAACCCATCGCCCAGAAGATTCAGCACAATCACGGTAAAGGCGATGCACAAGCCGGCGGAGAGCGAGATCAGCGGATTGGTGGTGATGGCGGTTTGGCCTTCCGCAATCACATTGCCCCAAGTGGGTGTGGGCGGCTGCACACCAAGCCCAAGGAATGAAAGTCCTGCCTCTGCCAGAATGGCTGTGGCTGCGCTGACGGTTGCCACCACAATCACCGGCGGCAAGGCATTGGGAATGACATGGCGGATGATGATTTTCCAGGTGGAAAGCCCAATGGCGCGTGATGCCTCAATAAATGGCCGCGGGCGAATAGTGAGCACGACTGAACGCATGACCGCCGCCACGCGCGGCGTATAGGCAATGGCGACCGCCAGGATGATGGAATCAAGCGTATTGCCCCGCGCTGCCACCAGCGCGAGTGCCAGCAGGAAGGACGGGAAGGCCAGCATAATGTCAATAATCGCGACCAGCGCGCGTTCCACAAAGCCCCCCGCATAGCCCGCAATGGCCCCCAGGAGCGTGCCGGCAGAAAGCGAGATCAGCACAACGAAGAACCCGACTTGCAACGAAACCTGTGCGCCTTGGATCAAGCGGGAAAGCACGCAGCGACCGAATTGATCCGTGCCCAACCAATAAGTCGCTGAAGGTTGCGCCAACGTATTCATCAAATCCGTGCGCGTTGGCGAATGGGGCGAAATCCAAGGTGCGAAAAGCGCCACCAGAACCAGCAAGCCAATGCCAATCGCCCCGATCATGAAGCTGGGATGGCGCAGATAGCGCCTGACTGTCGCACGTTTGCGCGCTGCATTGTCTTCCAGCGCTTCCTCGGCCTCTGTCCTGGCTGTCATGATCGGCGCAGCCTTGGGTCTATGGCGCCATAAATCAAGTCAAGCGCAGTATTCAGCAGCACCACCGCCGCTGCCAACACCAAGACGCCAGCCTGCACCAGCTGGTAATCGCGCGACAAAATCGCCTTTAGAATGGTGGAACCAAGGCCCGGTCGGCTGAACACTGCCTCCACCAAAATCGCATTGCCGAGTGACCAGGCGAAGGTCACGCCAATCACCGCCAGCACGGGGATCAGCGCGTTACGAAAAGCCAGGTGCCAGACAATACGCCGTTCCGGCACACCCATGGCGCGCGCCACACGAATGAAATCCTGGCCCAGAATCTCCAACATCGCAGACCGCGTGAGCCGCGCGATATAGGCCGCAACGGAAAGCCCCAGAACCAAGGCAGGCAAAGCCAGATGATGCAGGCCCTTCCAGAAGCCGGGCTCACTTGTCGCACCAAGGGCGGGGAAGAGTCCAAGCGCATGGGACAGCGTGAGGATCGCGACCAAGCCCAACCAGAAGACCGGAAAGGAAATGCCGCCCAAGGCGAGCAGCATCACGGCCAGATCAACCGCACTGCCTTGCCTGACCGCAGCAATGATGCCGAGAGGCACGCCAAAGCAAATGGCAATCGCCATACCCGCGACGGCAAGCGTCGCCGAGGGCGGCACCGCAGCCCAAATCTCGGCCAAGGCGGATTGCCCGGTCACCACCGAAACACCCATATCACCCTGCGCCGCGCGCAGCAGGAAAACGCCATATTGCTGCCAAATCGGCAAGTCCAAGCCAAGGCGCGCGCGAAGGGTCGCGAGCGCCTCAGCTGTTGCGAAATCGCCCAGCATGTAGAGTGCGGGATCGCCAGGAATGGCACGCATCAGAAAGAATGCCACCGTGACGATCCCAACCAGCGCGACGGCAAACTGCGCTGCGCAGCGGGCGAGGTAAAGAATCATCAGGCCCCGCGCAGCGACACTGGTGACGCATTTACCGTAAACAGGCTGTTCTGCACAAAGCCTTGCACATTCGGCCCATGGGCGATGAAAAGCCTATCCGCGTAAAGCGGTATCACCGGCACATCGTCCATCACCTGCCGCAGCAGGCGGTTATAGACTGCCCTGCGCCCAGCCAGATCAGGCGCGCGCGCGGCTTCCGCCAGCAATTCATCGGCGCGGTTGTAGCGTGATGTATTCAGCCCCGGCGGATGGGACCGCGTATGATACAGCGTCACCAGCGGGCTATCCGGATCAGGTGGGCCGACCACCGCCGTGACGCAGGATTGCAGATTGCCCGAAGACCGCGCCTGCACATAGGCGCCGCGTTCCAATACGCGCACCGTTGCCTGGATGCCGACCTGCTGCAAATCATTCGCGAGTGGCACTGGGAAACGGTCAAATGGGTTCAGCCCGACCGTGGTGATCTCGAAACGGAAATTGGACACACCCGCTTCGCGCAACAGGGCGCGCGCCCGATCCGGATCATAGGGATAGCGCGGCACGCCTTCATCGCTGAATTCCTGGAAGGTGGAGGTCAGCACGCTGGTCGCTTCAAACTTGGTACCGCGGAAGAAGCCATCAATCAGCGCCTTGCGGTTAAGCGCATGGATCATGGCACGGCGCACGCGCACATCCGCCAAGGGACCAGCCGTGGTATTCAGCACCAGATTGGCAGTATTATTGGCCGGGCGGTCAAGCAAGGTCACACCAGCAGCGCGGCGCAGCCGTTCAATCACATCCGGTGATTGCAGGGCGAAGAATACATCCAATTCGCGGTTTTCAAGCGCAATTGCCGCCGCGGTTTCATCACGCACAACACGGAAGATAATGTCGGTCAGCGCCGGCGCACCACCGAAATAGGCTGTGTTCGCGACAAGCCGCACTTCATTGCCCGTGGTCCAACGGTCGAACACAAAAGGCCCGGTGCCGATTGGGTTCATCGTGTAACGCTCACCAATTTCGGTGACCGCACGGCGAGAGACGATCCAGCCCTGATTGAAGGCGCAAAGCTTGTGCAGAAAGCCGGAATTTGGCGCTTCCAGCACCAGGCGCACCGTCAATGGATCGGGTGTTTGGATTTCCTTGAGGCCGGCAAGCTGCCCGCGATAAAGGCTGCCTGTTGCAGGATTCAGCACGCGCTCAAAGGAGAATTTGACATCATCCGACGTGAAAGCACCATAATTCTTGTGCCAGGTGACATTGGGCCGCAGCCGGAAGGTCCAAACCGTACCATCGGCGGAAACCTCATGCCCCGTAGAAAGATCAGGCACGATTTCATTGGTGCGCTGATCATATTGCACCAGACCGTTATAGACATGCCCGGCGATGGATTGGTTTTCGATCTGGAAAATCCGCGCCGGGTCCAGCACGGAAATGTCAGACCCGAAGCGCACCCGCAGCGTGCGTGCCCCTTGCGCCATGACTGGCACACCAAAGCCGGCACCAAAGGCCAGCGCCGCGGCGCCGCCCATCCAAGCACGCCGGCCAAAACCCGGCGCCATTTCTGTCTCAGCCATTTTTCTGCTCTCCCGTTTTTGCTGATATTGATGATGCTTCGCAGGCAGGGTTCGCCGGCGGATGCTCCTTGGGCCAATCGCGCGGCAGGCGCGCTGCGATGGCAGTAATGCCCCCGGCCAATTCGGCGGCGCGCATGGCGTAATTGGGCGGGATCATGCTGGCCTCCTGCTGCGCCAATCGGTCGCCGCTTCAAACGCCATGGCGAGGCGGAACATCGCAGCCTCCTGCCCCTCACGTGTCATGATCTGCCAATGCAGCGGCAGGCCGCCTTCGGAAAAACCAGTGCATTGCACAAGCGCGGGCAATCCCGCGAGGCTTGCCGGCGTCAGCATGGTTTCCATGGTGTAGTTGGAGGATTCAGGTTCCACCCCCAAGCGTGGCGGCAGGTGCAGCGTGCCGAAACAGAGCACCACATCATGCGCTTCCCAAAGGCGTTCCATCGCATCGGTGAAGGCGCGGCGCAGGCGTTGCGCGGCCAGGTAATCCACCGCCGAAACCCCCATGCCAGCGAGCAATTTATCGCGGAGCGCAGCCCCCATCAATTCCGGCGTCTTGACCAGTTCCTCTTCATGGATTGAGGCGGATTCAGCGGCACCGATCACGCGCGCCGCATCAAGACAAGTGGCAGCGGGCCAGGGCAGTTTTGCTTCCGTGATGCGTGCGCCAAGGCGTGACAGCACTTCAAGCCCATCTTCAAAAGCAGCAGCGAGTTCGCCATTGGCCGATGGCAAGCCAGCGCCAGGATCACGTACCACGGCCACCCTTAATCCTTTGGCACCCGCGCTGCCGGCAGCACGCAATTGCGTGCCCAGCATGGCATCCAGCACAATGGCGGCATCCTCGGCGGTCCAGGTGATGGGGCCGGGGCGGTCCATGGAATAGGTATTGGGCAGGCCGCCTGCCATCGGCAGCACACCAGGCGTCATCAACACGCCGCAACAGCCGGTGGCGGCAGCGGGCAGGCGCACGGAACCGGTCGTGTCTGACCCAATCGCGAAAAGCGCCATGCCAGTCGCGACCGCAACGCCGGCGCCGGTGGAAGACCCACCCGTGAAGCGCGCCGTATCCCAAGGATTGCGCGCGGGCGGGTTCGGCAGATCGAAATACTCGGCCCCCGTACCGGTGCCATATTCCCAGGTGGCAAGCTTGCCGAGCAAGGGCGCCCCGGTTTGGCGCAGCATGGTGACGATGGGTGCATCTGCCGCCGCAATCCGCCCGGCCCGCAGCCTGGAATTGGCAATGCAGGGCAGGCCGGCAACATCAAAATTATCCTTGATGCCCCAGGGAATGCCGGCGAGCGGCCCGGTAATGCGCGTGGCCCGCGCCCCTGCCTCATCCAGGTAATGCACGGCATGCAGCGTATCATTCAACGCCCCAATGCGCGCCAGACAGGCTGCCAGAATATCGGCCGCCTTGGCCCTGCCTTCAGCCATGGCCGCCTGGGCGGAGGCGATGGTCGGAAAGGCTGATTGCATACAAGATGCATGCATATGATCTGTCATGCGGCCTCCTGCCCCGCGTGCTGCGCGGCGGCGAGGAAGACTGCCTTGCCCGCTTCGACATGCGCGCGCATGACAGCGCCGGCCCAGGATGGATTGCGCGCGGCAATCGCCTCGGTCATTTCGCGATGCTGTGCGAGGCTGCGGCGGAGATTGGCGTCGCTGAATTTGCGGAAATTGCGCAGGATCATGGGCGGCACGGCCAGGCTGATGAGGCTGGCGCGGGTGCGGTGCTGCCCACTCATTTCCCAAAGCGTCTGGTGGAAGCGCACATTGGCCTCTGAAATCTGCTCAATCGCTGCCAGATCCGCGCCGGGCATGGCTGACTCCCCCGCCTCACAAGCTGAGCGCAGCGCTGCCAATCCCTGCGGGGTGGGCGCCATGGCGGCATGCTCAGCCGCATGGGCCTCCAGCATGGCGCGCAGGTCGAAAATCTCGATCATTTCCGGCAGCGACCATTCAGCCGCGAAAGCCCCCTGATTGGGTACAACGCGCAACCAGCCTTCGGCATCAAGGCGCCGCAGCGCTTCGCGGATAGGCGTACGGCTCACGCCAAGCTGGGCGGCCAAATCCTCCTCACGCAGATGCGCGCCGGGCGGAAAAGTGCCATCCGCCAGGCGGCGACGCAGCGCCAAATAGGCCTGTTCCCAGGCTGTGGTCATGGGCGATCCACCGTTCACCAACATACGTCTAAGGATACAATGCCATAGCTTTTGTATGCAATCCAGTTTTTCTCTTCAACTGGCAATCCAGAAATTTGACCCTGGGACTAGCCTTAAACTGGTCAGCTCCCGAATGCTGGTTTGATGGGTTCTTGCCGCTGGAGGCCGCAGTAGTTTTATCCAGCTTCCTCCCAATGGTGATGAGGGCCATTCCAGCTGTCCATCGTCAAATGATTTGAGACCGCTTGGCGTGCTGTATAACGGAGTATCTGTCCCATCAGCGGGTTAGGTTAAGCTGCGTTTTGTTGATGCATCAAGCGGCGGTGCTGCATGGTTTTGCGCTTGATGCGCTGACGCTCCAGCAGGATGGTCTGCCCCCTGCCGAAATAGACATCAGCCGGGGTCAGGTTGTTCAGGCTTTCGTGGTAGCGCTGGTGATTATAGTGCTCGACGAAAGCCTCGATATCGGCCTCAAGCGCGCCTGGCAGGTAGTGATTTTCCAACAGGATGCGGTTTTTCATGGTCTGGTGCCAGCGCTCGATCTTTCCCTGGGTCTGCGGATGGGCTGGCGCGCCCCGGACATGCTGGATGCCTTGCCCTGAAAGCCATTGGGCAAGCTCATCCGAGATAAAGCCCGGCCCGTTATCCGATAGCAGCTTTGGCCGCTGGCCCCGCCGCAACG
>JADCGG010000286.1 GCA_020249125.1 Roseomonas sp. | reverse complement strand
GCTCGGCGTTTCCATGCTGGTGGATGCGATCAATCACCGCCAGCCGGAAGGCGCCACACCCACCACGGTGCTCGGTCCGTTTTATGTGGAAGGCGCGCCCGAATTGCCGCTGGGGGCTGAGGTTGCGCGCGCCATGAAGGGCGAAGCGCTGCATGTTTCAGGGCGCGTGACCTCGGCGGGTGGCGGGCCCATTCCAGGCGCCATCGTGGATATCTGGCATTCGGATGAGGATGGCTATTACGATGTGCAGCGCGCCGATCAGCCGGACGCCAATCTGCGCGCACGGTTTCGCACCGATGCTGAAGGGCGCTTTCATTTCTGGACCCTCACACCTACTTCCTACCCCGTGCCGGATGATGGGCCGGTTGGCGATTTGCTCCGCGCCACCGGTCGTCATCCGATGCGCCCGGCCCATGTGCATTTCATGATCGCGGCACCCGGGCACGAAACCTGGTGACGCATGTTTTCGTCGCGGGTGACCCCTATTTGGATAGTGCTGCGGTTTTCGGTGTGAAGCAGGAATTGATCGCCGAATTTGTGCAGCACCCGCCGGGCAAGGGCCCGGATGGGCGCGCCTTGGAGGGCACTTGGCGCAAGCTGAGCTATGATTTTGCCTTGAAGCGCAAGGCGTGACGCGAAGCGATCAGCCCCGCCTTTCAGCGTACCAGCGCGGTTGATAGCACCGGAAAGAAGGCGATCAGGATCAAGGCCAGCCCCATCACCGCCACAAAAGGCAGTGCGCCGGCGAAGATGGATTCAATGCTCACCTTTGGATCGGCCAGCGTCGCCTTCACGGTAAAGACCGAAATGCCAAAGGGCGGCGTCAGCAGGCCCATCTCCACCGCGATGATGGTGACAATGCCGAAGTGGATCAGGTCGAAACCCATGGCAGTCGCAATCGGTGCGCCAATCGGCACCATGATCAGCAGGATGGAGGTGCTGTCCAGGATCATCCCCATCAGCAGGACAACAATGACAAAGGCGAACAGAAATCCGTAAGGCCCAAGGCCCAGATGCTCCACGAAATCGCCGATGGCATTGGGGACGCCCGCCATGGACAGCATGCGCGAATAAAGCCCCGCCGAAATCAGCAGAAACAGGATCGCCGCCGAAACCAGCCCGGTTTCACGCAGCACGCGCCAGAATTTCGCGAGCGACAGGCGCCGGCGCACCAGCGCAATCAGCAAGGCACCCGCCGCGCCTACGGCACCCGCCTCGGTTGGCGTGAAGAAACCCGTGTAAAGCCCGCCCAGGATCAGCACCACAAGGGACAGGATCGGTACCGATTTGCCGAGCATTTCCGCCGGCCCCATCGGCTTGTCATCGGTGATTTCGTTGGCTGAGGCTGCGCCCATGATGCGCTGCGGTGCGAAGCGCGCGTAGCACCAGATCATGATGGTGAAAGCGATTGCGATAATCAGGCCGGGAATGGCGCCCGCAATGAACATGGCACCGATCGAAACCTCGGCCAGCACGCCATAGACAATCATGAGCAGCGATGGCGGTATCAGCATGCCAAGAATACTGCTGCCCGCGACAGTGCCGGCGGCAAAGCGCATGGAATAGCCGTGGCGCACCATCTCAGGCACCGCGACCTTCGTAAAAACCGCCGCTGAGGCGATGGAAACCCCCGTCACAGCGGCGAATACCGCATTGGCACCAACGGTTGCGATGCCAAGTCCGCCTTTCACGCGTTTCAGCAAATTCTGTGCGACATCAAAAGTATCCTTGCCGACATCGGAAATACTGACCAGAAGCCCCATCAGGACAAATAGCGGTATGGTCGCAAACAGGTAATCCTGAATGCCGGAATAGGTCGCCAAGGCCGTGAAGCGAAAGGCCAGATCAGGATTTTCGCGAATCAACCAAACGCCAATCGCGCCGGTTGAAATCAGCGTAATGCCAATCGGCAGCCCAATGATGATCAGCGTCACCATCAGTCCGATCAATGCGAAGCCAAGACTGGTATCATCCATGGCGCGACAACATCCCGCGCAGTTCGGCGACAAATACCGCCAGATAGGCGATGCCGCCCGCGACACTGCCCAGCACGATCAGGCCGCGAAACGGCCAAGTGGGCACGGTGAAAAGCCCCTGCACGCCGAAGAACTCCCGCAAGTTAATGGAATTCCACATGCCGGGCCAGGCGGCTTGCGCGATGAAGAACATCACCGCCGCGCCAATCAGGTAAAACAGCGCCTCAAACCCTCGGCCAAGACGCGGCGCCCAATTCAGCACGCGCTGGATCAGGAAATCGGCGCGCGTCATGCGGCGATGATAGATCGTCGCCCCAATCTGCAAAAACACAATGCCGACCACCGAATGCGCGGCAATTTCCGCAACCCCGGTGATGGGCGCATTCAGGAAGGACCGACCAATGACATCGGCACAGATCAGCAGCATCAGCCCGAAGGTCCAAATGGTGCCAATGGCCGCAAGGCCATCAAGCAACATCTGGATCGGGCCAAAGGGCTGCCTGGGCGCGGCGCTTTCCAGCGCCGCCATGTCAATGTCATCAGCCAAGCGGGCAGGCCTTTCGGATCAGGCAGTGACTTCGCGGTCCCAATTGCGCCCGGGCGTCTGCCCGGCAGCGCGAATGGCCGCGAAATAGGCATTCAGCACGTCCCGCGCTGCGGGGCCAGAACTATCCACCCAGGTGCGCGCAATATTCGGCAGGCCACGGATCCAACGCTCACGCTCGGCAGCCGGCAGGGTGCTGATGATGGCACCCTGGCGAGTCATTTCCGTCTCGGCTGCGGCAATGCGGGCCGAAACATCACGAATATGCGCCTGCGTCGTCGTTTTGCCCGCTTCCGTCATGGCGCGGCGCACGCCTTCCGGCCAACGATCAAAGCGCTGCTTATTGGCCGCAATGCCGCCGACATACATCGCACCCACATCGCATTTCGTGATGTAGCGCGCCACTTCATGCACGCGCGTCGGCAGGATACCGACAAAGAAGGAAAGCGCGCCTTCCGAAACGCCGGTCTGGATATCGGTGTAATAGGTGGTGAGCGCGCCATCCACCGGCGTTGCCCCTGTGCCGGTAAGCCAATTCGCGCTGGTGCCAGGTGCGGAGATTTTGCGGTTGCGCAAATCATCCAGGCTGCGCACCGGGAAGTTTGACCAGATGTGGTAGGTATCCGTGATGTAGGAACTCAGCGGCACCATATTGAGGCCGTTCCAATTCTGCCGAATGGCCGGCACGTTTTCATTCATGGATTCAAAGGTATTGGCCACCAGGGCATGGTCACCGGTCGCGAAAGGCGTGAAATAAGTCACGTTTTGCAGCGGCATGGTGCTGCCTTCCCAAAGCGTGCCGACATAGCCAATGTCGGTGATGTTATCGCGCACGGCTTCCATCGTGTCCTGGAAGCGATAGAGCGTGCCGCCATAGGATTCACGCCAATTGACGCGATGCGTATTGCCCCCATCGCGCAGCAATTTGTCCACTTCAGGCTGGAAGACATTCTTCATCATCGCGACCCAGAAATTTGCCACCGGGTGGCTGGATGCGATGGTGATGTTCAGCGCGGTCTGCGCGCGGCTATGGATGGAAAACAAGGGCAGCGCGGAAGCGCCCAGTATCAGGCTGCGGCGAAGGGTGGTCATGGCTAATCTCCCTGTTGTGGCGTTTGTGAACGCGGTTGAGTTTATTCAGGCAATGGTGCCAAGCGCGCGCAAGATACGCTCTGGCGTAAAGGGCTGTTCATGCACGCGGGCCTTGAAGGGCCTTAGCGCATCATTGATGGCATTCATGATGGCCGCCGGCGCGCCGGCCGTGCCGGCCTCTCCGGCGCCCTTGGCGCCCAGCAGGGATTCCCGCGTTGGTGTTTCCACATGGCCGACATGAATCTCGGGCATTTCCGCCGACATGGGCACCAGATAATCGGCCAGCGTCGTCGTCAGCAGATTGCCTTCCGCATCGTAGACGCAATGTTCGTAAAGCGCGCCGCCAATGCCCTGCACAATGCCGCCGCGCACCTGTTCATCCACCAAAAGCGGGTTCACAACGCGGCCGCAATCCTCGACGCACCAATGCTCCAACAGCTTCACCATGCCGGTGGCGGGGTCCACCTCAACCCAGCTTGCCTGAATGCCATTGGTGAAGGCGAAGGGGTATTCCTTAGTGATGAAATGGCGCGTCTGCACCAATTCGCGCTGCAAATCCTTGGGCAGCGTGTCACCTCGGAAATAGACGATGCGCCCCAGTTCAAACAGCGTCATGCGCGGCTTGCCGCTGGCCTTATCCGTGATTTCGCCCATGGCGATGTCAAGTGTTTCTGGTGTCGCTTGCAGCATGGCGCCGGCCACTTCCAGAATTTGCTGCTTCAGCGCAATGGCCGATTGTAGCGCGGCTTCCCCGCCAATGCCCGCCCCCCGGCAGGCCCAGGTCCCACCGCCATAAGGCGTGGTCTGCGTATCGCCCGTGATGATCTTCACGCGATTGACCGGCACGCCAACACCATGCGCAACGATCTGCGCCAGAATGGCCTCGGTCCCCTGGCCCTGTTCAGTGACGCCCGATGACGCAACAATGGACCCATCCGGGTCCATGCGTACGGTGCAGCCATCCTGCGCGGAAATCCGCGCGCCACCAATGCCATACATGAAGGGCGAAGGATTGGTCAGTTCAATGAAGGACGCAAAGCCAATGCCGCGATAGACGCCGCGCTGGCGAGCCTCAGTCTGGTCGGCGCGAATACGCTCAAGCGGCACCATCTCAAGCAATTTGTTCAAAGATGCGTGATGCGAAAGCCCTTCAAAGCGCATACCGGGCGGCGAGGTATAGGGATAGGCATCATCACGAATCAGATTGCGCCGGCGTATTTCCACCGGATCCATGCCCAATGCTTCGGCGGCAAGATCCATCAGACCTTCCGTCACCGTGGTTGCGATGGGGTGGCCCACAGCGCGGTATTGGCAGGTGGGTGTCTTGTTCTGCAGCACCACCGTGGTGGTGCAGCGGTAATTCTTGAAATCATAAGGGCCGCCGCAAAGATTGACGACCTGATTGCCTTCGATCGCGCTGGTGCGCGGATAGACGGAATAGGGGCCGATCCCCGTCAGGTCATCAATGTCAAAGGCCAGCACGCGGCCTTCCGCATCCACCGCAAGCCGCCCCTTAAGGCGATGATCGCGGGCATGAATATCGCTCACGAAGGATTCGAAACGGTCCGCCACGAATTTTACCGGGCGGCCCATGATGCGCGCCATGGCGGCAACCGCGACCTCATCCGGATAGACATGCACCTTGATGCCGAAGCTGCCGCCGACATCCTTGCAGATCACGCGGACATCGCCTTCCTTCATGCGAAGCTGCTTGGCGAAGACACCCTGCATCATATGCGGTGCCTGGGTGGAATGATGCACGGTCAGCGTCTCATCCGCCGGATTGTAATCGGCGATGATGGAACGCGGTTCCAGCGTCACACCCGTATGCCGGCCCGTGACGAAGCGCGCTTCGACAACCTTATGCGCGGCTGCGAAAGCCGCGGCGACATCACCGGTTTCCGCCGTGCGGGTGAAGACCAGATTATCGCCCAATTCCGGATGGATGACGACAGCACCGGGGGAGAGCGCCGTTTCCATATCGGTCTGCGCGGGCAGGGCTTCGAATTCCACCTGAAGCGCGGCCACACCATCTTCGGCTGCGGCGCGGCTTTCCGCGACCACCGCCACAATCGGCTCCCCCTGCCAGGTGGCGCGGTTGAGCGGCAGCGGATATTGCGGCGCGGATTTCATGCCCTTCAAATGGTCAAGCGTCGCAACCCAGGGATCGCAGAATTTCGCCAGATCATGGCCGGTGAAAACGCGGATCACACCAGGCACCGCCTTGGCGGGCGCCGTATCAATGGCGCTGATTTTCGCATGCGCATGGGGGCTGCGCAGAAACGCCGCATGCAGCATGCGGGGCAGGGTCACATCATCCGTATAGGTTGCGCGCCCCTGCACCAGCTTCGGCACATTTGGGCGCGGTACGGATCGCCCAATATAGGAATTGGGCAAATCCTCGCGCGACAGGCCAATGGAAGCCGGCGTGATCTCATTCATGGCGTGGCACCCCTGGCGCGGAGCGTATCTTCGACCGCATCCACAATCGCCTGATAGCCGGTGCAGCGGCAGTAATTACCTGAAAGATATTCGCGGATTTCACCCCGTGTCGGGCTGCCGCCTTCAGCGAGCAATTCCGCCGCCGTCATCACCATGCCTGGCGTACAAAAGCCGCATTGCGCTGCGTTGCGCGCCACAAAAGCGGCCTGCAAATCGGCAACCTCTCCGCTTTCGGAAAGGCCTTCAATCGTCACCACCTCAGCACCATCCAGTGACGCGGCAAGGATCAGGCAGCCGCGCATGATCTTGCCATTCACGCGCAGGGTGCAGGCGCCGCAAACGCCATGTTCGCAGCCGGCATGCGAACCGGTCAGGCCCAGATCAAGCCGCAGGAAGTCAATCAAATGGCGGCGCGGTTTCACATGGCGCATCACCTTCTCGCCATTCACGGTGAGTGTAATCGGGATCATGCGGCTTGCACCTTCGGGTTCAGAAAACCAAGCAAAACGCGTTCTGTCAGCACGCGCGCCAGATGGCGCTTCATCTCCGGCGGGCCATGCAAATCATGGGGCGGGTCAAGATCATCGGCCAGCGCCTGTTGCGCGGCGCTGATGCTCGCGAGGTCCAGGCTGCGGCCTTCAAGCGCTTTGGCGGCGGCAGCAGCAAATACGGGAATCTTGCCGACACCGAAATAAACCAGCCGGGGTGCCAGGATGCGCCCGGCATCCAAGGCCAAGGTCGCGGCCAAGCCTGCCATGGCATAATCACCGGAACGGCGCGTGATTTCCTCAATGGCGCCAAGGCGCCCGGTCAGGGGGATTTCGACCGCGGCGATGATTTCCCGGGGCGCGAGCGCGGTTTGCAGCAGATCAGTGAAGAAAGCCGCTGCCGGTATGCGCCGCTCTCCCTTGGCTGAGGCGGCGATGATCGTTGCATCCAGCGCCACCATGCAGGCCGGCAATTCCGCTGCGGGATCGGCATAGGCCAGGCTGCCGCCCAAGGTGCCGCGATTGCGAATGGCCGGATGCGCGATCAAGGGTGCGGCCGCCGCCAGCAGGGGCGCGTGCGCCTTCACCAAAGGATCACTGCAAAGATCAGCATGGAGCGTCAAAGCGCCAAGCCGCAGCACCTGGCCATTGCTGGAAATGCCGCGCAATGCAGCGATGCCCGTGATGTCAATCAGTGTGCCGGGTTCGGAAAGCCGGAAGGCGAGGGTCGCCAGAAGCGTCTGACCGCCCGCAATGATCTGGCCCGCATCGCCATGCGCCTCAAGGGCGGACCAAAGCTCAGCAAGGCTCTTGGCGCGCGCATAGCCCATGGCCGGCCATTTCATGCGATGTCTCCCCGTCTTGAGTTGCGCGCTTTGATCATTAGCCGAGGCTGCTTGTCAAGCAAGGCGCCACGCGCGCAGGGCGCTGAAACTTCAATGATTTCAATCAATCCAAGGGTTCACCCCGCGCCTTGGCGACGCGCTTCACCCAAATGATCGGGTCCGGATGGAGAGCGGGCATTGCGGCGCGAGGGGCAATTCAGCCGATCGGCAGCCAGACATGCACCCTGGTGCCCACCCCTTCCGTGCTTTCAATCGCGGCCTGCCGCGATGGCGCATCAAGATATGGCGTGTGATG
>JADCGG010000285.1 GCA_020249125.1 Roseomonas sp. | reverse complement strand
CCGCAATTCGATGCCACCGGCAGCGCCATCACGCGCGGGCGCATCCCGGTGCTGGAATCCTATCGCCAGGTGGATGACTTCACGTTCGAGCCCACCACGACGCGGCCGGTTTCCTATTGGCCCTATCTGGTTCTTTATGTCCTGATCACCTCCCCCAATTCCTTTGAACAGGCGGGGCGGGATTGGGCGCGTGTGGCGGCACTGCCACCGGCGGGTACTGGCCCCTTCCGGCTGACCCGCTTTGTGCCGCGCCAATCGGCGGAACTTTCGCGCAACGATAATTATTGGGATGCGGCGCGCCGCGCGAAGCTTGATCGCATCGTGCTGCTGCCCATGCCGGAAGCGAATACGCGGCTTGCCGCGCTGCGTTCCGGCCAGGTGGATTGGATAGAGGTGCCGCCGCCGGATGCGATTGGGTCTCTCCGTCAGGCGGGGTTCAATATCGTCACCAATTCCTATCCGCATGTCTGGCCCTGGGTTTTCGCGACAGGCCGCGCGAGCAGCCCGGTTGCCGATGTGCGCGTGCGTCAGGCGCTGAATTACTGCATTGACCGCGATGGCATGGTGCAATTGCTGAACGGCACGGCGGAACCTTCGGCGGGTTTTGTGAAGGCGAATGACCCCACCTTCGGTACGCCACAAAACCGCTACCGGCTGGACCCCGCGCGGGGCCGCGCCTTGTTGGCGGAAGCGGGCTATAATGCGCAGCGCCCACTGACCTTGAAGGTTGGCATTTCCAATTCCGGTTCTGGGCAGATGCTGCCGCTGCCGATGAATGAATTCCTCCAGCAATCGCTGCAACAGAATTGCGGCGTGCGGGTGAATTTCGATGTGGTGGAATGGAATACGCTACTGGCGGCACTGCGCTTCCCGCCGGATCAGCCGGCCTGGCTTGGTGCGGATGCGGTGAATATCAGCCTTTATTCATCGGATGCCTCGGCCTTTGCGCGCTGGTTCCTTTCTTCCAACTTCGCGCCGCGCGGTTCGAATAACGGCCATTGGAAGGATGACCAATTCGATGCCGCCTTCGCTGAATTGGAACGCGAACGCGACCCGGCGAAGATCAACCAGTTGCTCGCCACCGCGCATGCGCGGCTGGTGGATAATCCGCCCTGGCTTTGGATTGTGCATGATTTGAACCCGCGCGCCATGTCGCGGCGTGTGACGGGCTTCACTTCTGCCCAATCCTGGTTCCAGGATCTGACGACGATTGATTTGCGCTGAAATTCCAGCGCAGCGATTATCCGTGCTATGGGAAAGGGGCGGCACACACCGCCCCTTTTCTGTTGCAGGTCGCCAACCATGATCGCTGGCCTCACGATTTTGCTTTGCTGCCAATTGATTGGGGAGGCGCTGGCGCGCTGGCTATCTCTGCCCATTCCCGGGCCGGTGATTGGCATGGCTTTGCTGTTCGTCGCTTTGCTGCTGCGGGGCGGAGAGGCGCCACGTGATCTCGCGCAGAGCGCCGATGGGCTTCTGGCCAATCTTGGGCTGTTGTTCGTGCCGGCAGGCGTTGGCGTGGTGCTTTACTTGCCAGTGCTGGCGCAGGATTGGGCGCCGCTATCGCTTGCCATCCTGGCGGGCACGCTGGCGGCGATTGGCGTCACGGGCTTGCTGGCGCAGGCGCTGCTTAGGCGGCTTGATCCATGAACAACCTCGCCGAGATTTGGGTCTATCTGGCGCGGGAACCACTCGCGGCACTGACCGCCACTTTGCTCGCTTGGCTGGCGGCACAAAGGCTCGCGAGGGCGGCGCGGTTTCATCCCATGGCCAATCCGGTGCTTTTCGCGGTGGCGCTGCTGGCGGGCGGGTTATTGCTGACCGGCGTGGATTACCGCGCCTATTTTGAAGGCGCGCAATTCGTGCATTTCCTGCTGGGGCCGGCGACGGTGGCGCTTGCGGTGCCACTCGCGCGGCAATGGCGGCAGGTGAAGCGGTCTGCCCCCGCCGCGATTGCGTCCGTAATTGTGGGGGGCGTCTTCGCCGCCGCTGCTGGTGTTGCGCTTGCCCTGGCGTTTTCTGCAACGCCAGAGGTCACGGCCTCACTCGCGCCGCGATCCGTCACCACGCCGGTCGCGATGGGCGTCGCTGAACGGATTGGTGGCTTGCCGTCACTCACTGCGGCCATTGTGATTTGCAGCGGCATTGTCGGTGCCGCGCTTGGCCCGGCATTGCTTACATTGCTTGGCGTGACGGATTGGCGCGCGCGCGGGCTTGCGATTGGCACGGCAGCGCATGGGATTGGCACGGCGCGGGCGATTTCGGTCAATGAGGTTGCCGGCGCTTTCAGCGGCTTGGCGATGGGGCTGAATGCGCTCGCCACCGCCCTGTTGCTGCCCTTGCTGTGGCAGCTATTTTTTGGCTGAACCTCAGGCGTTCAACAGGCGTCGGCTCCACACCATCAGGCCAAGCGTCGCAAGCGCAGCTACGCCAAATACCGCCGCATAGCCCGCCATGTGCAGAATGGTGCCGAAGATCAGCGCGCCCATGCTCTGGCCAAAAAACAGCGCCATGGCGAAGGCGGCAACGGCGGTGCCGCGCGCTTCGGGCAAGGCTTCCGTCGCGCGCGCCTGCAAGACGCCATGCAGCATGTAGAACGCCAGCCCCAAGCCGAATTGCATGGCTGCCACGGCAAGGCCATTTGGCGCCACACCCGTGCCGACCAGGCCCGCCGCCAGCAGCACGCCGCCCAGCGTCAGCAAGCGCGTCTCACCAAACCGCGCCACCAGCGTTTTCGCCAGCCGCGTGTAGGTGAAGGCCCCCAGCCCAAAGCCCGCCACCACCAAGCCCGCCATGGCTGGCGAATAGCCGAAGCGTTCAATCAGCAAGGACCCCGTCAGCGGGAAAGCGCCGCCAAACAGCACCGCGCCATCAATGAAGGCGGCCACCATCAGCCGCCGCCCGCCAGGGCGCGACAGCAGCGTCAGATAGGGCCGAAAACTCGCGCGGAAGCTTAGTCCGGCTTCCGAGGCTTCAAACCGGAACAATTCCGGCCCCAGCCGCCGCCCCAGCAGCGCCGAGACCACCAGCGCCAGCAAGCCCAGCACCAGGAAGGAAGCCCGCCAGCCCGCCAATTCCGCCAGCACGCCGGAAAGCGGCCCCACCAGCAATTGCGCCATCACCATGCCGGTCAAAAACCGCCCGATGGTGGCTTGCCGTTCCGCATAGGGCACCGCATCGCCAATCCAGGCCAGCGCCAAGGGAATAACCGCGCCCGCCAGCAAGCCCGTCAGTGTGCGCAGCGCCACCATGGCCGAAAGGTCCCAAGCCAGCGTGCAGGCGGCCAAGCCAAAGCCATATAGCAGCAGCGCCACCCAGGCGACGCGCAGCTTGCCATAGCGGTCCCCAAGCGGCCCGATCACCAATTGCCCCGCGCCATAAGCAATCGAAAACCCAGCCAGCACCGGCGCCGCACCCGCCACCGTCACGCCGAAATCCGAAGCGAGCATGGGCAGCAGCGGATCGAGCATGCGAATCCCACCGCCGGTCGCGAAAGCGGCCAGGGCGAGCAGCGGCAGGATGGAAAGATCGGTCTTCAAGCCCCCGGAATGGGCGCCGGGGGCCTGCCGGTCAAGGGATCAGCGCCGCGTCAAATGGCGCGCGCGGCCCGCAAGGCAGCGATTTCGTCGGCGCTGAAGCCAAATTCGCTTAAGACTTGGTCAGTATGCTCACCGCGTTCCGGCGTTGGGTTGCGCGCGCAGGCAACACCCGCGATTTGCATCGGCGCGCGCACCAACGCGATTTCACCCAGCGCGGGATGCGCCACCGGCATCGCCATGCCCAGATGCTTCACCTGCGTATCGGCGAAAACCTGATCCATGGAATAGACCGGGCCGCTTGGCACGCCGGCCTTGTTCAGCCCTTCCACCCATTCGGCGGTGGTCTTTTCAATCAGGCGCGATTGCAACAGCGCATTGGTCTTGTCGCGATTGGCGTGGCGCGACTTGTCGGTGGCGAAGGCAGCGTCCTTCGCTTCTTCTTCAATGCCAAGGGTCGCCACAATGCGGTCCCACATTTGCTGCCCGCCGCCGGCCAAATTCATCAGCCCATCCTTGGTGCGGAACAGGCCGGTTGGCGTTGTCGTCGGGTGGTCATTGCCGGCCTGGCCGGGGATATCGCCCTTCATGGTCCAGCGCGTTGCCTGGAAATCCATCATGGCGATCATGGCTTCCAAAAGGCTGGTATGGACCCAGCGCCCCTTGCCCGTGGTTTCACGTTCCAGCAGCGCCACCAGAATGCCGATCGCGGTGTAAAGCCCCGCCGTCAAATCCGCCACCGGAATGCCGGCGCGCACGGGCCCCTGGCCGGGCATGCCGGTCACGCTCATGATGCCGCCCATGCCCTGCGCGATTTGGTCAAAGCCCGGCCGCTTGGCATAGGGCCCATCCTGGCCGAAGCCGGAAATCGAGCCCAACACAATGCGCGGATTGACCGCGGACAGCGCGGCGAAATCAATGCCGAGGCGTTCCTTCACATCCGGGCGATAATTTTCCACGACAACATCGGCCTTGGCGACCAGGCGGCGGAAGGCGGCCAGACCCTCAGGCGCCTTCAAATTCAGCGTCATGCCGCGCTTGTTGCGGTGCGTGTTCTGGAAATCCGGCCCATGGCGTTCCCCGCCCATGCCCTTGCCGGTATCCACTTCATCGGTGGCTTCCACCTTGATTACATTCGCCCCCCAATCGGCCAATTGGCGCACGCAGGTGGGGCCGGAACGGACGCGCGTGAGGTCAAGCACGGTGAAGCGGGAAAGCGGCATCATGGTGGTGTCTCCAGGAAAATTCGCTGCCTTGTTGGCATTGCCGCCGCCCCCGGGCAAGAGACCGGGTTGACGCCCTCGCGCCGCGCGCTACCCATGCGCCCACCAAACCCTGAGGATATGACCATGAGCGAAGATCTGCTGCACGAAATCCGCGAAGGCGGCATTGCCTGGACCACTTTCAACCGCCCGCAAGCGCGCAATGCCATGACCTTCGCCATGTATGCGCGCCTCGCCGAATTGGCCGATGAGATCAGCGCTGATCCAGCGATTCGCGTTTGGGTCATCATGGGCGCCGGCGGCAAGGCTTTCGCGTCCGGCACTGATATCTCCCAATTCCGCGAATTTCGCACCGCTGAGGATGCGCTGAATTACGAAGCCCGCATTGATAAGGTGCTGGGCGCGCTGGAGCGCTGCACCAAGCCCGTGATCGCGGCCATTACCGGCGCCTGCACCGGCGGCGGGCTTGGCATTGCCGGCTGCTGCGATATCCGCATTGCCGATAAGGGCGCACGCTTCGGCCTGCCGATTGCGAAGACGCTGGGCAATATCCTCAACATGCACAATTTCGCGCGCTTCTACGCGCTGGTTGGCCCTGCCGCCGTGACGGAAATGATCATGACCGCGCGGCTGTTTTCCGCCGATGAGGCGAAGCATATCGGCCTGATTTCCGAAATGCTGGAAACGCCCGATGATGTCGCGGCGCGTGCCATGGAATTGGCGACCAATATCTCGACCCTCGCGCCGCTCACGCTGCGCGCCACCAAGGAAGCGATCCGCCGATTGCGCAAGGCGACCAGCGAGGTTGAGGGCGATGATCTGGTGACCATGTGCTTCACCAGCGCGGATTTCCAGGAAGGCGTCAGCGCTTTCCTGAACAAGCGCGCGCCGCAATTCACGGGGCGCTGAGGATTTTCACGCCCCTGTAGAAAGTATCGCTGGCGCAAGTGCGGCGGACTTAGCTGCCGGGTGAGAAGGGTTGCGAAAGCGCAGCTCCCCACCCGCAACCGAATCAGGTGGCGCCAGGCCGAAAAGCTCGGCGCGTGAAGAACAGGCAGCAGCGACCACACGCCGCGCGGCATGGCCGGCCAGAAAGCGTCGCACCGCGCCTTCCAGCGCCAGATCATCGCGAAGGCCCCGCCATTCGGCGCGGTCCATATCTTCAATGAAGATCGAAACAATGCCGGGCTTGGCACCGGATAGCCGCGCTGCCGCCGCACCCGCCATGCGCGCGGCGACCGCGTCAGAGATACTGTTTTCCTGACCGGCGCGCGCGGCCAATACAAAGACTGATCCTCCGGCGGGATTACCCGTCACGGCCAAATGCGCTTCTGGCCCGAATTGCTGACGCAGCCTGCCAGGAAGCGGATCAGCCTGCGCGCCGGCCAGCACCAGCGGGTCAAGCTTCAGCACCGCATCCGCGCTGCTATCCTGGCGCTTTTCGGCGGCCAGCATGGCCATGATGCGGCGCTGCAATTCCGCGGCCTTGTCAGGCCCCGCAAGCCCATCGGGCAGCGTCATGCGCAGCACATAGCGGCCGGGATGCGCGGCAAGCCAGGTTTGCAATTCGGGATTGACGCTATCCATCAGCGCATACCAATGCCCGCGCTGCACTGGCCGCCCTTCCTCGGCAGAAATTGTTTCACACGCCACCTCCGCAACAGCACCGCCGCGGCTGATGGTCAGATCATGCGCGCTGTCTTCCGCAAGGCCAGTGAAGCGCACCTCAAAACCCTGCGCGCGATAAAGCGCGGCTGAGCGCAGCAGATGAAATAGCGGGATCAGCGTTGCCTCACCAGAAAGCCCTTGCGTGATGGCGGCGCGCAGCTTCTCTCGCCGTGTTTCCGGCAGGCCATTGGCCAAGCGCACCGCTTCCGCCGCAAAGCCCAGCGCGCGGCGTTCCGCGCTGCCCTGCGCCGTGCCGCGCGCAGCACGTGCAAGGGCGAATTCCAAGGCATGCCGATGTTGCGTGGCGCGCCCTTGAAAGGCGCTGGCCTGCGCGCGGCGCCCCAAATCCGCCAGCCGTTCCGCCCAAAGATCAGCGCCCACAAGCCGGAGGAAATCCGGCATGGCCTTGGGATCGGTAGCGGTTGCGGCAAGCGGCATGGCAAAACCCTCGGGCGCAAAGCCATATTATTGGCTTCGTGCGAAAACGCATGAACAAAGCCAAGCCAGCCTCAAATTGCGCCAGCGCATGCGCGCCGCATCCGGTCTTTATGCCGAGAGGTGGAGGATACCGCGCCGCCCCCCGGGGGCGTCAAGCAGATAACATCAAGGCACGCCGATCTGGCGCAGCACCATGGCCTCGGTCAGCACTTCGGGCAGGATTACGGCCTCACCCCCGCCTGGTGGCCAGAACAGGTATAGCGGCACGCCTTCCCGCCCATGGGCGCGCAGCAGCGCCGTGATGGCGGGATCGCCCCTGGTCCAATCCGCCTTCAGATACACAATACCGCGCGCCGCCATGGCCACCTCAACGGCATCGCGGCGAAGGGCGATGCGTTCATTCACCTGGCAGGTGATGCACCAGGCGGCGGTGACATTCAGGAACACGCCCTTGCCTTGGGCGCGCAGCGCTTCGACTCGCGCGGGGTTCCAGCTTTCGGCGGTCTCGGCGGCGGCGGGCGGTGGCGGCGCGGCAGTCAGCCCAAAGGGCAGCGCAATCAGCAGGGCAAGCGCGCCAAGCACCGCGCCAAGCTGCGCGCCACGTCGGCCATCGCGCTGCGCCTTGCCCAGCATCCAGGCGCCAAGCGCAAGCCCAAGCCCGCCCGCGAGCGCCAGCGCGACGCCAAGCCAACCGCTTTGCGCCCAAAGCACGGAAACCAGCCACAGTCCCGCGCCATACATGGGCCAAGCCATGATGCGGCGCAGCTTTTCCATCCAGGGGCCTGGGCGCGGCAGCTTGCGCGCGAGGCCCGGCGCCAGGGCGAGGATCAGGGTCGGCGCCGCCAGCCCAAGGCCAAGGGCTGCAAAGACCGCAAATGTTGCCGGCGCCGGCATGACCAGGGCCGCGCCAATGGCTGCCGCCATGAAGGGGGCTGTGCAAGGGCTCGCCACCAGCACCGCCAAGGCGCCCGTGGCGAAACTGCCGAGGAGCCCGCCGCGCGCAGCGATATGCCCGCCCGCACCAATCGGCCCACCCAACGCGAAAACGCCCGATAGGTTCAGCCCGACGGCCAGCATCAGCCAGGCAATCGCCAGCACAAAAACCGGCGAGGTGAATTGAAACCCCCAGCCCAGCGCCATGCCGGCACCGCGGAGTGCCAGCAAAAGCCCGGCAAGGGCCGTGAAGCTGACCACCGCGCCGGCGGTATAGGCGGCTGCCTCCAGCCGCACCGCAGCGCGCGCCGCCCCACCCAGCCGCGCCAAGGCCATGGCCTTCATGGCAAGCACCGGAAAAACACAGGGCATCAGGTTCAGGATGACCCCGCCGATCAGGGCAAAAACCAGCGCCTGCCACAGCGGCAGCAGCGCCACACCTGGCAGCAGCGGGGAGGAGATGTCATAGCCCAGCCGCCGCCCGCCTTGGTCGGTCAGCAGCAGCACGCCTTCAAGCTGCCGATGGGCTTCCGGGCGTTCGGCGCGCTTCAGCGTCAATTCCAACCAATCCGCGCCTTGGGTCAGGCGTTGCGGCGCGGGGTGATCCAGCAGGGCAGGGGTGCTTGGGATAAATAGCGCGTCCTTCAGGCTTTCCCGCCCAAGCCCCGGCCCGGTCAGGCGCAACCGCAGCGCATCGCCCTGGATGCTGGCGCTGGCTTGCCAGGGGGAAGGGCGCGGCAGGGCAGCGGCGGCGGCCTCAAAAAGCGGGGTCAGCGCGGGGTTGGGCTGCGCCACCGCCGCAACCGGCAGATCAAGCTGGAAACTGCCTTCTTCCGGAATGCAGACATCATCGCAAACGAGCCACGTCGCCTGCGCCGTGATGGAGAACACATCGCCCGCACGCAGCCCCGTCGGCGGGGTGATCCGTATCGGCAAAACCACTTCGCCATAATAGCCGAAGCTCATCAGCGGGCCGAAGGGGATGGCTTGCGGCGCAGGCCAGGCAATGGCGCCGGCCTGGCTGCCCTCCGGCAGGGTGAGCGCAATTTCGGTGGGCGCCCCGGCATCCCCGGCATGGCGCCAATAGCTATGCCAGCGCGGCGCGAGGCGAAGGCGAAGCGCGAGTTGAAACGCCTCCCCGGGCGCTACGGCCAGCCGATCCGCGACCAGCGTCACCCGCGCGCGCGGCGATTCCTGCGCCGCGCTTTCCAGCGCGCGCGCCGGCAGCCAGGGCAGGATCAGCAGGGCAAGAAGGGCGGCGATGAAGCGCATACCCCATAAAGGGGCGCGAAAGGGGCTTGGTGCAAGCCTGCAATTGAGAATAGGCTCTGACTGTTAGTAAACGGTTAATCTTTACCGGTGAGGTTTCACCATGCGCAAAATCATCTTCGCCGCCTTTCTGCTGCTCTCCTGGCCTCTTGCGGCGCAGGAACCGCCGCAATGTGTTGAAGCGCGCGAAGGGCAATTGGCCTGCATGGCCGGCAAGCAATGTGTCTGCCGCTTCATTCCCGGCGGCAGCATGACAGGGCGGCCGGATCGCTTCGCCTGGGATTGCGGCATTAATCGCCCGAATTGCCCGCCCGATCCGAATATTGTGCAGCAGCCGGGCTATGCGCCGCCGATTGGCGGGGTTTGGGTCAATCCGCCGAATTTCACGCCGGGGCCGGGGCCTGGTCCCATGCCGCCGCGCCCAGGTCCGGGGCCGCGCTGACGCAAGCCGCTTGATTGCGCGCCGCCGGCGCGTCACATGGGGATTGTTTCCGGATCATCCTCCCCGCCCATGCTGCCTGAATTGCCCGTCACTGAAGCGCTGCCGGCGCTGTGCGCTGCGCTGCGTGCGGCTTCCAATGCTGTACTCATAGCCCCCCCCGGCGCGGGCAAGACCACGCTTGTGCCGCTGGCGCTGATGGAAGAAGCCTGGGCCAAGGAAGGGCGCATCCTGGTGCTGGAACCGCGCCGCGTTGCCGCCCGCGCCGCCGCGCGCCGTATGGCAAGCCTGATTGGTGAAGACCAACCGGGCGGCGCCATCGGGCTTGCTACGCGCTTGGACCGCCAATTTTCTGACCGCACGCGGGTGGAGGTTGTCACCGAAGGCCTGCTGGTGCGCCGGCTGCAAAGCGATCCCGGCCTGGAAGGTGTTGCCGCGATTCTTTTCGATGAAGCGCATGAACGGAACCTTGATACCGATCTGGCGCTGGCCCTCGCGCTCGATCTGCAACGCGCGCTGCGCCCGGAACTTCGGCTGCTTGCCATGTCGGCCACCTTGGATGGCACGAGCTTCGCGGGGCTGATGGCGGAGGGCGGCACCCCCGCCCCGGTGATTGAAAGCCTGGGCCGTGCCTATCCGGTGGAAATCCGCCACCGGGCGCGGGATTTGCGCGACCCGCGCGATTTGCCGGAAGCTATGGCAAGCGCGATCCGAGAGGCGATGATCACGCATCCCGGCGATGTGCTGGCCTTCCTGCCCGGTTGGGGGGAGATTCGCCGCACCGCCGAACGCCTGGGCGGGATCAATGCGCTCGTGCTGCCCTTGCATGGCGAATTGCCGCCCGCCGAACAGGACCGCGCGCTCAATCCCGCCCCCGATGGGCAGCGCAAGGTGGTGCTGGCGACCTCGATTGCCGAAACATCGCTCACCGTGCCCGGTGTGCGCATTGTGGTTGATGGCGGCTATCGCCGTGCGCCGCGCCTTGATGCCGCAAGCGGATTGTCGCGCCTGGTGACGTTGCGGATCGGCAAGGCAGCAGCGGAACAACGCGCGGGCCGCGCCGGGCGCACCGCGCCCGGTGTGGCGATACGGCTTTGGACTGAGGCCTTGCATCGCGGCCTGCCGCAGGCGGATCGGCCCGAGATTCTGGAAGCGGAGCTTTCGGGCCTGGCGCTGGATTGCGCGGCCTGGGGGGCGGAAGCAAGCGCGCTCGCCTTTCTGGATGCGCCGCCCGGCGGGACAATGGCCGCCGCGCGCAGCTTGCTCAGGGATTTGGATGCGCTGGATGATGAAGGGCGCATTACGGAAACGGGGCGGCGCATGGCGCGAATGGGCACGCATCCCAGGCTTGCCCGCATGATGCTGGCAGCCTCTGATTCCGGAGAAAAAGTGCTGGCCGCCGAACTCGCCGCCCTTCTGGAAGAACGCGATCCCTTGCGCGGACGGGAAGCGCCGGCGGATATCGGCTTGCGCCTTGATCTGCTGGCGGGTGGAGATCACGCAGCGGCGGATCGCGGCGCGGTGCAGCGCATTCGCCGCGCCGCCAGCCTGCATCGGCGCCGGCTTGGCATTGGCAATGGCGTGGTCGCCGATGGCGATGCCGGCGCCTTGCTGGCGGCGGGTTTTCCGGATCGGATCGCCGCCAAGCGCGGTTCCATGGATGGGGCCTTTCGCCTGGCTTCCGGCCAAGGGGCGCGCATCACCGGCGTTGATCCCCTGGCCAAGGCGCCTTTGCTTGCCGTGGCGGATCTGGAAATCGCGGGGACCGAGGCGCGCATCCGCATGGCAGCCCCCATTGAACGCGCCGTGCTGGAAGCCCGCTTCCCCGAAAGGCTGCGCCGCGAAGAAGGGGCGGCGTTTGATGCACGAACCGGCGCGGTGCTGGCGCGGCGGCGGCTGCGCTTTGGCCCGCTGGTCTTGGAAGAATCTCCCCTGCCGCAAGCGGACCCGGCGGCGATGGCGGCGGCCCTTGCTGAGGCCGTGGCGGGTCGCGGCCTGCGCGATCTGCCCTGGAATGAAGCGGCGCGGCAAACCCGCGCACGGATTGGCTGGATGCGGCAGGTGGAAGGCGATCCCTGGCCTGATCTTTCCGATGAAGCACTAATCGCCTCAGCCCCTGAATGGCTGGCGCCGCATTTGGCGGGCATGACGCGCTTGCAGGAATTGGCGGGGCTTGATCTTGCCCAGATGCTGCTGGGTCTTTTGCCTTGGGAAGCGCGCCGCGCGCTGGACCAAGCCTTGCCAGCAAGGTTGGCGCTGCCGGCGGGGCGGAGTGCGGCGATTGATTACGCGCGTGACGTGCCAACGCTGGAAGCCCGTGCGCAGCATTTGTTCGGTCTGCCGGGCTTGCCCTTGCTCGCGGGCGGGCGCGTGCCGTTGCAGGTGGCGCTGCTTTCGCCCGCCGGGCGGCCCATTGCCATCACGGGTGATCTGGCGGCGTTTTGGGCGGGAAGTTGGGCGGAAGTGCGGAAGGAAATGCGCGGGCGCTACCCGAAACACGCCTGGCCAGAAAACCCGGCTACGCAACAAGGTTGAAGCGCAGGCCGAAGCGGCGCATTTATGGGGGAACATGACCATGCCTGACCCCAAGCTCTCGCGCCGCGCCGCGCTTCTTTTGCCCGCTGCTCTTGGCGCCTGCGGGCCTGCCATTGCGCAGCGCGGCCTGCCTGATTTTGCCGATCTCGCGCAAAGTGTGATCCCGGCGGTGGTCAGCATTCAGGTCACGACGCGCGATGGCATGCCCTCCGAATGGCGCGGCCCGCAGCGGGGCCGCCCGCAAAGCGAACAGGCGCGGCGCGGTGGCCGGCCCATCATCCAGGGCGCAGGGTCCGGCTTCATCATCGAACCTTCAGGCATTATCGTGACCAATGCGCATGTGCTGGGCGAAGCCGCGAATGTGCTGGTCGGCCTGTCTGATGGGTCGGAATACGCGGCCACCATTCTCGGCATTGATGAATTGACCGATATCGCCTTGCTCAAGATCGAAACGCAAAGGCCGCTATCGGCGGTATCGCTCGGTCATTCGCGCCAGATGCGGGTTGGGCAATGGGTGCTGGCGGCGGGCAATCCGTTTGGGCTTGGCGGCACTGTGACTTCCGGCATCATTTCGGCCATTGGGCGCGATATTCGCCTGGGGCCTTTTGATGATTTCATCCAGACCGATGCGCCGATCAATCCGGGCAATTCCGGCGGGCCGCTGTTCAATATGGCGGGTGAGGTGATTGGCATCACAACGCTGATCTTTTCACCCAGCGGTGCCTCGGCCGGGATCGGCTTTGCCGTGCCATCCGATCTGGCGCGCCCGGTGATTGAACAATTGCTGCGCGGCGGGCGAGTTGAACGTGGCTGGCTTGGCGTTTCGGTGGGCGATGCAGAGGCCGCGCCCGGTCGTTCGCCCCGTGGCGGCGCGCAGGTACTTGGCGTGGAACGCGGCAGCCCCGCCGCACGATCTGGGCTACGCCAGGGCGATGTGATCACTGCGGTGGATGGGGCGCGCATCAGCAATAATCGCGATCTGGTGCGCGGTATTTCCGCCATTCCGCCCGGGCAGAATGTGCGGCTTTCCCTGCTGCGGGAAGGGCGTGTGCTGGAAATCACGATCCAGGTCGGGCTTCGGCCAGGGCCCGGCTGAAGCCGTTCTTTGAATAATTCAAGGAAGCAGCGTAGCCTTGGGCTGCTGGGGAATCGCTGCTGTTGCTGGAGTTAGCCTGTCATGCAAATCCTGCTTGTCGAGGATGATGCCGAAGTTGGGCGCTTTGTGAAAAAGGGCCTGCAAGAGGCCGGCCATATTGTTGAGCATGTCGCCAATGGGCGCGATGGGCTGTTCATGGCTGCCTCCGAGCCCTTTGACCTGCTGATCCTGGATCGCATGCTGCCGGGCGGCGTGGATGGCTTGCGCATTGTGGAAACGCTCCGCAGCCAGGGTAATAAGACACCGGTTCTGTTCCTGACCGCGCTTGGTGCGGTGGATGAACGCGTGAAGGGCCTTAAGGCCGGCGGCGATGATTACCTGGTGAAGCCCTTTGCCTTTGCTGAATTGCTGGCGCGCATCGAAGCACTCGCCCGTCGGCCCGCCATGGAAGTGCCGGCGACGAAATTGACCGTGGCTGATCTTGAAATTGACCTGCTGTCCCGCACCGTCACGCGCGGCGGCAAGCGGATTGAAGTGCAGCCGCGCGAATTCCGCCTGCTTGAACACCTGATGCGCCATGCCGGCCAGGTGGTGACGCGCACCATGCTGCTTGAGAAAGTCTGGGATTACCATTTCGATCCGCAGACCAATGTGATTGATGTCCATGTCTCCCGCCTGCGGCAGAAGGTGGATCGCGGCTTTGACCTGCCCTTGATCCATACCGTGCGCAATGCGGGCTATATGATCCGCGCAGACGACTGAGATTGCATGGCGGCGCCGGCTGAGGATGGGGGCGGCTGGCGCGATATTGGCGCCTATCTGAAAAGTGCCGGCTTTCGCTTTGCTGCGCTTTTCGCCTTCCTGTTCCTTGCGGCGATTCTGGGCTTTGCGCTCATGCTCTGGTGGGGCACGGCAGGCACGCTATCGCGCCAGCTTGATGATGCAATCCGCGCCGATGCGATTGGCTTGCAGGAAGCCTGGCGCGGCGGCGGCGCGGCTTCGGTAAAGGAAGCGATTGGCGAAAGATTGGCCGTGGATATTGATGACCACGCCATCTATCTGCTGATGGATGGCGCCGGAAATCGCGTGGCCGGCAATCTTGATCGCTGGCCTGGGGTGGCGGAAATTCCTGGTTCCTGGTCTGCCGAGAAGGTGCGCCGCGATGGGGTAGAGGTACCGGCGCGCTTGCATCGCGTGCCGCTTGATCAGGACCATCGCCTGCTGGTCGGGCGCGATGCGACGGATCGTGAAAGGCTGCGCGCCCTGCTCTCGGAAGCCTTGCTCTGGTCCTTTGCGGTGGCGGTGGCCTTTGCCCTTGCTGGCGCGGCGGCGCTGCGGCGCGCGCTGGCGGACCGGCTGCGTGCGGCTTCCGCCACTGCGGGCGCCATTGCCGCCGGTGATCTTTCCCGCCGCGTGCCACTTTCCACGCAGCGTGATGAGTTTGATCAATTGGGGGAAAGCATGAATGCCATGCTGGATCGGATTGATCAGCTCATGGTCGGCATCAAGGGTGTGTCGGATTCCATTGCGCATGATTTGCGCACCCCCATCGCACGCGCACGCATGCGGCTTGAAAACGCGCTGCTGACCGCCCCCGATGAGGAAAGCCTGCGCACGGCGATGGAAACCACGGTTTCTGATCTGGATCACATCAGCCGCGTCTTTCAGGCCTTGCTCCGCATTGCCGAGGCCGAGGCGGGCGCAAGGCGCGCGGCCTTCGCGCCCTTCGATCTGGCGGCGGTGCTGACCGATGCGGCCGAGGTTTATGGCGCGCTGGCCGAAGAACGCGGCCAACACTTGGAAACATCCTGGCCGGAAAAGCTCACCATGATTGGCGATCGTGACATGGTGTTGCAGGCCGTCGCCAATCTTTTGGACAATGCGGTGAAGTTCACCCCCGAAGGTGGCACAATCCGTCTGAGCGCCAGCCTGCCTGCGCGCGGCAAGCGTGAGATCATGGTGCGTGATGAAGGCCCAGGTCTGGCGCCCGAGGATCGTGCCCGCGCAGGAGAGCGCTTTTTTCGCGCCGATCCATCCCGTGCCTTGCCGGGTTCCGGGCTGGGGCTTTCCCTGGTTAAGGCAGTCGCCGCGCTGCATGGCGGGGAATTGCGCCTGGAGGATGGGGAGCCCGGCGCCCCAAGGCCTGGTCTGCAGGCCCGGCTGATGCTCAGTTCCCGCGCATGAAATGGGCTTCATCTGGCTGCCATCACCCGGCAGGGCGGGACTGCCTATGAACCGGTCATGCCTTGGGTGCTCGCCCTTTTGGTCTTTCTGCCCGCCACTGCCGTTGCGCAGCAGTCAGCGCCACGGCTGATTTCCGACGGGCCTGAATATTGCGCCGAGCTTTCGGGCCGCTTCGCAGCGCTTGAGATTGATGCGCCGGCACATTTGCGCGTTCTGGCCGATGAAGGGCGCCAGCTTTGCGCGGAAGGACAAACGCGTATCGGCATCGCCAAGCTGCGCCGGGCGCTGAAGGAAGCGCAGCGGGGGGAATAGGCCACGCAAGTCCCCCCATGGACGCCGCAGCGCGGTGATGGTTCCTTGTGCCGATGGATTTCCCGCTTTCACCCCGCATCCGCGCCACCGGCGCCCCGCCCATTCCCGCCGTGCGCGGCTGGGCCGCCCGCTACCAGGGCGGCGCCGGGCCGGTGCTGGACATGACTCAGGCCGTGCCGGGCTATCCGCCGCATGCGGATTTGCTGGCGCGCCTGGCTGCTGCTGCGGGGGATGCGACATCCGCCGGCTATGGCCCGATTGAAGGTGAAGGCGCGCTACGGGAAGCCTTGGCCGCCGAAATGGCGCGCGCCTATGCAGCGCCGATTGGTGCGAGCGATATCGCCATCACCGCCGGCGGCAATCTGGCCTTCACACTGGCCATGATGACTTTGGCAGGTAGCGGTGATGCGGTGATGCTGCCCGCGCCTTGGTATTTCAACCATCGCATGGCTTTGGAAGCGCTTGGCATTCCCTGCCGCGTTTTGCCCTGCCGGGCAGAGGATGGCTTCCTGCCCGATCCGGCAAAGGCCGCGACACTGATGCAGGGTGTGCGCGCGATTGTATTGGTGACACCGAACAACCCGACCGGCGCCACCTATTCGCCCGAACTCATTGCGCAATTCGCGAAGCTCTGTCGCGATCATGGCGCCTGGCTGGTGCTGGATGAAACCTATCGGGACTTCATCCCCGAAGCCGCCGGCGCGCCGCATGGACTGTTTCAGGATACGACATGGCAGGATCATGTTGTGCATCTCTATTCCTTTTCAAAAGCCTATTGCGTGCCGGGGCATCGCGTGGGCGCCATTGCGGCAGGGCCAGGGCTTCAGCGCGCATTGGCGAAGGCGATTGACACGGTGCAAATCTGCCCGCCACGCGCGCCGCAAATGGCGCTGGCCTGGGGTGTGGAAGCCTTGCGGGATTGGCGTGCGGGCAATCGCGCCATCATGGCCGGACGGGCTGACGCTTTTCGCGCTGCCATGGCGCCGGTCAATGCCTGGCGGATTGATGCGCTTGGCACCTACTTCGCCTATTTGCGCCTGCCTGATGCTGCGCCCGATGCCGAGATAACTGCGGCGTCATTGGCGGTGGAGCGCGGGTTGCTCGGCCTGCCGGGCAGCTTTTTCGGCCCCGGCCAGGAACGGCATTTGCGCCTGGCCTTTGCCAATGCCGAAGAAGCGGTGATTGCCGCCGTGCCAGGGCGGCTTGCGTAACGACTTGGGCTGCGCGCGAAGACTTGCTGCGTGAGATGGACATCGCGGTTCCTTGGGCGTTCAAGGGCGCGCTGGGGTGAAATGCCGGGCCTCGCCAGCGGCGCCTTGAAGCGTTACGCTTGCCTCATGCACCTATTCCATTCCGCCGGTTCGCCCTATGCCCGCATCGCCCGCATGGCGGTGCTGGAACTTGGCCTTGAAGGGCGCGTTTCTTTCATCGAGACCACGCTGCGCGATCCGGCATCCAGCCTGTTGCCGCATAACCCGGTGGGGCGCGTGCCATCGCTGGTGCTGGCGGATGGCACCACGGTTACGGAAACCACGCCCATTCTGATGGTGCTGGATAGTCTTGTTGCGTCAGAGAAGCGCCTTTTGGGTGATGGCGCGGATGGCTGGAAGCGCCTCGCCGCTTATGGCCGCGTGCTTGGCATGCTGGATGGTATCGCGGTGTGGAACCGGGAATTGCGCCGGCCCGTGCAGGAAAGGTCTCCGGGCGTGATTGCGCTGGAAGAAGCCCGCGCCGCGCGCATTGCCGCCGCGTTGCAGGATGATGTGGCAAGGGGCGTTTATGCCACGCCTGATGCCGGCTTCCTCGCGCTGATTGCCGTGCTGGGCTATTGCGAAAGGCGCCATCGCGTCTGGGCCTGGCGTGATGGATTGCCCGGTTTGGCTGCCTGGTTTGACCGCGCGTCAGACCGGCCTTCCTTCGTCGCCACCATGCCGCCCGTGAGCGGTATTTGAGATGTTGCCGACTAAGCATGGCAAGTTACCAAAAAACACGAATCGAATAATGCGTGAAGGCCTCAGCTCTGACGATTTTACCTGAATGAGATCAGCAGACCATATGCGCAAAATCGAAGATGATCCTCTACCTGCGCTGGAAAGAAGAGTTGCCTATGCATTAGCGGGCACAGTCCGCGAGTTTATTGAAAAGGCTGTCCAGACGGCTCCTGGCCGTAACGCTTCTCCGGCATGCAAAAAACTTGTGGCAAAGCGCGTGCCTCCGGCGTTGATCGCCAAGTATGACATCCTGGACGATTATGGCCTTCTCATCTGGGACGAGGCTATGACCATATTGGATCGAATTCTGGTTTACCCATTTACCGTCACCTATCGGCGGCATCTGTTCAGCGCCCCGCAGGACGTGAGGACAGCATGGCAGTTTCATAGCCACAGCCTTAGGGTGGGTGAAATTTATATCGTACAAGATCGCACGTCCGCTCTACTAAAGTTTCTTAATGTTGTAATGGGGGATTTAGGGTTTTCGGTCATCGATCAATCCAGAAATTTTGAGCAAAAATTCAAGAAAGCCTTTGACTGGCATCTGCGTGAACGGCATCGCCTGACACACGCACACGAGAGGCCGTCTATGACCTCGCGCATCATTGATTTTTTGGGCGCCAAATTGGCCGAAAACAGCGCCGAGTCCACTGAGGCTATCGCGCGCTTGATGATTGATATTCAGCCGCGCCTCATTCAAATGCGCGAAGCGTCTGGCGGCGGGCCAATGAACACATTGGAAGATTTTGTTGCGTTTCACGAGTTGTCGGCACAGCGAGAGGCGCGAAAAATGTTGAGCTTGTTCAGAGAAGCCCTTCTTGGAACGATTAACCACTCCCTTGAGTGGCCAGCTAATCGGTAAGTCATTCTTCGCGGTCTTCAAGAAATAGAACCGATGACCGAATCTCTGGGGGGTGATGGTTGCTGTTACCACGCAACGGAAACGTTGGTTAGGCGCGGCTTTAAAAAACTATGCGTCTGAGAGTTTCAACCTAAACAGGCGTCAGTACAGCCTCCAGCGTCATCAGCACAGGATTATCGCCGGGTGTCAGCACGCCCGCGCTCAATTGACCGGTCAAATCCACCATCGCCACATCAAGCCGCGTCGCACCCGGGCTGATCAATCCTTCGCGGATCAGCATTTCGGTCGCGAAATTATCCACCGGTGGTGCATTAGCATAGCGCGCGCCAATGATGCTGCCGACGCCGCCATGCAGCCGCGCCGCGCCGAAGCCTGCCCCCGTCGCCGCCGCTTCCAGCGCTGCCGTGATATCCTGGTTGGGGCAAAGCCGGATGGCGATGCCATTGGCGCTGGTGGCATTTGGCGGTGTGGTGGCAACGGGCGTGAAAAGCTTGAAGCCGGTTTCCGCATCCTGCCGCGCTTCGAACCGCGCGCCGGCAATCAGCACACCCTTGGCGCGGATGGGGGCGGCGATGATGGTTTCCTCGGGCAGCATATGGCCACCGCCTGGCCGACCATCGGCTTCTGTCCAGAAGCCATGGCAGTGGAAGAAGGGCGCGCCATCACGAAAGCCGACCGTGATGGCGGCGATATCCAGCCGCGTCTGCCCCGCCGGGCGGAAGGTATCGCTGTAATAGGCCGCGTGGGAGGGATCAGGCGCCAACGCCGGGATCACATAGGCAAAGGGGCCAAGCGCGCCACCCGTCAGCGTAAGGCAACCGCCTTCCGCGCCATGCGCCCGGGCCAGGTCGTGCAGCGCGTTCAGCAGGCTCTCGCCACGCGGCAATTCCGCATCAATCGTCCGGGCGATCACCGGATGGGCGATGATGCGCCGAGGCCCGGCGGGTCCCGGTTGCTGGATGTGGCGCATGGTCTTTCTGCCCCCTTGGTCGTCGCCGCCCAGTCTCAAGGGGTTTCAATGCAGCGTAAACACCCCATTGGCGTAGCGAAGTTCCGCCGGGCGGGTCAGCGCCGCCGAGGCAACGCGCACCGAATGCAAAGGCCCGTCAATTTCGCGCTGCCAGAAGGCCAGGAAGCGGTCCAACTCCGGGAAATCCGGGGCCCGATCCAGCTTCTGCCAGATGAAGCTTTGCAGCACATGCGGGTGATCGGGCAAATGATAGAGCAATTCCGCCGTGGTCAGCCGCCAATCCGGGATACGCACCACGTTTTCCAAACCCTGAAGCTTTAGGCTCATTTTCCTTTTCCTATGCCGTCACAAGCGATCCTGCCCCGGCGTCCCGCCGGGACCGAGAGCAAGCTTGCCATGACGACTCGGGGGTTTTGCAAGAAAAATCTTTGTTTTCAATTTTTTAGCACTAGCACGCTTTGAGTGCTGCCACCCGCTTGACGCACTGGCCTGCACGCCCTAAATCGCTGGCACTCCTCTGGGGGGAGTGCTAACGGCCGGGGCACCCTCGGTGACCGGTCAGGCTTCCCAGAGCGAGCCGTCATCAACCCGAGGCTCAGGAGAGGACCTTATGAAATTTCGTCCCCTGCATGACCGCGTTCTTGTGCGCCGCGTTACTGCGGAAGAAAAGACCGCTGGTGGTATCATCATCCCCGACACCGCGAAGGAAAAGCCCCAGGAAGGCGAAGTCGTCTCCGTGGGCGCCGGCACCTTGAACGAAAAGGGCGATCTTCGTCCGCTCGACGTCAAGGCT
>JADCGG010000284.1 GCA_020249125.1 Roseomonas sp. | reverse complement strand
GGCCTGGGTGGACACCTGGGCGCGGCGCCTGTAGTGCGGCGCACAATCTGTCCTTTTGGGGGTATCCCTTATGAAAGTGGCCGTTCTGAAAGAACGCCGGGCCGGTGAGACGCGGGTTGCCGCGACGCCGGAGACCGTGAAGAAGCTGATTGGCATGGGCTGCACGCTGACCGTTGAGGCCGGCGCGGGCCTGGCCTCTGGCATCACCGATGCGGCGTTCAGCGATGCGGGCGCGAGCCTGGCTGCCGATGCCGCCGGGGCGCTGGCCGGGGCCAATATCGTCCTGAAGGTGCGCGCGCCGCTGGCCGCCGGCGAAGGCGCGGTGGATGAGCTTTCGCTGATTCCGCGCGGGGCGCTGCTAATCGCGACGCTCGCCGCCGATGCGGATGCCGCCGGGCGCTACGCAGCCGCCGGGATTGACGCTTGCGCCATGGAATTGCTGCCGCGCATCACCCGCGCGCAATCCATGGATGTGCTGTCTTCCCAGGCGAATCTGGCGGGCTATCGCGCCGTGGTTGAAGCCTCGACCGCCTATGACAAGGGCTTCCCAATGATGATGACGGCCGCCGGCACGGTGCCCGCGGCCAATACCTTCATCATGGGCGCCGGCGTTGCCGGCTTGCAGGCGATTGCGACCGCGCGCCGCCTGGGTGGCCGCGTTTCCGCGACCGATGTGCGCCCCGCCGCCAAGGAAGAAATCAAATCCCTCGGCGCCAGCTTCGTGGGCTATGAGGATGAGGAAAGCAAGGCCGCGCAAACCGCGGGCGGCTATGCGAAGCAGCTTTCAGCAGCCTTCTACGCCAAGCAGGCGGAAGTGGTTGCCGCGCATATCGCGAAGCAGGATGTGGTGGTCTGCACTGCGCTGGTGCAGGGCCGCCGCGCGCCCATTCTGGTGACCGCCGAAATGGTGGCCGCCATGAAGCCCGGTTCCGTGATTGTGGATATCGCATCCGACGCCGGCGGCAATTGCGCGCTGACCAAGCCGGGTGAGCTTTTCGTCACGGAAAATGGCGTGAAAATCCTGGGCTTCACCAATTGGCCCGGACGCATCCCGGCGGCGGCTTCCGCGCTTTATGCGCGCAATCTGCTGACCTTCCTTTCCACCTTCTGGGACAAGGACGCCAAGGCGCCGAAGCTTTCGGAAGAAGATGAGATTGTGAAGGGTGTTGCGCTGACGCGCGGCGGGGCCGTGGTGCACCCGCAAATGAAGCCGGCCCAGGCAGGCTAAGGAGAATTCGGATGAACGCGACCGAACTCGCCAATCAGGCGGCCAGCACGGCGCAGCGCGCGCTGGAACTGGCGGAACAGGCCCGCCGCGCGGCGGAAGCCGTGGCCCCGGTGGCCGCAGCGGCTGAGCCGTTCTTGTATCTGCTGACGATTTTCTTGCTGGCCTGCTTCGTCGGCTATCATGTGGTGTGGAATGTGACGCCCGCGCTGCATTCGCCGCTGATGGGTGTGACCAACGCCATTTCATCGGTGATCGTGGTGGGCGCCATTCTGGCCGCCGGGACCGCCGATGGCTGGGTGGCACGGATTTTTGGCTTTATTGGCGTCACGCTCGCCGCCGTGAACATCTTTGGCGGCTTCATGGTAACACGACGCATGCTCGCCATGTTCAAGAAGAAGGGGAGCTGAGATCATGGCGACCACTCTTCTGACTTTGGCGTATCTTGTCGCGTCAGTGCTGTTCATTCTGGCGCTGCGCGGGCTGAGCCATCCGGAAACCAGCCGCCAGGGCAATATGCTCGGCATGATCGGCATGGGGGTTGCCATTGTGGCGACGCTGCTAAAGCCGGGCATGGATATCGCCGGCATTGGCTTGGTGATTGCTGGTTTGGCCATTGGTGGCGGGATCGGCACCATTGTCGCGCAGCGCATTCAAATGACATCGCTGCCGCAGCTTGTCGCGGCCTTCCATTCGCTGGTGGGTTTGGCGGCTGTGTTTGTGGCGGCGGCGGCGTTTTATGCGCCGGAAAGCTTCGGCATTGGCGTGCGCGGCAATATCAAGGGCGCGTCACTGGTTGAAATGTCTCTCGGCCTTGCGATTGGTGCCATCACCTTCTCGGGTTCCGTGATTGCCTTTGCGAAGTTGGATGGCCGCATGTCCGGCGCGCCAATCATGTTCAAGGGTCAGCATATGCTGAACCTGGGGCTTGGCATTCTGCTGGCGCTGCTGGTGGTGCTGTTCGTGATCACCGGCAGCGATGTGCTGTTCTGGCTTATCGCGATCCTGTCCTTTGTGCTGGGCTTCCTGCTGATCATCCCGATCGGTGGCGCGGATATGCCCGTGGTTGTTTCCATGCTGAACAGCTATTCCGGCTGGGCGGCGGCGGGCATTGGCTTCACCATCGGCAATCTGCTGCTGATTGTGACAGGCGCGCTGGTGGGTGCTTCGGGTGCCATCCTGTCCTACATCATGTGTAAGGGCATGAACCGCAGCATCATCAATGTGCTGCTGGGCGGCTTCGGTTCTGAAGGCGGCGCGGCGGCGGCAGGCGGTGATGCGGCGGATCGCCCGCCGGTCAAGGCCGGCAGCCCGGAAGATGCGGCCTATATGATGAAGAATGCGCAGAAGATCATCGTGGTGCCCGGCTATGGCATGGCGGTGGCGCAGGCGCAGCAGGTGCTGCGCGAAATGGCCGATCTGCTCAAGAAGGAAGGTGCGGAAATCAAATACGCCATCCATCCCGTCGCGGGCCGCATGCCTGGCCACATGAACGTGCTGCTGGCGGAAGCGAACGTGCCCTATGATGAGGTGTTCGAGCTTGAGGAGATCAACCCCGAATTCGCCGATGCCGATGTGGCCTTTGTGATCGGGGCGAATGACGTGACCAATCCGGCGGCGAAAACCGACAAATCCTCCGCGATTTACGGCATGCCCATCCTGGATGTGGAACGCGCGAAGACCGTGTTCTTCATCAAGCGCGGCATGGCGAGCGGTTATGCCGGCGTGGATAATGAACTGTTCTTCCGCCCGAATACCATGATGCTGTTCGGCGATGCGAAGAAGGTCACGCAGGAAATTGTGCAGGCCTTGCAGCGCTGAGAAGCGTTTGATCCAAAAGAACCCGGCTGGTGCATATCAGCCGGGTTTTTTTATGGAGCATTTTCAAGCCAAGCGGAATCGCTTGGCGGCTCGGAAAATGCGACCCAACCTATGTCTCGTCCCAGGGCGCTTTCAGATCATCGCGCGGCGGGCGGCCACGCTTCATGCGCCCGCGCGATAATTCGGTGACAACACCATGCAGTGTGCGGAGTTCCTGTTCCGTCACCTCTCCGCGCTGGAACCAGTGGCGCAGATTGCGCACCATGCCGGGGCGTTTTTCCTGATTGTCCAGGAAGCCCGAGGCATCCAATTCGGCAATAAGCCGGCCCAAAAATATATCCAATTCGCCCTTGGTCGCGACATGGGTTTCATTGGTCATCAGAAAGCGCGGCGGCGTTGCCTCAGCGGCCATCCACCATTCATAGGCCAGGATCATCACCGCCTGGGCGAGGTTGAGCGAGTTATGCTCAGGGTTCAGCGGATAGCGCACAAGGGTATCGGCGCGGGCCAGATCTTCGGCTTCCAAGCCCGCCCTTTCGGGGCCGAATAGCACGGCCACGCGCTGGCCCTTGGCATTGATGGCGCGCAAATCTTCCGCCGCCGCGCGGGCATCGCGCACCGGAATCACAACATGGCGCGGGCGCGGGCAAGTGGCGAAGACGCGGTGGCAATCCGCCAGCGCGGCATCGAGGGTTTCAAAAACCTGCGCGGCATGGATGATGGGATCAGCGCCGGAAGCGGCGGGCAAAGCATCGGGCTGCGGCCAGCCATCGCGCGGGGCGACGATACGCAAATGGAACAACCCGCCATTGGCCATGGCGCGGGCGGTGCTGCCGATATTGCGCGCCATTTGCGGGCGCACCAGCACAATGATCGGGCTTTCACCCGGGGGCGGCGTGAGTGGCGCCCCCCCTTCCCCGCGCCCGCCCGTCATCGCGCGAGAAAAGCCCTTAACTGGGGAATTTCCGCTTCCTGCGCGGCGATGATGCTCTCGGCCAAGCGCTTCATTTCGGGGTCCTTGCCGTGGCGCAGCACCACGCGCGCCATGTCTATCGCGCCCTGGTGATGCGGGATCATGCC
>JADCGG010000283.1 GCA_020249125.1 Roseomonas sp. | reverse complement strand
GTTCGGGCAGCGCAGGCTCATCCAGGAAATGGGTGCAGAAGCCCGCCCATTCGCGTTCATTCTGAATGGCGATCAGCACATCCGCGCCATCCTTGGTGGTGAAGGCGCCATAGGGGCAGATGGAAGGATGCGCCATGCCGATGCGCGGCGGGTTCCGGCCCGTGCCTTCATATTGCAGCAGCGGCACCGTCATCCAATCCGCCATGCCATCGAACAGCGATACGGCAATCCCCTTGCCCTTGCCGGTAATGCCGCGATCAAGCAGCGCTTCCAGCACCGCCGCATAGGCATGCATGCCGCAGGCGATATCGCAGGCCGAAACGCCAACGCGCCCCGGCCCTTCGGCGCGGCCTGTCACATAGGCCAGCCCGCTTTCCGCCTGCACCAGCAGATCATAGGCCTTCATGGCGGCGTATTCGCCTTCCTCGCCATAGCCGGAAATATCCACCGTGATCAGGCGCGGATGGCGCGCGCGCAATTCCGCCGAACCAAACCCCGCCCGCGCCATGGCACCGGGGGCGAGGTTCTGGATGAAGACATCAGCTTTGCCGATCAGCTTTTCCAGCAGCGCCTTGTCTTCCGGCTTTTTGATATCAAGGCAAAGGCTTTCCTTGCCGCGATTGAGCCAGATGAAATAGCTGGATTGCCCATGCGCCACCGCATCATAGGCGCGGGCGAAATCGCCTTCCTGCCGTTCGATTTTGATGACGCGCGCCCCCGCATCGGCCAGGCGGGAAGCGCAATAGGGCGCGGCGACGGCCTGTTCCATCGAAACGACGAACAGGCCCTTCAGCGGCTGGGATGCCATCAGTAGGACCGCGGCATGCCGAGCACATGCTCGCCCACATAGCTGAGGACGAGGTTGGTGCTGATCGGCGCCACCTGATAAAGCCGCGCCTCGCGGAATTTGCGCTCCACGTCGTATTCCTCGGCGAAGCCGAAGCCGCCATGGGTTTGCACGCAGGCTTCCGCCGCCGCCCAGGCCGCGTCCGCACCGAGCATCTTGCCCATATTGGCTTCCTCACCGCAGGGCAGCCCCGCTTCGAATTTGGCGAGGCCCTTTTGGATCAGCGCCTCGGCAGCGCGCATCTGGGCATAGGCCTTGGCGATTGGGAATTGCACGCCTTGATTCTGGCCGATGGGGCGGCCAAACAACACGCGCTGCTTGGAATAATCCACGGCCTTGTTGATGAACCATTTGGCATCGCCAATGGTTTCCGCCGAAATCAGCAAGCGTTCAGCATTCATGCCATCAAGGATATAGCGGAAGCCCTTGCCTTCCTGACCGACCATATTCTCGGCGGGGACTTCCATATTGTCGAAGAAGACCTCGCAGGAATTATGGTTCATCATGGTGCGGATCGGGCGAATGGTCAGGCCGTTGCCGAGCGCCTTTTTCATATCCACGATGAAGGTGGAAAGCCCATCGGTGCGCTTGGCCACCTGGTCACGCGGCGTGGTGCGCGCCAGCAGCAGCATCAGATCGGAATGCTCGGCCCGGCTGGTCCAGATCTTCTGGCCATTGACGATGTATTTGTCGCCCTGCTTTTGCGCGAAGGTGCGGAGACTCGTGGTATCCGTGCCGCTGGTCGGTTCCGTCACGCCAAAGGCTTGCAGGCGCAATTCTCCGGTGGCGATTTTCGGCAGATACTTCTGCTTCTGTTCGGGGCTGCCATGCTTCAGGATGGTGCCCATGATGTACATTTGCGCGTGGCAGGCGGCGGCGTTGCAGCCCGTGGCGTGGATTTCTTCCAGAATCGCGGCCGCGGCGGAAAGCGGCAGGCCAGACCCGCCATATTCTTCCGGGATCAGCGCGGCCAGCCAGCCGGCATCGGTGAGCGCCTTGACGAATTCGCTCGGGTAACCGCGGCGCGTATCAAGTTCGCGCCAATATTCGCCGGGGAAGCGGGCGCAGAGCTTGCGCACCTCCTCACGGATTTCGGCATGGGCTTCCTGGGATTGCTGCATGTCCATCATACTTGCTCCGGTTTCGCCTGGGATTAGGGCGAGCCGGTCAGGCTTGCAAGGCTGATGGCCGCTTCAATCCACGGTCGCGCCTGACCGACGCACAACTTCCGCCCAGCGGGCAATATCGCGCGTCAGGGTTTCGCGGAATTGCTCGGGCGAATTGGGCGCGGCGGGGGGCGTGATGGCTTGGTTTTCGATCAGCCATGACCGGAATTCAGGGGTCGCGATAATGCGGTTCACCTCAGCATTCATCCGCCGAAGGATCGGGTCCGGCAGGCCCGCCGGGGCCAGAATCGCATACCAAGTGCTGGTATCCATGGGCGGCGTGCCGCAAGCCTCGGCCACGGTGGGCACATCCGGCAGCGCTGCAAGCCGCGCCGGGCTCATGACGGCGAGCGGCCTCACCTGCCCCTGGCGGATCGGCCCCATGGCAGCGCCGGATTGGTTGAAGAAAAGATCGGTATCGCCCGCGAGCAAGGACGCCATGGCGCCCGGCTGGCCGCGATAGGGCACATGCAAAAGATCAAGATTGGCGGCGATGGCGAATTGCACTCCGGCCAAGTGCGTAGAGGCGCCATTGCCAGTAGACCCGAAGGATACCGCCTGGGGCCGCACCCGCGCCGCCGCCAGCACCTGCGCGCAATTCTGGAATTGCGGGCGCTTATCCGTGCTCACGATCATGACATTGGGCACATCGCCGAGCAGAACTACGGGCGTGAAATCCCGCTGCACATCAAAGGGCAGGTTCTTATACAGCGCGGCATTGATGGCATGGGTGCCGGCGGTGCCAAAATAGAAAGTATAGCCATCGGGCCGCGACTTCGCGACGAAATCAGACCCGATATTGCCCCCTGCCCCGGTGCGGTTATCCACCACCACCGGCTGGCCCAAGGCGCGCGAAAGCGGTTCCGCCAAGCGCCGCGCGTAAATATCCGTGCCCGCGCCATTGGGGAATCCGCCCATCAGCGTGATTGGGCGGTTGGGCCAGGCGTCACCCTGCGCCAAGGCAGGTGCGGCGATGACAGAAGCAAGCAGGGCGGCAAGCAGGCTACGACGCATGGATTGAAACTCCCTGGGATTGTTGGGGCTGAGTTTAACCGCTTAAGCTCGCCAGATGAACACCCAAAAATCCGGGCCGCGCATCGCGCGCGGCGGCAAATCCATCTATGGCGCGCCGCTTGGCATACTGATGCTGGAAGCGCGCTTTCCCCGCATTCCCGGCGATATGGGCAATGGCGAGACCTGGCCCTTCCCGGTGCTGTTCCGCGTGGTGCGCGGCGCGACACCTGAAAAGGTGGTGCTGCTGGGCGCCAAGGGGCTTTTGCCGGATTTCATCGCTGCCGCTGAGGAGCTGGTGCATCTGGGCGCCGAGGCTATTACCACCAATTGCGGCTTTCTATCGCTTTTTCAGCGCGAATTGGCCGAAGCGGTGCAGGTGCCGGTGGCGACATCATCACTGATGCAGGTGCCTTGGGTGCAGGCAACACTACCGCCCGGCAAGCGCGTGGGCGTGATTACCGTCAGCAAGCAAAGCCTGACGCCGGCGCATCTGGATGCCGCGGGTGTGCCGCGCGATATCCCCTGCGTTGGCACGGAAGGCGGGCGGGAGTTTTTCCGAGTGCTGATCCGCGCCGATCATCAGGATATGGATATTGATCTGGCGACGCAGGATATCCTGGATGCCGGGCGTGAATTGGTGGCGCGCCACCCGGATGTGGGGGCGATTGTGCTGGAATGCACGAATATGCCGCCCTATGCGGCGGCCTTGCGTGAAGCGCTTGGCCTGCCGGTGTACGACATTTATTCGATGATCACCTGGTTTCATGCCGGCATCAGGCCGTGGCGCTTTGGTTGAGGCTCCCTTGAGGGGTTTGGTTCATTTCATCAGCGACCACCGAATAGTGACAGCAGGAATTGCGGCGCCTGATTGGCGATGGAAAGCGTCTGGCTGCCAAGCTGCTGGCGGATTTGCAGCGCCTGAAGCCGCGCTGATTCCCTCGCCAGATTGGCATCAATCAGATTGCCGAGGCCACCTTCCATGGCATCGAGCTTTTCGCTGTTGAAATTGATCTGTGCGTCAATGTAGCGCGCATCGGAACCCAGCCTATTCATTGCATCATTGATCGCCCGATTGATCCCGGTAAAATTTCCTGTTGCCGGGTCCAGGGCAGCACGGGCAGCGGCATCGGTAGCGAAGGGTCCCGCATTGACCAGGAAATTGGCACTGGGACCGAGCGCGGCGAGCGTGTAGAGATCAGCCGTGTCAGTCGATTCGCTCCTTATGGTCACAACATCATCGGCGGGTGATGCGCCGGTCAGAAGGTTGCGGCCGAAATAATCCGCATCCTCCAAAAAACTCGCGATCTGGGTGCGGAGCTGCGCATATTGCTGATTGTATTGATCACGCGCTTCCCCGGTGATGGTGCCATCGGAAAGGCGCGTCAGCACGGTGCGGATATCAATCATGGTCTT
>JADCGG010000282.1 GCA_020249125.1 Roseomonas sp. | reverse complement strand
GGCCGGGCGCGCCGTGCCGGAAGTGCTGCTTTCGGGCCATCACGCCGCCATTGCGGCCTGGCGCCGGGCCGAAAGCGAAAAAATCACCAAGGAACGTCGCCCCGATTTATGGGCGCGGCATGAAACAGCGCGCGGAGGCGCGGGGGCCATTGCCGGCCATCCCGCCGCCGCCTAAAGAAACCGAAGAAAGGGTATCAACATGAATATCTTGCAGCAATTCGAAGCGGACCAGCAGGCGAAGCTCTCCGCCGCCCGCGCCACACCGGAATTCGGCCCGGGCGATACCGTGCGCGTCATGGTGAAGGTGGTGGAAGGCGAACGCATCCGCACCCAGGCCTATGAAGGCGTGGTGATCGCGCGTTCCAACAAGGGCGTGCAGAGCAACTTCACCGTCCGCAAGCTGTCCTATGGCGAAGGCGTGGAGCGCGTGTTCCCGCTGTATAGCCCGAATGTCGCGGAAATTCAGGTGGTGCGTCGCGGCAAGGTGCGTCGCGCGAAGCTGTACTACCTGCGTGGCCGCACCGGTAAATCCGCGCGCATCGCGGAAAAGCTGGGCATGAAGGCTGCCAGCCCGGCCAAGGCTGCCGAAGGCTGAATGTAACGCGCCGCGCTGAAAGGCGCGGCGTTTTCATGTGATGCAAGGGGGAAGATGAAATGTCAGCGCAGAAGCCGCGCACGTTGTTCGACAAGATCTGGGACGCGCATGTTGTTGAAACCCTGCCGGATGGCACGGCGCTGCTCTACATTGATTTGCATCTGACCCATGAAGTGACCACGCCGCACGCCTTTGATGGCCTGCGCGCCGCGGGGCGCAAGGTGCGCCGCCCGGATGCGACACTGGCGGTGGTGGACCATAATATCGCGACCGATGACAGCCGCCGCACCGGCATTGTGGACCCCGAAAGCCGCTTGCAGGTTGAAACGCTCGAAAAGAACGTCGTCGAATTCGGCGTGCCCTATATCCCGCTGCTCGATGACCGGCAGGGCATTGTGCATGTGATCGGGCCGGAGCTTGGCCGTTCGCTGCCGGGCATGACGATTGTGTGCGGCGATAGCCATACCTCGACCCATGGCGCCATGGGCGCGCTGGCTTTCGGCATCGGCACATCGGAAGTGGAACATGTGCTGGCGACGCAAACGCTGTTGCAGAAGCCGGCCAAGAACATGCGTGTTTCGGTGGATGGCAATCTGGCCTTTGGCTGTTCCGGTAAGGATATTGTGCTGGCCATCATCGGCAAGATTGGCACGGCGGGCGGCACCGGGCATGTGATTGAATATGCTGGTGACGCGATCCGCGCGCTCGACATGGCCGGGCGCATGACGGTCTGCAACATGACCATTGAAGGTGGCGCGCGTGCCGGCATGGTGGCGCCCGACCAAACCACCTTCGACTATATCGCCAAAACGCCGAATGGCCCGAAGGGTGAAGCCTTCAAGCGCGCGCTGGAATGGTGGAAGACGCTGCCTTCCGATGTGGGTGCCCATTTCGATAAGGAACTGCGTTTGGCCGCGCATGAAATCGCGCCGCAAGTGACCTGGGGCACCAATCCGGAAGCGGTGCTGCCGATCACCGGCATTGTGCCGAACCCAGCGGATGAGGCCGATGAAGCCAAGCGCGCGCAATTGCAGCGCATGGTGGACTATATGGGCCTGACGCCCGGCCAGCGCCTGACCGATCTGAAGGTGGATGTGGTTTTCGTCGGTTCCTGCACCAATAGCCGCATTGAAGACATCCGCGCCGCCGCCGCCATCGCCAAGGGTCGCCGCGTGGCGGACCATGTGCGCGCGCTGGTGGTGCCTGGTTCGGGCCTGGTGAAGAAGCAGGCGGAAGCGGAAGGGCTGGATCGCATTCTGCGCGAAGCGGGCTTTGAATGGCGCGAAGCGGGCTGTTCCATGTGCCTTGGCATGAACCCGGATAAGCTGACACCCGGTCAGCGCAGCGCCAGCACATCCAACCGCAATTTCGAAGGGCGTCAGGGCCCTGGCGGGCGGACTCATCTGCTGAGTCCCGCCATGGCGGCGGCGGCGGCGGTGGCCGGCCATCTGGCCGATGTGCGCGATTATCAGCCGAAGGGAGCGATCTGATATGCAAGCCTTCACCAAGCTTACCGGTATCGCCGCACCCTTGCCCAAGGCGAATGTGGATACGGACCAGATCATCCCGGCGCGCTTCTTGAAATCCATCAGCCGGCTCGGCTTCGGGAAGAATCTTTTCGCCAATTTCCGCTTCAAGGAAGATGGCTCGGAAAACTCTGATTTCGTGCTGAATCAGGAACCCTATCGCAAGGCCGAAGTCCTGATTGCGTTTGAGAATTTCGGCTGCGGTTCTTCGCGCGAACACGCGCCCTGGGCGCTGCTGGATTTCGGCATTCGCTGCGTGATTGCCCCCGATTTCGCGGATATCTTCCACAATAACTGCTTCAAGAATGGCGTATTGCCGGTGCGCCTGCCGCGCGAGGTTTGCGAAAAGCTGATGGAAGACGCGAAGATGGGCGGCAATGCGCGAATCAGCGTTGATCTGGAACGCCAAGTGGTGGTGCGCCCGAATGGCGAGGAAATCCCCTTCCAGATTGATCCGCTGCGCCGCCACCTGATGCTGAATGGCCTGGATGATATCGGCCAGACCATGCAGCACGCCCCCGCGATTGACAGTTTTGAATCGCGCCAGCGCGCATCTCAGCCCTGGCTTTACGCCTGATTGAAGAACGCCCCGGCGTGCCAAACCGGGGCCATGAGGAAAACGCCATGTCATCGAACAAAAAGCTTCTTGTCCTGCCCGGCGACGGGATCGGCCCCGAGGTGATGCGCGAAGTGCGCCGCGTGGTGGATTGGATGGATCGCCGCCGCCATGTCTCCTTCAATATCGAAGAAGGCCTGGTGGGTGGTGCCGCGTTGGATGCGGAAGGCACGCCCTGTTCGGATGAAACCGTCGCCCGCGCCAAGGCTGCCGATGCGGTGCTGTTCGGTTCCGTCGGCGGCCCGAAATGGGATTCCATGCCCTTCGACAAGCGCCCGGAATTGGGCGTGCTGCGGCTGCGCAAGGATCTTGGCCTTTTCGCCAATCTGCGCCCCGCCGTTGTGCTTGACCCGCTGGTGGATGCTTCTTCGCTGAAGCCCGATCTGGTGCGCGGGCTTGACGTGATGATCGTGCGCGAATCAACTGGTGGCATTTATTTCGGCGAACCGCGCGGCATCCACACGGATGCCAATGGCAAGCGCACCGGCATTGATACGGAAGTCTATACCGAAGACGAAATCGCCCGCGTGGCACGCATCGCCTTTGATCTGGCGCGCAAGCGTCGCAACAAGGTGACCAGCGTGGAAAAGGCGAATGTGATGCAATCCGGGCGGCTATGGCGCGCGGTGGTCGGTGAAATCGGCAAGGCCGAATTCCCGGATGTGGAACTTGAGCATATGTATGCCGATAATTGCGCCATGCAGCTTTGCTCTCGCCCCAAGCAATTTGACGTGATCCTGGGGTCAAATTTGTTCGGCGATGTGCTGTCTGATTTGGCGGCGGCGCTGACCGGTTCGCTCGGCATGCTGCCTTCGGCCACGCTTGGCGCGGTGGATGCCTCTGGCCGGCGCCATGCGCTTTATGAACCGGTTCATGGTTCGGCGCCCGATATCGCCGGCAAGGGCATTGCCAACCCTTGTGCGCAGATTCTTTCCTTCGCTATGCTGCTGCGCTGGTCCTTCGGCATGGAAGAAGATGCGCGGCTGGTGGAAGCGGCGGTGGAAAAGGTTCTCGGTGGCGGCTTGCGCACCGCTGATATCATGCAGCCCGGCATGGCGCGTGTTGGCACCAGCGTGATGGGCGAGGCTTTGGTGCGCGAATTGGATAAACTCGCCGCATGACAGATTGGTGACGGTGCTGGGGTTGCGCCTTTGGCGCGGCTCCGCTATCCGTCCCCTCATCAAGGGCGCCCGTAGCTCAGCTGGATAGAGCACCAGACTACGAATCTGGGGGTCAGAGGTTCGAATCCTTTCGGGCGCGCCATTTCCCAAAAAATCCAGCATATTGGCAGTTCAGGGCCGCGCTATCGTCGTGACGGCCGGACCTATTCCCGGTAATGGCACGCAACCGAATGCCCAGGCCGCACTTCGCGGAGCGCGGGCACTTCATTCCGGCACCGTGCCCCATCCGCAATCGGGCAGCGCGTATGGAAATGGCAGCCCGATGGCGGGTTGAGCGGGCTTGGCACATCCCCCTGCAACCTGATCCTTTCGCGCTTCACGGTCGGGTCCGGGATCGGCACGGCTGAAAGCAGCGCTTCCGTGTAAGGGTGCAGCGGTGTTGTGTAGAGTTCCCGTGCCGAGGCAATTTCCACAATCCGGCCAAGATACATCACCGCAACTCGATCGGAGATATGTTCAACCACCGAAAGATCATGCGCGATGAACAGGAAGGTCAGGCCGAATTTTTCCTGCAAATCCTCAAGCAGATTGACCACCTGCGCCTGGATGGAGACATCAAGTGCCGAGACCGGTTCATCACAAATGATCAGCTTCGGTGAAACCGCCAGGGCGCGCGCAATGCCGATACGCTGCCTTTGCCCGCCTGAAAATTCATGCGGAAAGCGCCGCATGTGATCCGCATTGAGCCCAACCGTTTCCAGCAATTCCACCACGCGGTCTTCGCGTTCACGCGGCGTCTTCGCAAGCCTATGGATGATCAGCGCCTCACCAATGATAGCGGCGACCGTCATGCGCGGATTGAGTGAGGCAAAGGGGTCCTGGAAAATGATTTGCATATCGCGCCGCAAGGCGACCATCTGCTGATGATCAAGCGCGGTCACGTCGCGGCCTTCAAACCAGACCTTGCCGGCGGTGGGCTCAATCAGGCGCAGGATCAGCCGGCCCGTGGTGGATTTGCCGCAGCCTGATTCGCCCACCAGGCCAAGGGTTTCCCCCTTGTTGATATCGAAGGAAACGCCGGATACGGCATGAACCTCATTCACAGTGCGTTGCAGGATGCCGCCCTTTACGGGGAAGCGCTTGACCAAGCCCTGCACGCTGAGCAGCGGTTCGGTCATGCGATTTCCTCCGCCCGCAGGCAGGCAACCTTATGGCCGGGGGAGACCATCTCAAGCCTTGGTTCAATCTCTTGGCAGGACGGCATGGCATGCTTGCACCGCGCGGCGAAGCGGCAGCCGGGCGGCGGATGCAAAAGGCTTGGCACCACACCGCCTATGGCTTCAAGCCGCTTATGTTCAGTCGCCGCCAGATCAAGGCGCGGGATGGAACGGATCAGGCCCTGCGTATAGGGGTGTCGCGGGCGCGCAAAAAGCGCTTCAACCGGTGCTTCTTCCACCACGCGCCCGGCATACATGACCACCACGCGCTGCGCGGTTTCCGCAACCACGCCCATGGCATGGGTGATCAGCAGCACCGCCATGCCAAGGCGCTGCTTCATTTCATTCATCAGGTCCAGGATCTGCGCCTGGATCGTCACATCCAGCGCCGTTGTCGGTTCATCGGCAATCACAAGCTTCGGGTTGCAGGAAAGCGCCATGGCGATCATCACGCGCTGGCGCATCCCGCCCGAAAATTGATGCGGATAATCATGCACGCGCTTCGCTGCATTCGGGATCTGCACAAGATTGAGCATCTCCGCGGCACGATCCATCGCCGCCTTGCGCGATAGCCCTTCATGCTGTCGCACCGCTTCGGCAATCTGTTCACCCACCGTATAGACCGGGTTGAGTGAGGTCATGGGTTCCTGAAAGATAAAGCCGATTTCGGCGGCGCGAATGGCGCGCATGCGGGCGGGCGGGGCTTCCACCAGGTTTTCGCCGCGCCAATTGATCTCGCCGGCAACGATCTTGCCAGGCGGCATGGCGATCAGCTTCAGGATCGTCATGGCGGTCACGGTCTTGCCGCAGCCGGATTCGCCCACGATGGAAACAGTTTCTCCCGCGGCGACGGAAAGATCCACGCCATCCACCGCGCGCACCCAACCATCATCGGTTTTGAAATGAACCTTGAGGCCCTTGATATCAAGAAGGTTATCCATCTTGGTTCAGACCACGCGCCGTGGATCAAGCGCATCCCTGAGGCCATCACCCACAAAATTGATCGTGAGCACGGTCAGGAATATCGCAAGGCCAGGAAACAGCGCCCAATGCGGCGCGAAATCCAGATGATCGCGCGCATCATACAAAAGCCGCCCCCAGGTTGGGATATCGGGCGGGAAGCCTAGCCCCAGGAAGGACAGCGTGCTTTCCGCGATGATGGCCGCCGCGACATCAATGGTGGCGGCAACAATCACGGGGCCAAGGGAATTCGGCAGGATGTGCCGCGCGGCCAGCCGGAAGCGCGAAGCCCCAAGCGCGCGCGCGGCTTCGACGAATTCCTTTTCCCGCAATGAGAAAAACTGCGCACGCACCAGGCGCGCCACCTGCATCCAATTGAACAGGCCGATGATGATGACAATCAGAATAAAAACGCCAAGCTCCGGCCCCACAATCGCCTTCAGGCTGTCGCGAAACAGGAAGATGATCAGCAGCAGCAGCGGCAATTGCGGCAGTGACAGGAACAAATCCGTGAGCCACATCAGCGCCGCATCGGTCTTGCCTCCGGCCAGCCCTGCAATGGCGCCAATCAGGATGCCGACACTCACGGCCACCAGCATGGCGGTGAAGCCAACCGCGAGCGAAATCCGCCCGCCATAGAGCATACGCGCCAGCAGATCCTGCCCAAGATCATCAGTGCCGAGCGGATGCGCGAGGGATGGTCCGTGCAGAATCACGGAAAAATCAATGTCATTGATCGGCACGCGCCAGACCAGCGGGCCAAACAGTACCGCCAGAACAAGCAAACCCAGCAAGACAGCGCTGACAACCGCGAGCCGGTGCTTGCGAAAGCGCCGCCAGGCTTCTGACCAAGGGCTGGTCAAGGGCCTTGGGCTGGCGTTAGCGGTAGCTGATGCGGGGGTCGAGCCAGCCATAAAGGATATCCGCCAAAAGATTGAAGAAGATTACAAGGCACGCGAAGACAAAGGTCACCGCCATGATCACTGGCGTGTCATTGGCAAGGATCGCACTGATCAACAGGCTGCCAATGCCGGGCACGCGGAATATCTGCTCGGTCACAATGGCACCGCCGAAAACCGCCGGCATTTGCAGCGCAACCAGCGTGACCACCGGGATCATGGCATTGCGCACCACATGGCGCAGCGTGATCTTGCCCTCTGGCAGGCCCTTGGCGCGCGCAGTCGTCACATGATCCAGTCGGATCACATCAAGCACGGCGGAACGGACAAAGCGCGTCCAGGCCGCGCCCTGAAACAGGCCCAGCACCATGATCGGCATGATGGATTGGCGGAATTGTTCCCACCACCAGCGCCAGCCTGTTGCCTCGATATTCGTGCGGTACACAAAGGGCAGCCAATCCAGATAGATGGAAAACAGCAGGATCAGCAGCAGCCCGGTAAAGAAGGTGGGCAGGGAAAAGCCGATAAAGGCAAGCGTATTCGCGATCTGATCAAAGATGGAATAGGGCCTTGTTGCGGCATAAACCCCAACCGGCAGCGCAATCGCCAGCGCCACAAGCTGTGACAGGCCGATAACGTAAAGCGTGGTTGGAATGCGCTGGACAATAAGCTGATCAACGGGAATGCGGCTGACAAAGGAATAGCCCCAATCGCCGCGCAGCATGGAAGTGAGCCAGGCAATGTAGCGCATATGCACCGGATCATCGAGACCGAGGCTTTGGCGCAGCGCCGCGCGCACATCGGGCGGCACGGCAGGGTTGGTTGCCAGCTCCTCAAACGGATCACCGGGTGCCAGCGCAAGCACAGTGAACAGCACAATGCTGATCCCGAAAATGCTCGGGATCGCAATAAGCAAGCGGCGGATCAGATATTGGGTCATTGGGCGGTCATGATTCCTGACATGCCGCCCCGTGCCAAAGCCCCATCAGGTCTGGCGCCACCAATCCTGGATCATCCACATCGTGATGTCCCAGCCTGACAGCACATGCCGAAGATTATTGACCGAACCGGAAACGGTCGGGCGCATCACCAGCGGGATGACGTGGTTGGACCCCACAATCAAATCATTCATGCGGATAAAAAGCGCCGCGCGCTTCACAGGGTCTAGTTCGGCATCCGCGGCACGGAAGGCAGCATCATATTCGTCGTTCTTCCAGCGCACGATATTGCGGCCCTGCCAGGAATTGGAACGCTGCGACATTTCCCAGGAAACATACTGGTTCATGAAGCGCTGCGGGTCCGCCTGCGGCATGGTGGTGGTGTACATTTGCATATCGGCCCAGAACTTGATGTAGGTATCCGGGTTGGCGACATCGGATGAGAAAAACACCGAAGCGACGACAGATTTGAGTTCAAGGTCAATGCCGGCACGCTGGGCGGCCTGCTTATAGATGGCCTGAGTGCGTTGGCGGGGCGAATTGACCGAGGTTTGATAGACAAAGCGCAGCCGCACCCCATCCTTGGCGCGAATGCCATCCGATCCACGCACCCAGCCCGCCTGATCCAGGATTTGATTGGCACGTTCAACGCTGAATTCCATTCGCATATTGGGCGAACGGAAACGCGGTGGGTTGTTCAGGAAATTCGGCGTGGCGGGACCGCCGCGACCATAAATATGCTGCTGAAGTGCCTGCCGATCAATCAGCAGCGCCATGGCCTGGCGCACGGCAGGGTCCTGGAAGGCGGGATGGCGCGAATTGGGATGCGCGCGTTCGCCTTCCACTTCGCGGTTCGGATCGGCGGCATTGAGCTGCACGAATTCGATGTTCCCGCCGTCAATCACGTTGACGCGCCCGCGCCCAGCAGCTTCCAGGCGTTGCAGGATGGCGTCTTCCACCTGCAAATTCCAGGCATAGTCGAAATCGGCGGTTTGCAGCACCGCGCGTGCGGCGGATGCCGCATCGCCGCCGCCCTTGATTTCCATCGAATCAAAGAAGGGGCGGTTGTTCATGTGGTAATTGGGATTAAGCTCAGCACGCAAAAGATCACCTGGCGCGAAGCTTTGCAGCCGATAAGCGCCAGTGCCGACAGGGCGGATATTGGTCGGTGCATCGCGCGAATTGGCGCCGGCGAAATCGCGGAACAGATGGCGCGGGATGATCATGCCGATGGAGCCGACGAAAGCATCGGCCCAGAAGGGAGTCGGTGTCGGGAATTCAACGCGCACGGTGAAATCATCCACCTTGACGACATTGACATCCCGATACGAACCGGCCGTCACGGTCGCAACCTGCGGGTTGCGCGCATATTCCCAATTGAACACCACGTCATCGGCGGTGAAATCCTGGCCATCATGCCATTTCACGCCGCGCTTCAGCTTCCAGGTGACCGAACGGCCATCCCGTGCCAAGCCGCCATTTTCGATGGAAGGGATTTCGGCGGCCAGGATCGGCTGCAAGGTGCCATCAGCGGCCCAGCCGGCCAGCGGTTCATAAAAGACGCGGCTCGCATCCTGATTGGTGGTGCCGGCGGCGAAATGCGGGTTGAGAAGCGTGGAGGCCTGCCAATAAAGAATCTTCAAATGCCCGCCACCGCCGCGGCGCGTGCCGCCATAGGCCGGCATGCTGGCCGCCGTGGATTGCGCATTGGCGGCGCCGGCCATGGCCAGAAGCTGCGTTGCCATGGGCGCGGTGAAGCCCACCGCCGCCATGCGCCTGACAAAGGCGCGGCGCGACATGGCCCCATTCCTGACGCGACCAATAAGGCCGCGGAGATCGTCTTCCTGCATGATTATGCCTCCCGAGCTATTTGATAGATATCGGTGTTAGGTTGGCCCATGAAGCGAGGTTTTTAAGGCTGCCCCGTTTTTTTCCAAGTTAGTGATTGGCGGCTGCATCTGTAAAGGCATGGCCGCAGCAATCGCGCGAGGCACGGGTAAGGCCGCAAGCGATGATGGATAAGGCCAAGACACCGGCACGTTCAATTCGACGATGCTTGACAATCGGTTTGCGATCCTCCGAGCCTGCATCATCAAGAGCCTCAGGCGCTTGGGCAAGGGGTGATCGGAATTGGCGCAGGGCAATCGCTTGAACTTGGCAGGGATTCCCAAAAGCATTGTGCGGTGATTCATGGATGACCTCGATTCTTTGAGGTTCCCCCATGTCTTCTGTATCGCTCCTC
>JADCGG010000281.1 GCA_020249125.1 Roseomonas sp. | reverse complement strand
GGGGGGAATTGCGGCGCGCATTCTCTGTTACAATTCTCCCCCTTCCATCGCGCAAAACGGAAATGATATACCTCGTGAAGGTCGAGAAACTGTGTTGAGGGCGGTGACGCGGCTGGGCAGTGGATCGTAATACGGAATGAAAATTGGAGAGCACATAAGGCAAAACCGCAAAGTCAAGATCTAAACTCCAATAACAACACATCTGATTGCATGGTTCCTTCCTGCGCATTTTGTATGCGGGGATCAATCGCGCGCGACATCGCTAGCGCCAGAATAAAAATATGGGTTGCGGTTTGCACTATAGCGCCCTGAATTCAACGGCTTAGGTGCAAACCTAGGCCCTTCAGGTTTGCACCTGGTTTGCACCTGATGAGCATGGTTTCAGCAGCTTAGAAGCCGGAGAAATGAACGGGGGCAGCCAACCCACCCCCGATCTGCCCCGCCGAGCGACGAGGCCGGTTGGCGGCACGTCGGATCAGGACGCTCTTCGGTTACTTAGCGGGCCAGCAAAAGTCAAACCTAAACGCGTAGCTTCGTCCCCTCCGCATCCCCCAACCCTTCCCGGACACCCCCCATGACGCTTCCCTGGATGGCCGAGCGGATCCAACTCCGCGCGATCACGACACTGCGCGCCCATGCCGGCAATGCGCGGGTGCATGGCGCGGCGCAGCTGGAGCAAATCAAGGCCAGCATGCTCGCCTTCGGTTTCACCAATCCGCTGCTGGTAGATGAGGATGGCGTGCTGATCGCGGGCCATGGCCGCTTGGCGGCGGCGGAAGCGCTCGGCATCGCGAAGGTGCCGGTGATTGTGTTGCGGCACTTGGAATCTGCGCAAAAGGAAGCGCTGCGCCTTGCCGATAATCGCATCGCGGAAAACGCGACCTGGGACCAGGCGCTGCTGCGCGATGCCCTGGCCAGCGTGCAAGCGGCAGAGATTGACCTCGCCGCGCTTGGTTTCTCGGCGGATGAACTGGCAGGCATCCTCGCGGCGGCTGGAGAGGCCGTGTCCGACGGCGACGCGCCCGAGGCTCTGCCCGCGGACACCGCCGAGAACCTTGCCGCACCGGCGATTGGTGAAGATGTGGATGATCCTGCCGATGCTGAGCCCGAGGCACCGCGCCAAGCGGTCTCTCGCCCCGGTGATTTGTGGTTGCTTGGCGCGCATCGGCTGTTGTGTGGCGATAGCACCGACGCGGCGACGGTCGCGCGCGTGATGGAAGGCGATCGCGCGGCGATGCTTTTCACCAGCCCGCCCTATGGCAATCAGCGCGCCTACACGACCGGCGGTGTCTCGGATTGGGATGCGCTGATGCAGGGCGTCTTCCAGCATCCGGACGCGGCGCTGCGGCCCGATGGGCAGGCGCTGGTCAATCTCGGCCTGATCCATCGCGAGAATGAATGGCAGCCCTATTGGCAGGGTTGGCTGGAATGGATGCGTGCGCGAGGTTGGCGCCGCTTTGGGCTCTACACCTGGGACCAGGGACCAGGGCTGCCTGGTGATTGGAACGGGCGTTTGGCACCGGCCTTTGAGTTGGTGTTCCACTTCAATCGCGCGGCGCGGCAGGCGAACAAGATCATCCCCTGCAAATGGGCCGGCACGCCGAACAAGGGCAGCGGGCTGCGCGCCGCCGATGGCGAGGTGAAGGCGTACACGCATATCGGCCAGCCGGTGCAGGAGATGCGCATTCCTGACGCGGTGCTGCGCATTACGCGCCACAAGGGGCGCGGGATTGAAACCGAGAATCCGGCGGTGTTTCCAGTGGCGCTGCCGGACTTCCTGATGCGAGCCTACACGGACGCTGGCGAGGTGGTGTTTGAGCCCTTCGCGGGCAGCGGCAGCACGATCATCGCCGGGCAACGTACGGGGCGAGTGGTGCGCGGCATTGAATTGGCGCCAGCCTATGTCGATTTGGCCATTGCACGCTGGCGGATGCTGTTTCCCGATCAGGCGGTGACGCTGGTAGGCGACGGGCGCGATTACGATGCCGTCGCTTCAGCACGCGCGGAGGCCCTTTCCGATGCAGCCTGACCTCGCCGTTGTCTCGCTGCCTTTGGCAGCGCTGGTGCCCTATGCCGAGAATGCCCGCACGCATTCGCCGGCGCAGGTGGCGCAGATTGCCTCCTCGATCGCCGAATTCGGCTTTGTGAACCCCGTGCTGGTGGATGGCGCTGGCGTGCTCGTGGCGGGCCACGGCCGCGTCATGGCGGCCAAGCGGCTCGGCATGGCATCGGTCCCTGCCATTCGGCTGGCGCATCTGACTGACGCCCAGGCGCGCGCATTACGGCTTGCGGATAATCAGATCGCGCTCAATTCCGGCTGGGACGAGGCGCTGCTGGCAGCGGAGATCGCGCGCATCCGAGACGATGCCTCGGTGGATTTGGACGTGCTCGGCTTTTCCGGCATGGAATTGGACCGGCTGCTGGCCGCCGCCGATGCCGGCATTGATGGCGAAGACGTTGACGAAGCGCCGCCACTGCCGGCGAACCCCGTCACGCGCGAAGGCGATCTGTGGCGCTGTGGTGAGCATCGGCTGCTCTGCGGTGATGCGACCAAGCTTGCCGATGTAGAGCGCGCCCTTGGTGCCGGGCATCTCGCGGACATGGCCTTCCAAGACCCTCCGTATAATGTTGCTTATGAAGGCGGCACGGCGGCGAAGATGACCATTGCCAATGACGCGCTGGGCAAGGGATTTCTGGATTTCCTGCGCCCTGCGCTGACGAACCTTCTCGCAGTCACCAAGGGCGCCAGCTATATCTGCATGTCGTCCTCGGAATGGCCGACGCTGCATCGCGCCTGGCAGGAGGCCGGCGGCAAATGGTCCAGCACCATCATTTGGGCAAAGAACACTTTTGCGCTCGGACGCGCGGATTATCATCAGCAATTCGAGGCGATGCTCTATGGTTGGAAGGCTGGCGCGCAGCATTACTGGTGCGGTGCGCGCGACCAGGGGAATGTCTGGCATTTCGACAAGCCGGCGCGGAACGATCTGCACCCGACGATGAAGCCGGTGGCGCTGGTGGAACGCGCCATCCGTAACAGCAGCAAGCCACGCGATACGGTGCTGGATTGCTTTGGCGGTTCAGGCACTACGATGATCGCGGCGGAACGTACCGGGCGGCGCGCTGTGCTGCTTGAGATTGATCCCGCCTATTGCGATGTGATCATACAGCGCTGGCAGGACGAAACCGGGAACGCGGCGGTACTGGATGGCGAGGATCGCACTTTTGCCGATGTCGCGGCAGCGCGCGCCGTGCGTCAACCATGATTGAAACTCCCCAATCATAGCAACGAAATAACGCTCATTCTTGCTTGGCTCGCCCCCCGCTACAGCGCGAATGGTCCCTCAGGCGCAGGGAATTGCCCCGGCGCCACAGCAAGGAGACCAAGATGACCGATACCACCGACACCGCCCAGCTTTTCCTGGAAATCGCCAAGCGGAATATGCCCTCGGTGGAAACGCTGGAAACCAGAAACCGCGACGCGCTCGATTTCCACGATGTCGCCGTCTGGTCCATCCGCCAGGCACTCGCGGAAGCATACGCAGCCGGCCAAGCCGCCGCGAAGCGCAGCAGAAAGCGCAGCCGATAGGGCGATTTGGGGGCCGAATGGTGCTGCCATTTGGCCCTCACATCATGATCAAAACACCTGAATCATAGCAATGAAATGACGCTCTATTTCGCTTGGCTCAGCCCCCGCTACAGCGCGAATGGTCAGTCACGCGCAGGGGATTTCCTGCCGATGACGGAGAAAAACAGATGAACACGATCCTTCCTACCGAAAACCAAGACTGGGGTTTCTGGGGCACCATGCGCGAACAAGCGCAGCAAGCCTGGCCGATTGCTTTCACTGCGATCCATGACGCGACAAGCACGGATCCCGCCTCGGTGCGCGCCTTTCTCGACAGCCGCTACGGGCGCCACTTCGCCGATGGGGTGAATAGCCAGATGCATTACGGCGCGAGCCTCGCGGACGCCATTGCGAAAACCACCGCGGAATGGATGGGCTGGCGCATTACGCAGCGCACCAGCCGCGAGACGGGCATCCCCGCCGGCCTGCCCTACCTGACGGGCTTCGTGATCAACGAGGGCATCGCCGCCGAAGCGCAGGATTGAAGCGACGCCCGCCGCGACGCGGCGCCGCACTGCCCCGCAGGGTCCGCCCGCGGGGCTCCCGGCAGTAGGGGGCCGATGGTCGGCGCCCGCAACCGGAGAATAAGACGATGAAGCTTTC
>JADCGG010000280.1 GCA_020249125.1 Roseomonas sp. | reverse complement strand
GGGGGGAAATCGCGCGATTTTACCTTCCATTGCGGCCAAAGCCGCCTGGTCGGGATATTCCGGCACTTGCCTGATTGGCATATTACGCCATGAATCCGGGCTCCAGCCCCGCGCAGTCATTTCCGCCTATCTCCGTGTTACAAGACAAGGCACAATAAACACGAGCCCGCGCTGAGGGGAAGAGCAGCCAAGCACGGCGCCAGGGCAAGGAAAGGTTTTGACGGCATGGAAAGGCAAGAAGATATCGCGATCCGGATGCAGAAAGCCGTCCAGGCCGGGGAAATCCCGGGCATGGTGCTGGCACTCGGCGACCGGCACGGGACGCGCATGGAAGCGGGCTTCGGCGCGCGCTCCTTGGGCGGGGCCGAGGCCATGGCGCCCGATAGCGTCTTCTGGATCGCTTCCATGACTAAGGCGATTACCGGCGTTGCCGCCATGATGCTGGTGGAAGCGGGCAAGCTTTCCCTGGACGCGCCGGCGAACACCCTGGTGCCGGAGATTGGCGCGCTTGGCGTGCTGGAAGGCTTTGATGAGGCCGGGCAACCCAAGATGCGCCCCGCCAAGCGCCCGATCACGCTCAGGCATTTGCTGACCCATACTTCTGGCTATGCCTATGACATGTGGAGCAGCGACATCGCCCGCTTCCGCAAGGCAACCGGCACGCCCGCCGTTGGCACCTGCCGCAATGCCGCGCTTGCCCTGCCCTTGCTGTTCGATCCCGGCGAGCATTGGTCCTACGGCATCGGCATAGATTGGGCCGGCAAGATGATTGAAGCCGCTACCGGTGAAACACTTGGCGTGCATTTGCAGCGGGTGATTTTTGAACCGCTCGGCATGGTGGATACATCCTTCAAGCTGCACCCGGATCAAAGGGCGCGGCTGGCGGCCATGCATGGGCGCGGCGCGGATGGGGCGCTTTCCGTCATTCCCTTCGAAGTGCCGCAGGAGCCGGAGTTCGAGACCGGCGGCGGCGGGCTTTACGGCACGGCGCGGGATTACCTGACCTTTGCGCGCATGATCCTGAATGGCGGAAAGCACGGTGATATCCGCCTGCTGAAAGCCGTAACCATCGCTGACATGGCGCGCGACCACATCGCGCCGCTTTCCGTCCGCCCGATGATTTCCGCCGTGCCCAGCGCCACGCGGGATGCGGATTTCTTCCCCGGCATGGCGAATGGCTGGGGGCTGACCTTTCTGGTGAACCGCAAGCCATCGCCGCAGGGGCGTTCAGCGGGTGGCCTTGCCTGGGCGGGGCTTGGCAATACCTACTATTGGATTGACCATGGCCGCGGCACGGCAGGGATTTTTCTGAGCCAAATCCTGCCGTTTTTTGACCCGCACGCCATTGCGCTGTTCCGCGATTTCGAAAGCCTGGTCAACGCGGATTAGATGCCTTCAGAACACCACGACCGACCGGATGGATTTGCCTTCATGCATCAGATCGAAGGCATCGTTGATTTTCTCAAGCGGCATGGTGTGGGTGATCAGATCGTCAATATTGATCTTCCCTTCCATGTACCAATCAACGATCTTCGGCACATCCGTCCGCCCCCTGGCGCCGCCAAAGGCTGAACCTTTCCAGACGCGGCCTGTCACAAGCTGGAAGGGGCGCGTGGCGATTTCGGCGCCCGAAGGGGCGACGCCGATGATGATGCTCTCCCCCCAGCCGCGATGGCAGCATTCCAAGGCTTGGCGCATCACCGCGACGTTGCCGGTGCAATCAAAGGAAAAATCAGCGCCGCCGCCCGTCAGGTCCGTAATCGCCTGCACCACCTTATCGGCGCCGATCTCATTCGGGTTGATGAAATGCGTCATGCCGAATTTGCGCGCCATGGCCTGTTTGGCGGGGTTGATGTCTATGCCGATGATCTTGTCGGCGCCCACCATGCGGGCACCTTGGATGACATTGAGCCCAATGCCACCCAGGCCAAACACTGCGACATTGGCGCCGGCCCACACTTTGGCCGTATAGATCACCGCGCCAATGCCAGTCGTGACCCCGCAGCCGATATAACAAATCTTGTCGAAGGGCGCGTCTTCCCGCACCTTCGCCACGGCGATTTCCGGCAGCACGGTGAAGTTCGAAAAAGTGCTGCACCCCATGTAATGGAACATCGGTTTGCCGGGGGCCGCCCCTTCGCAACTGAAGCGGCTGGTGCCATCCGGCATCACGCCCTTGCCCTGCGTGGCGCGGATGGAGGTGCAAAGATTGCTCCGCTGGCTCAGGCAGGTTTTGCAGGAACGACATTCCGGCGTGTAGAGCGGAATCACATGATCGCCGGGCTTCACGCTGGCAACACCCGCGCCGACTTCCCGCACAATGCCCGCCCCTTCATGGCCGAGGATGGCGGGGAACAGCCCCTCAGAATCCAGACCATCCAGCGTATAGGCATCAGTATGACAGACGCCGGTGGCCATGATTTCCACCAGGACTTCACCAGGCTTCGGGCCGGCCAGATCAACGGTTTCGATGGTGAGCGGCTTTTTCGCTTCCCAAGCCACGGCGGCGCGCGTTTTCATCGGGCGAGGTTCCTTATTACTGACATGGAAGCAGTTTGCACCGCTTGGCGATGTGGTGGAAGCCTTAGGCGGGCACGGCCTGGGGAGCCGCGCGCGCGCCCGCATCACGCGGCAGCGCCATGGCCGCGAGAAGCATCACCAAGCCCAAAGCCGCCAGGGCCAGGAACATGGCTGGCGCACCACCCGCAGCATCGCCATAGGCCCAGGCAACAAGATTAACGCCCAGCGGTGCGGCGACGAACCCCATCGCGAATTTCAGCCCAAATGCCAGACCGCGCCGCTTGCCGGATGAATAGCGCGCCAGCAGCAGGTTTTCGACCGGTGCCGAGAAATCGAACATGAAGCCGATGAAAACAGCAATAAGCAGCACCCAAACGCCACCAAACCAGGCCGCCATCAGCATCAATGGTAGCTTGATCAAGAAGGTCGCGACATAAAGCGTCTTCATCGGCATCTGATCCGCAAGCCGCCCGCCAATCAATTGCCCAGCGCTACCCATCAACATGGTCGCACCAACGATCAGGCCAAGCTGCGCTGCCCTGGTAGAATCAAGCAGCAGCATATCGCTCAACCACTTTGGAAGCGCCGTGGAATAGGCGGTATAGGCGATGGAGCCCAGCATAAAAGTAATGGCGAGCACGATCAGCACGCCCCAAGGAATGCGCGCAGCCTCTGCCGCCGCAGCCTGCGCGGCCTCTGCGCCCGGCTGGTGATTGCTGGCCGCAACACGCTTGGTAAGCAGGCAAAACAACAAGGCCAGCCCTGCAATGATGGTGACAATGCCGGGCAGGATCATCGCCATGCGCCAGCCGGCAATGGCGGCAAGCCCGCCCGCGATCACCGCCGCGAAGGCAACACCGATACTGCCGGCAATCCCAAGAACCCCCATCAGCCGCCCGCGCGCATCGGGCGGCGCTGTCATGGAAACCCAGGCGAGCGCGACGGGATGATAAATCGCGCCGAACCCGCCAAGCAGCGCCAGCGCCAGCCCCATTTCAGAACTATCGGAAACCAGCCCCGCGATGATGGAAGCAGTACCGATACCCAGGAAAAACACCACCATCATGCGCGCATGGCCGAAGCGATCCGCAAGCCAACCCGCCAGCGGCGCGCCGACGCCGATCATCGCGGCACCGAGCGTCCATAGCGCGATGATTTCGGCATAGGGGCGCTGCCAGATGCCTTCCAGAATCACAGCCAACGTCAGGAACAACCCCGTCAGCACATGGTGGAGGAAATGCCCCAGCGAGGCAAAGCCGATGATCAGGCGCTGCGCTGGCTGCATCACGCACCCGCGACGCGCGTACGGGTGCGGAGTGTGACAAATTCCTCCGCCGCCGTTGGATGAATGCCGATGGTGCGATCAAAATCCTGCTTGGTCGCGCCCATCACCACGGCGATGCCGATGCCTTGCATCATCTCACCAGCGTCTTCGCCGATCATATGCGCACCGAGGATTTTCTGCGTGCGCTGACAGACCACGAGCTTCATCAGCGTCTTGCGCCCTTCGCGCTTGCTGATGGTGTGGCGCATCGGCGTGAAGCGCGTGACATAGATGTCGGCGGGGCCGCGCTTGGCGGCTTCTTCCTCGGTAATGCCAACGGTGCCGATGGGTGGGTTCATGAAAACGGCGGTTGGCACGTTTTCATAACTCACGCGGCGCGGGTTATTGCCGAAGAGCGTATCGGAAAGCGCGTGACCAATGGCCGTTGCCATCGGGGTCAGGTTCACCCGGTCAAGCACATCACCAATCGCGAAGATGTGGGGCTGGCTGGTGGCGTGGTTGTCATCCACCGCAATCACGCTATTGGCTGCCAGCGCCACCCCGGCCTTTTCCAGCCCAAGCCCGGCAGTGGCGGGCTTTCGGCCCGTGCAGAAGAACACCGCATCGCATTCAAGCGCGCTGCCATCGGAAAGGTGCAGCACGCGTTCGGCGCCACGCGCTTCAATGCGTGTTGGGCTCACCCCCGCGCGGCAGGTGATGCCTTGCGCCACCAGGGCTTCCGCCGCGGCGCTGCGGATATCCTCATCAAAGCCGCGCAAGGGCAAGGGCGCGCGATGCACCAGCGTCACCTCCGCACCCAGGCCCTTCAGTATGCAGGCAAACTCCACCGCGATATAGCCGGCGCCAAGCACCGCCACGCGCTTCGGCAGCGCCTTCAGGGTGAAGATGTCATCCGAAATCAGACCAAGTTCAGCGCCCGGAATATCCAGCCGGGTTGCGGTGCCGCCCACTGCGATGAAGATACGCTCCGCCGTCACGCGCTTGCCGGCAACATCAAGGCTATGCGCATCCAGGAAGGTGGCGCGCGCATCGAAGCAGGTGACGCCGGCATTACCCAACAAGCGGCCATAAATCCCCGAAAGCCGCGCCACTTCGGCATCCCGTGCGGCGGCGAGCTTCGCCCAATCATGGCCATGATTTTCAAGCGACCACCCAAAGGCCGCGGCATCTTCCGCCCAGGCGCCATATTCGGCGGCATTCACCATGATTTTTTTCGGCACACAGCCGACATTCACGCAAGTGCCGCCCCAGAAGCGTTCTTCCGCCACCGCAACGCGCGCGCCATGCCCTGCCGCGATCCGCGCCGAACGCACACCCGCCGAACCGCCGCCAATCACGAAAAGATCAAAATCATAAGCCATGGAAACCTCGATAAGCCGATCAGGCTGGGCGTTTCGGGACAACAACGCGCACGGTGAAAATCTGCACCGGCTCATCATTCTGGTTGAAAGTGGTATTGCGCATCAGCGCTGAACCGCGATCCGGGCGGGAACGGGATGGCGCCACTTCCAGCACCTCAATCTCCACGCGCAGCGTGTCGCCCGGATAGACCGGCTTGACCCATTGAATCTCACCGCCGCCACCGACAATCCCGCCGGAAATGCCGCCAATCGCCTGCACCACCAGGCGCATGCTCATCCCCGCCGTGTGCCAGCCACTCGCGGCAAGCCGGCCAAAAAGCGGATGCGCCGCACCCGCTGCCTCATCCATGTGGAAGGGCTGCGGATCGTAAAGCGCGGCGAAGCGTTTGACTTCCTCCGCATCCACCATCACCGAGCCAGCGGTAAAGCGCCGGCCCGGGAAAAGGTCTTCAAGGAAGATCGGTGTAGTCACGTGCCGATGCCACCAAGGGCAAGGTACTTCACTTCCAGATATTCCTCGATGCCCATATGGCTGCCTTCGCGGCCAAGGCCGGATTGCTTGAAGCCGCCAAAGGGCACTTCAGCGGTGGAAATGATCCCTTCATTGATGCCGATAATGCCGTATTCCAAGGCTTCCGCGACACGGAAGATGCGCCCGACATCGCGCGCGTAGAAATAGGATGCCAGGCCAAATTCAGTGTCATTGGCAAGCTTGATCGCTTCTTCTTCCGTCTTGAAGCGGAACAGGGGGGCGACGGGGCCGAAGGTTTCCTCGCCAAAAATCTTGGCGCCGCGTGGCACATTGGCCAGCACCGTCGGTTCAAAGAAATTGCCGCCGCGCGCATGGCGCTTGCCGCCGGTGACGATGCTGGCCCCTTGCGCCAGCGCATCGGCGATGTGTTCTTCAACCTTCGCCACCGCATCGGCATTGATCAGCGGGCCTTGCGTGACGCCTGGTTCCATGCCGGGGCCGACCTTCAGCCCTTCCACCGCCGTCTTCAGCTTGGCCGCGAAGGCGTCATAAACGCCATCCTGCACCAGAATGCGATTGGCGCAGACACAAGTCTGCCCCGCATTGCGGTATTTGGACGCCATGGCGCCCGCAACCGCCGCATCCAAATCCGCATCATCAAACACGATGAAGGGCGCATTGCCGCCCAATTCCATCGAGGTTTTCTTGATGGTCGCCGCGCATTGCGCGAGCAGCACGCGCCCCACTTCCGTGGAACCGGTAAAGGAGAGTTTGCGAATGATGGGGTTGCTGGTCAGTTCCTTGCCCGTTTCACCGGAAGGCCCGGTGATCACATTGCAAACACCGGAAGGCATCCCCGCGCGTTCCGCCAGCACCGCCAAAGCCAAGGCGGAGAAAGGCGTTTGCGAAGCGGGACGAATGACGCCCGTGCAGCCCGCCGCCCAACCAGGGCCGGCCTTGCGCGTAATCATGGCAGATGGAAAATTCCACGGCGTGATGGCCGCGAAAACGCCGATCGGTTCCTTGGTTACCAGAATGCGGCGACCCTTGGCGTTTTGCGGAATCGTCTCACCCTGCACGCGGCGGCCTTCATCGGCGAACCATTCAATGAAAGACGCGGCATAAACCACCTCACCCTTTGCTTCGGCCAAGGGCTTGCCTTGCTCGGCGGTCATGATCGCGGCCAGATCATCGGAGTTTTCATGCATCAGCGTGGCGATCTTGTGCAGGATCACGGCGCGATCTTTCGCGAGCATCGCACGCCAGGCCGGCCAGGCGGCATTGGCGGCTTCAATGGCGCGGCGCGTTTCCGCCTGGCCCATGGCGGGCACTTCGCCAATCACTTCGCCGGTGGCGGGGTTACGCACGGCAATCGTCTTGCCACTATCGGCCTGCACCCAGGCGCCGGCGATGTAATTCGCCTGACGGAACAGGGCGGGGTCCTTCAAGGGCAGCTTGGTGGTGGCATCGAGCATGGCGTTCCTCCGGTAGGGCTTCGGGTCAGAATAGGCTGAAATGGCGGCTTTCCCAAGCCTCACGCAGGCGGGCTTGCCTTCGCGCCCGGGCAGGCCATGATCACCGCCAAGCAAGCGGAGGAATGCCATAGATGGACGCCACCCATGATCCCGGCCTGAAAAGCTGGGTCGCTTCGGCCAATCAGCCGGGGCAGGATTTCCCAATCCAGAACCTGCCCTTCGGCATTTTCAGTCGTGCCGGCGAAGCGCCTCGCGGCGGGGTTGCGATCGGCGAGATGATTCTCGATCTGCGTGCCGCCATTGCGGTGGGGCTGCTGTCTGGTGCGGCGGTTGATGCGGCTGCCGGGCCTTCGCTGAATGGGCTGATGGCCATGGGCAGGCCGGCATCGGCCCGGCTGCGCGCGCAAATTTCGGCGCTGCTGGCTGCCGGGTCATCCGCCGAAGCCATGGCCGCGCGCATTCTGCTGCCGATGCGCGACGCACGCCTGCATTTGCCCGCCACGGTCGCGAATTTCTCCGATTTCATGGCAAGCTATGATCACTGCGCCCGGCTTGGTGTGCGGCGCGATCCGAAGAACCCTCTGCCCCAGGCTTTTCGCCATCTGCCCGTGGCCTATCATTCCCGCGCGAGTTCCGTGCGCGTGAGTGGCGAAGATGTGATCCGCCCGCATGGCCAATGGGCGCGCAGCGATGGCGAAGTGCGCTTCGGCCCCTCAGAGGCGATGGATTACGAATTGGAATTGGCGATCTGGATCGCGGGTGAGAATGCACTCGGCACGCCTGTCACCATGGCGGATGCGCCGAACCGCATTTTCGGCTTCGGGCTTTTGAATGATTGGTCCGCGCGCGATATCCAGCGCTGGGAAATGCCGCCGCTTGGGCCGTTTTTGGCGAAGAGTGTTTCCACATCCGTCTCGCCCTGGATCATCACCGCCGAGGCTTTGGAACCCTTCGCCAAAGCCGCGCCGGCGATTGAACCGCCGCCCCTGCCCTATCTGGATAGCGCCTGGAATCGCGCTGCTGGTGCGCTTGGGATTCGGATGCAGGCGCTATTGGTGACGAACAAGATGCGCGCGGAAGGTGCCGCACCCGCCCTGCTGACCGATACCGAATTCGCGCGCATGTATTGGACCGCGGCGCAAATGGTCGCGCATCACGGCACCAATGGCTGCAATCTGCTGCCGGGTGATTTGCTCGGCAGCGGCACGGTTTCCGGGCCGCAAGACAGCGCCGCCGCCTGCCTGGCGGAGCTTGGCCTTGGCGGACCCATCACGCTCCCCAATGGCGAAACCCGCCGCTGGCTGCAGGATGGTGATGAGGT
>JADCGG010000028.1 GCA_020249125.1 Roseomonas sp. | reverse complement strand
GGAAGATCATGAGCACCAGCCTGGCCTGGGATGAACGCTATCAGAATGGCGGCTTTGAATTTGGCGAAGCGCCCAATCTTTACCTGCAATCCCAGGCGCATCGCCTGCGCCCGGGGATGCGCGCGCTGGCGGTGGGCGATGGTGAGGGGCGGAATGGCGTCTGGCTGGCGGGTCAGGCGTTGGATGTCACATCGGTGGATTGGTCCGGTGTGGGCCTTGCAAAGGCAGCGTCGCTGGCGCGCCAACGCGGCGTGGCGCTGAAGACCATCACCACCGATGTCGCCGCCTGGGATTGGCCACGCGCGCAATATGATCTGATCGCCTGGATTTACCTGCATTTGCCGCCGCAAGACCGCGCCCGCGCCACGCAAGGCGCCCTGGCAGCCTTGGCCCCCGGCGGCTTGCTGGTGCTGGAATGCTTCACCCCGGCGCAGGAAGGCCGCCGCAGCGGCGGGCCAAAGCTGCGCGAATTGCTTTGGAATCGCGCCATTGTCGAAGAATGCTTCGCTGGGCTTGAGGTGCTGGAATTGCTGGAAGGCACCATATTTCTGGATGAAGGCCCGCGCCATCAGGGCCATGCGGAGGTGGTGCGCGCCTTATTAAGGAAGGCATAGCCGCTCGCACGAGGTTGTCCCGGCAGGAACGCAAGGTTACAAGGGGAATCGTGCACCCCGCGCCGCTCATCACCCCGTCGCTTCTGGCCGCCGATTTCGCCAAACTCGGAGAGGAAGTGCGTGCCGTGACGGCAGCAGGCGCGGATTGGCTGCACCTGGATATCATGGATGGGCATTTCGTCCCGAATATTTCCTTCGGCCCGGGGCTGATCAAGGCGCTGCGTCGCCACACCACCATCCCCTTTGATGTGCATCTGATGATCGCCCCAGTTGACGCGTATTTGCAGGCCTTCGCCGATGCCGGGGCGGATTTGATTTCGCTCCACCCCGAAGCGGGGGCGCATTTGCATCGCTCACTGCAAACCATTCGGGGCTTGGGCAAAAAGGCGGGCGTGGTGCTGAACCCGGCCACACCCATCGCGGCCATCGAACATGTGATGGACCTTTGCGACCTTATCCTGGTCATGTCGGTCAATCCCGGCTTTGGCGGGCAGAGCTTTTTGGAAAGCCAGCTACCCAAAATCGAAAAGCTGAGGCGGCTGATTGAAGCCTCGGGCCGTGATATCCGCTTGCAGGTGGATGGCGGCGTCACCGCCAAAACCGCGCCGCTGTGCCTCAATGCCGGCGCGGATGTGTTGGTGGCGGGAACCGCCGTATTCGGTACGCCGGATTATGCCGCAGCCATCAAGGCTTTGCGCGGGGAGGCGGCATGATCAATCTGCTGCGCGGCGCCCGCCAGAAACTGGCACGTCTCCGCCCCGTGCGGGTGCCCGATGCCCCTGCCCGCCCGTTCCGTGATCTTTGGCCCGGCGATGCTGCCCGCGGCGCGCGGCTATTGCGCGGCGAGGCTGATTTTGCCGGCACCATCCGCCCCATGCGCCTGCTGGCCGAAGGGGGTGAGCCCTGGGGCGGCAAGGGCGCCTCCCCCACCTGGCGCGCCTCGGCGCATGGTTTTGCCTGGATGCGCGATTTGCGCGCGCTTGGCACCGATGCCGCGCGGCTCCGCGCCCGTGCGCTCACGGCCGATTGGCTGCAAAGCGGCTGGGAAGAAGATATCGCCGATGCGGCAGAGGTGGTCGGCGCGCGCATTTCCGCCTGGCTCGGCCATTGGGATTTCTTCGCCGCCACCGCCGAGGATGTGTTCCGCCGCCAGGTGATGCAGCGGCTCGCGCAGGATGCGCGCGATCTGGTCGGCGCCTTGCCAGCGGAAGAAGAACATCGCGGCGCGCTGGTGGCGCTGAAGGGCGCGCTAGCCGCTGCCGTGGCTTTGGAAGAAGAAGCCTATCTGCAACGCGCCATCCGCTTCCTGCCCGCCGAGATCGAACGCCAATTCCTACCCGATGGCGGGCATGTTGAACGCTCCCCCGCGCAACAACTCGCGGCGCTGCAAGACCTGATTGAAATCCGCAACCTGCTGCATGGCGTTGGCGTGGAAGCGCCGCCGCATTTGCTGGCGGCACTTGACCGCGCGGCGCCTGCTTTGCGCCTGTTCCGCCATGGCGATGGTGGCCTTGCGCTGTTCAATGGCGCGCGGGAAGAAAACTCGGCTTTGCTTGATCTGGTGCTGACGCAAGGCCAGGCGCGTGGGCGCGGCGCGCTGGAATTGCCTGAGGCTGGCTTTCAGCGCCTACAGGCCGGGCGCACCGTCATCATCATGGATGCTGGCCCGCCACCACGCGGGCGCGGCGCCACCACCGGGCTTGGCGGCCTGCCGAGTGGTGCGGATCGCTTCGCCCATGCCGGCACGCTTTCCTTTGAAATGTCAGTCGGGCGGGATCGGCTGATTGTGAATTGCGGGGCGGCCCCGGCGGGCGAGGAAGGCTGGCGCGATGCCTTGCGCGCCACCGCCGCACATTCAACGCTTGTACTGTCTGACACCAATTCCAGCGAGCTTCGCCCCGAGGGCCTTGGCCGCAAGCCTGAGACTATTGAAGTGGAACGCCAGGAAGCGACCGGCGCGCAATGGCTGGAAGCAAGCCATGATGGCTGGCGCGGTCCCTTCGGCGCGGTGCATCGCAGGCGGCTTTACCTTGCGGAATCAGGCGATGATCTGCGCGGTGAGGATGTGCTGGAACTGCCGCCCGATGCGCCGGTGCCGATTTTTGTCGCGCGCTTTCATCTGCACCCCGCCGTGACCGCCAATCTGTTGCAGGATGAAAGTGCGGTGCTGCTGCGCCTCGCTTCCGGTGCCGGTTGGAAGCTACGCGCCAAGGGCGCGCGCGTCGCTTTGGAAGACAGCATTTATCTGGGTGGTGAGGCACGGCGCAGCCTGCAAATCGTTCTATACGCCGAGGAAAATGAGGTTTCGCTGCAATGGGCCATCACGCGCTTGAGCCTGCCCGGCGCCGCAGCCCCCCCAGGCGCGTGAACGCTCAACGCTTTCCATGAAGATCTGTTTCATCGCGAATGTTGATTTCGCCATGCGGCATTTCATCCTGCCGGTGATGCGTGGCGCCCGCGCGCGTGGGCATGAGGTTGTCGGGCTTTGCGCCGAAGGCCCCTTGCTCGACCTGCCGCGCGCCGAGGGGTTTCGGATCGAAGCCATGCCCATGGCGCGCAGCATGAACCCGCTGGCGCAATGGCGCGCCTATACGGCGGTGCGTGATTTCCTGAAGCGCGAACGCTGTGATCTGGTGCATGCGCATATGCCGATCAGCGGTTTGATTGGGCGCGCGGCAGCGCGGGCGGCGGGCGTGCCGCGTATTGCCTATACCTGCCATGGGTTTCTATTCAATCAGCCCGGCCCTTGGTGGCGCCGTGCCTTGGCGCTTCAACTTGAACGCGCAGCCGGACGCATCACGGATATCTATCTGACTGTGAGCGCAGCCGAGGCAGAAGATGCGCGCCGGCTTGGCATTCACCCGAACGCTACTGCGGTCTTGAATGGGCGCGACCCGGCGCAATTCCATCCTGATCCAGCAGCGCGCGAGGCTTTGCGCGCCGAATTGGGCGCCAATGCCGATGATTGCGTGATCATCGCGGTATCTCGCCTGGTGCGCCAGAAAGGCTACCCCGAATTGCTGCGCGCCATGGAAGCCACGCCCGCCAATGCACGGCTTTGGGTGGTGGGGGAGCGGCTGTCTTCCGACCGCGGCGAGGATCTGGAACCGGATTTCGCCCGCGCTGCCACGGCCCTTGGCCCCCGGCTGCACCGGCTTGGCTATCGGCATGATGTGGCGCGGCTGCTAGCGGCAGCCGATGTATTCTGCCTGCCTTCGCATACTGAGGCCCTGCCCATGAGCGTGATTGAAGCGATGCTGACCGGCTTGCCCGTGGTGGCCAGCGATATCCGCGGGACGCGCCAACAGGTGGTGGACGGCGAGACTGGCCTGCTGGTACCGCCTGCGACCGTCGCGCCTTTGGCCGAGGCGCTTTCCAAGCTTGCCAAGGATTCCGCCCTGCGCACACGGATGGGTGAAGCCGGGCGCATGCGCGGGATTGAGCGCTTCGATGAGGCCAAGATCATCGGGCGCACGCTGGATTTGCTTGGCTTGTAACAGAATGGCGGCGAAAAGCCGCGGCCAGGCCATGCCAAGGCATGATGCGTGACAGGGTGATGGCCGCATGATGCTACACAAGATCCGCGCGCATCTGTGGTGATGGTTTCGTGATCTGATAAGTAAAGCCGAACCTGGGGACAACATGACTGACCGACCTCGCAGAAGCGAAAGAACGGCACCCGGAACGGTTCACTCAATGACTGCCAATAAGGCTGTTAAACGTATGGCGAAGCCCCAAACTCAGGGGCATATACTCTTTCATTCCAAGCAAATCATTTGCGCGGTCGGCCCGTCCAATAGAGTAGCGAATATCCCCCATTCGCGCAGAGGCATGCCGAATATGAATAGGCGTCGGCACCAGATCAGCCACAAGTCTTGCTAAACTCAGGATGCTTGTTCCCTGACCCGTACAGAAATTGGCCACGTAAGCCTGACGCTTTCGCTTCAGCAAATTCATGGCAGCCAAAAGACGCGTGATGATATCGTCAACATAGATGAAATCACGAACCTGCTCACCATCTCCGTTGATGGTAAGCTCCCTTTGTGCCATCGCACGATCAACAAAAATGGAAACCACCCCGCTGTAGGGCGAGGATGGATTTTGGCGAGGCCCGTAAACGTTGAACAGGCGGCACCCAAAGCTAGGCACCTGGTGTACATGCCATCCTATGGAAGCATGTAACTCCGAGCCTAGTTTATCCATACCATAAGCCGTTAGAGGTTTAGGCTGCCGTTCCTCATTCGCGATAGTCCCATCTGTATTTCCATAAATTGCGGCAGAAGAAGCATAAACGACTGGCAGGCCGCCCGCCGCGCGCGAGGCATCCAGCACCGCGACCGTCCCACCCTGGTTTACTCGGTGACATGTCAGCCAATCTTCATTGCCGCGTTGAACAGAGGCTATCGCGGCCAAATGAAAGCAGCCATCGCTGCCTTTGAGTGCCTCCTTGACGGCTTGTGGGTCTGTAATGTCGCCTCGGATCAAGCGTGCAGAGGGATTGAGGTGCTCTATTTTTCCTGTCGAGAAGTCATCCAATACGACCACTTCATGACCTTGTGCGACCAGAGCATCCACCAGATGCGAGCCGATAAACCCAGCCCCGCCTGTTACCGTATACTTCCCCATCCACAATCCCCCCTTTCAGAGCGTTCCCCTTTCACATTGGTTCACGGGAACCGATCTAAACCGTTGTTAGGTCGCATTTTCCGGAGAGCCAAGTGATTTCACTTGGCGCCTGGGCGTATTTTCTGGAACTTGGAGGTCCATATTCCAAGGTGATCTGAAACTACATCCTGTTTTCAGCTATTGCCGAAGCGATGGATGGTGGAAGGAACCGTAGTTTGGCTCAACCTCTGCCGACGCTTGGCGAAGGATTACAGAAATCCCAATCACCCAGCACTGGGTTTCCTGCGCTTGGCTTCCATGCGCTTCATGATGAGAAACGCTATCGTGCTCATACCAGCCTTCCTACCCCTTCACCGGCGCCGCCATACTGATCGCCCCCGCATCCCGCAACGCCGCCCGCTGTTCCGCCGAAAACCCAAAAATCCCACCCAGCACTTCTTCCTCATGCTGATTGAGGAAAGGGCTCGGCTTCAGCGCCGGCGCCGGTGCGTCCGCAAAACGCAAGGGTGAGGATGGCAGGCAAACCCGCCCCACTTCCGGATGATCCACCCAATGCAGCATGCCGCGTTCATGCATGCCGGCATCATTGATCACCTCATCCAAGTCACGCACGGGCGCTGCCGGCACGCCGAATTTGCGCGTGGCCGCCACAGCTTCGTCACGTGTCATGCCGGCAAGCCAGGCGGTCACCATGGCATCAACTTCGGCCATATTTTGCACGCGCGCGGGGTTGGTCGCGAAGCGCGGATCGCCCATC
>JADCGG010000279.1 GCA_020249125.1 Roseomonas sp. | reverse complement strand
GATTAGCATCGGTTAGCGTCGGGCGATCATTGCCCTGGCCATAGCATACAGGTCCGGGGCGGCTGCCGGCACTTTCCGGCCCCACGTGCAGCAAGCCGCCGCGATCCACCGCCGCGATGGAACCGCCGCCCGCGCCAATCGTGGTGATTTCAATCATGGGGGAACGAATCACCATGCCGAAATCAATCGTCGCCTGCGCGGCCAATTCCATCTGCCCATCGGCAATCAGCGAGACATCGAAGGAAGTGCCGCCCAGATCGCAGGTGATCACATGGCTGAAACCCGCAGCCTTCGCGATGGCGCCCGCCGCAATCACCCCAGCAGCCGGGCCAGAAAGCGCGGTGCGCGCGGGAAAGCGCCGCGCCGTTGCGGTGGACATGATGCCGCCATTGGACTGCACAATGTGGAAGCGCCCGCCGAAACCTTCCTGCGCCAGCGCGCCTTCCAACTTGCCAAGGTACCCCGCGACCAGCGGCTGCAAATAGGCATTCAGCGCCGTGGTGGAAGCGCGTTCAAATTCGCGGATTTCCGGCAGGATTTCCGAAGAAACCGAAACATGCGGATTGGGCCAAATGCGCCGCACCGCCGCTGCCGCCGCTTGTTCATTGGCGGGATTGGCATAGGCGTTGATGAAGATAATGGCGCAGGCTTCCGCCCCCGCTGCCAGCAATTCGCGCGCTGCCTTTTCCACCGCCGCGATATCAACCGGCGTGTGGATGCTACCATCAGCCAGGCATCGTTCCGGCACTTCCAGCCGCAAATCACGGTCCGCGATGGGCTCGAATTCGCCCCATAACCCCCAGGTGTGGCGGCGATCCCGCCGGCGCATTTCCAACACATCGCGAAAGCCGGCGGTGGTGATCACGCCAAGCTTCGCGCCTTTGCGTTCCAGCAGCGCATTGGTGCCAACCGTGGTGCCATGCACCACCGCCGCCATGCTCGCCGCGCCGCCCAAGGCGCGCAGGCCTGCAAGAAAGCCTGAAGCCTCATCCCCACGCTGGCTTGGCACTTTCGCGGTTTGAAAACGGCCTATTGCGGGATCGAACAGGAACAGATCGGTGAAGGTGCCACCGACATCAACGCCGACAATCGCGCCGCTCATGATGCGCTCCTGCCATAATCGCGCGCGGCGGCTTCGGCGCTGACATAGCCAAGGCGGATATCACGCGCGATGGCGTGTTGCGCTCTCGCGGCGGGATCGCCCCAGCCGCCGCCGCCAGGTGTTTCCAGCCGCACGCGTTCACCTTGCGCGATGGAAACGCCGACAATCTTGCTCGCCATCGGCGGCGTTTCACCCGCGCTGCCCCAGGTGAAATGATTAAGCGCGCCATCCGCACCGCCCGCGACACCGAATGGCGCGAAACGCCCGCGTTCACCCAGCAAAGCGACTTCCGTGCGACCGGGGGCGAGCGCCTCAATTTCATAAACCGCACCAACGCCGCCGCGATGTTCGCCCGCGCCGCCGCTATCGGGCCTCAGCGCCCATTGCGTGAACATGACGGGATAGGCGGCTTCCAGGATTTCCACCGGCGGAATGGTTGCCGTTGAGATCGGGTTATTCGCGTGATGCAGCCCATCGGTGGCGGGATTGCCGCCTAGCCCGCCGCCGAAGAAGGAAAACATCACCCAGCGCGTGCCGTTCTCCCGTTGCCCGGATAGCGCCAGCGCATTGATGGTGCCGAAAGGCGCGGCCGTTGCCGTCGCGGGCCGCGCCTTCCCGAGCGCGCCAAAGATCACGCCAATCAGGCGGAGGATGGTTTCCGTATAGCCAGCGACAGGGCGCGGTGCCTCGGCGCCCAATAGCGTGGTGGCGGGCGCAATCACTTCCACCGGGCGCAATACGCCGGCATTGGCCGGCACATCAGGAAAAGCGTGTTTCAGCGCAACATAACAAGCCGCCACCGTGGTCGCGATGGAGATATTGAGCGGCCCCGCGCAAGGCGGCGAAGACCGCGACATATCCAACACCAGCCGATCCCCTGCGATGGTCAGGTCAAGCGCAATGCGCAGCGCTTCATCCCTCACGCCATCATTATCCAGGAAATCATCGAAGCTGTAGCGCCCATCAGGCAAGGCGGCGATTTCCGCGCGCATCAGCGCTTCCGCCCGATCCGCCAATTGCGCGAAGGCCGCGGCGATGCGCGCATCGCCATAATCATCCAGCAATTCAACTAGGCGCTTTTCGCCAAGATCAAGTGCGTTCAATTGCCCGTTCAAATCGCCCCAATTGGATTGCGGCACGCGCGAATTGGCCGCGAGGATATCCAGAATATCCTGCTGCATCTGCCCGGCGCGGATCAGCTTCACTGGCGGGAAACGCACGCCTTCCTGATGGCTCTCTGTCGCGCGCGGATTGTAATTGCCCGGCACATTGCCGCCGATATCCAGCCAATGGCCAACACTCGCCACCCAGCAAAACAGTTTGCCGTTGCGGAAAATGGGGCGCACCAGGCGGAAGTCATTCAGATGCGTGCCACCATCATAGGGATCATTGAACAGAAAGGTATCGCCGGGTTCCAATCCGCCATCCGCCGCCACCTTGCGAATGACAGAACGCACCGCGAAGGACATGGCACCGACAAAAATCGGCAAGCCCTTCGTGCCCTGCACCAAGGTATCGCCGGTGATCGCATCATAAACGCCATGGCAGGCATCACGCGCTTCGGCGATGATGGGGTTGAAGGCGCTGCGATAGAGCGTTGCATCCATCTCATCGGCGATTTGTTCAAGCCGGCCCTTCAGCACAGCAAGGGTCACGGCATCAAGGCGCGCTTGCGCTGCTTCGTTCATCTCACAATCCAAGATAGCTACGGCGCAATTCGGGGTCAGCCGCGATATCGCGTGCCGCGCCGCTTAAGGTGATGACGCCATTTTCCAAGACATGCGCCTGGTCCGCCACTTCCAGGCTTTGCGCGACATTCTGTTCCACAAGCATGATGGTCAGCCCATCCGCATGCAGGCGGCGGATCAGCGTGAACATTTCCTCAACCAGCAAGGGCGAAAGGCCGAGCGATGGTTCATCCAGGATCAGCAGCTTCGGTTCCGCCATCAACCCGCGCCCGATGGCGAGCATTTGCTGTTCTCCGCCCGAAAGCGTGCCGGCGGCTTGCCGCGTTCTTTCAGCCAGACGCGGGAAAATGCCAAAGACGCGTTCCAGATTGCGGGCGCGATTGGCGCGGGCGCGGCGATAGGAACCAAGTTCCAGCACTTCCTGCACATTCAGGTTTGGGAAAATCTTGCGCCCTTCCGGCACATGGATCAGCCCAAGCGAAACAATCTCCGGCGGGGATAGCGCCACGAGGCTTTGCCCAGCGAAACGGATTTCCCCACCACGCGGGCGCACCACGCCGCTGATGGTCATGTTCAGCGTCGTCTTGCCCGCGCCATTGGCGCCAAGCACAGCAACCAGCGCACCCTCCGGCACGCTCAAATCAATGCCGCGCAGGATCAGCGTTTCGCCATAGCCCGCTTCAAGAGCCTTGATTTCAAGCATGGCCGGCCAGCCTCTGCGCAGCACCATGGCCCAAATAGGCTTCAATCACCGCGGGATTGCCCACCACCTCAGCCGCCTCGCCCGAGGCGATGATGCGCCCGCCGGAGATCACATGCACATATTCGCAAAGGCTCATTACCGCCTGCATGACATGTTCGATCATGAGGATGGTGACACCGCCGGCGCGAATATCCTGCAATACCGGCAGGAAGTCGCGCAGTTCGGATGGGTTAAGCCCAGCCAGCACTTCATCCAACAACAATATGCGCGGGTGGGTCGCGAGCGCGCGTGCCACTTCCAGGCGCTTCCGCCCCGCGACGGTCAGTGCAGCGGCGGGTTTGTCGAGTTGTGGGCCAAGGCCAAGGCGCTTGCCGACATCTTCGGCCAAGGCCAGCGCATCGCGGCGCTTGGGCAAGCGCAGAAAGGCGCCGACAGCGATGTTTTCACGCACGGAAAGCCCGGCGAAGGGCTGCACAATCTGGAAGGTACGCGCCAGGCCAAGCTTTGCCAGATCATGCGGCTTGCGCCCGGTGATCTCCTCACCATCCAACAACACCAAGCCAGCGCTTGGCTGTTCGAACCCCGCGATCATGGCAAAGAGTGTCGTCTTGCCCGCACCATTCGGGCCGATCAGGCCAGTGATTGAGCCTTCACGCACATCAAAAGTCGCATCCGCCACGGCGGTCAGCCCGCCGAAGCGCTTGGTGAGCCCCCGCACCGCAAGGAAGGCGGGGTCGCGCCCCTGGCCAGTCATGGCGCCCCCTTGCCGCGCCAGCGTGCGGCGAGCAGGCCCGGAATGCGGTGCAATGGAAAGCGCACCACCAAAATCAGCAGAACACCGAAAATGATCAGATCAACACCGGGGATTTTGCCAATCAGCATTTTGGTGCCCTCACTGAGGCCTTGCAGGATCAGCGCACCAATCAGCGGGCCAAAGACAGTGCCCGCGCCGCCAATGATGGGCGCCAGCAGCGCTTCCACCGAAATCCAGGTGCCGAAGGCAATATTGCTGTCAATATAGAGGAAATACTGCGCATAAAGCGCGCCTGCAGCGCCCGTCAGCGCAGCTGATAGGCTGATGGCGCGCAGCTTCACCGCCAAGATATCCACGCCAAGCGCCGCAGCAGCGGCTTCATTTTCCCGCACCGCCACAAGCTGCGCGCCGATCCGGCTTTTCTCCAAGGCCAGCGTGATCAGCATGGCCAGCGCCAGCAGCACTGCGCCCAGGATCAAAAAGCTAGACCGATTGGCAAATTGCAGATTGCCCGCGCCGAGATTGAGGCTGACCAGCAAACCCGCCGCACCACCCGTGATCTCAGTCGCATTGGCCATGATGCGCAGCACCTCAGCAAAGGCCAGCGTGACAAGCGCGAAATAGGAACCGCGCAAGCCGGCGCGAAACACCATGGCGCCAATCGCATAACCCAGCAGCGCTGCGGCGGCTATGCCGAAGGCCACCGCCGGATAGGCATTGACGCCAAAGCGTTGTTGCAGAATGGCACTCACATAAGCGCCCATGCCGAAAAACGCTGCATGCCCAAAGGAATATTGCCCGCCATAGCCGCCGAGCACATTCCACCCCTGCGCGGCGATTGCCAGGATCAGCGTGAATACCAGGAAATTCAGCACAACATTGCTGGTGACGAACAGCGAAACCAGCATTGCGGCCACCAGAAAGCCCAGAATGGGCAGGGTTTCGCGCGCCGTCATGCGCGTGCCCCGAAAAGCCCGGTCGGGCGCAGCAGCAAGACCAGGATGAAGATCAGGAAAATCCCGATCTGGCCAAGGCTATCGCCGAAATAAAGCCCGCTCAGGCTTTCCACCACGCCGATGAAAAGCCCACCCAGCAGCGCGCCTGTCACACTGCCCATGCCGCCAAGAACCACGATCGTGAAAGCCACCAGCACAAAGGCATTGCCGACACGGGGCGAGACATAAAAGGACGGCAGCAAAAGACAGGCCGCAATGGCAAGGCAGGCGGTGCCGATGCCAAAGGTCACGGCATAGATATGCGCGACATCAATGCCAACCAAAGCCGCACCTGTGCGTTCCTTGGCCACCGCGCGAATGGCGCGGCCCGTATCCGTACGTGTCATCAGCACATACAGCAGCACCGCCACCAGCAACGTCGCGCCAAAGCCAATCAGCCGGGGCACTGAAAGCAGCACATCGCCCATTTCCACCATGGACATGGCATAGGGCAAGCGAATCGTCATGGTGTCCGAACGGAATATCGCCAGCATGGCGTTTTCGATGATGATGGAAAGCCCAAGTGTCACCAGCAACATATTGGAATCATCGCCGCGGCTGGCCGGCCCGATCACCAAACGCTGCACCAGATAGCCCAACACGAAGAACAACCCCGCCAGCGGGATCATCGCCGCGTAGGGGTCAAGCCCAAAGGCACCATGCGCGACGAATGCCGCATACATGGCAAGCGTCAGCAGCGCGCCATGGGCGAAGTTGATGATGTGCAGCACGCCGTAAACCAGCGTGAGGCCCAGCGCCACCAGCCCATATACGGCCCCGATCAGAAGGCCGTTTACCACAGCCTCCAGCACTATTTCGGGCGGGTAGCCCATCTCAGCCGGTGACGGGATAGATCGGCTGGGCGTCCGCAAATTCGCGCGGGAAGATCACCTTGATATCGCCATTCTGCACTTGCGTATTCACTGGCTTGCCGCCCTGATTCTGGCCATTGACGAATTGCGTCGGCCCATAGGGCATGATGTGGCTATCAAAAGCCGGGCCCGTTGCTGCCAGCGCCTGAATCAACGCGCCGCGATCCGCCCGGCCCGCGCGTTGCAGCGCATCGGCGAACAGCATCACGGCGGAATAATTCAGCGGCACATTGTAAAGCCAGAAGCGGCCCTGCGCTTCCACGCGCCGGCGCAGTTCCGCCGTTTTCGGCTTGCGCGGATCGGCCCAATGGTTGCAATCCATCACCAAATTCGCGGCTTCAGGAAATTCGCGCACGAAGCGGAAATTGGAAGCGGCGCCGTTCAGGATGCAGTAAATCCCCTTGGGGCGAATGCGCCGCTGCTGCAAGGTTTGCGACAGCAACACGAATTCCGCGTAATAGGATGAAGGGATGATCAAATCCGGGTTCAGCGCGCGAATACGCAAAGCGACATTGGACATGTCGCGCGATGGGGTCGGGTGCGCGATTGTCTCCAGCACCTGAAAGCCGCGCTTGGGCAATTCAGCGTTCAACAGCCGCGCCATGCCGGAACCGAATAGCCCATCCTCATGCACGATCACAGCGGTGCGGGAAGGCTTGCCGGCAGCGTCATTGATCGCGACCAGATTATCCAAGGCCGTCGCTGTCACGGTGCCAAAGCCAGGCCCGAAGCGGAAGGTATTCGTCAGGCCGCGAGAGACGATCTGATCCGAAACGCCAACATCCACGATATAGGGCAGATCATAGCGCGATGCGGCCTGGGAAGCGGCAAGGCAAATGGGGCTCGCGAAACCACCCACAATCGCCAGCATGCCTTCGGCCTGCATTTTCTCAACCTCCGCCACGCCACCATCGGGGGTGGAGCGCGCATCGCCAAACACCATTTCAATCGGCGCGCCGCCCAGCGCCCTGATGCCACCGCCGGCATTGATATCGGCGATGGCAAGCTCTGCCCCCAGGCGGCCATATTCGCCATCCTGCGCCAATGCGCCGGTTACGGGCTGGATGATGCCAAGCTTGACGGCGCGCGGTTGCGCCTGCGCAATGGCGGGTGCCGCGAGCATCGCGGGGGCGGCCAGCAGCACCTGGCGCCGGGAAAGGCTGAGACAAGACATTGGAGACTCCCCTGTTATGAGCCGAAAATGGTCATGCCTGAGGCTTTGCCAATTGGCCAGAGGAAAGATGAGCCAGAAATCCTCCAAAGCCAGTGCGATCGCGGAGGGGGATGGCCGCGCATGATCACCGCAGCCGACAGTAAGCGCCGCAATATGGCGCTGTTGGTGGGGGCGATTGTGCTGACGCTTTCCGTCTGGTTCGCCGGCACCGCCGCTGTGCCGGCGTTGATCGCTGAAGGGCTGATTGCGCCAAGCCGCGCTGCCTGGCTGACCGCCTCTGTTCAATTGGGTTTTGTCTTTGGCACGCTGGTCAGCGCGGTTTTTTCGCTGGCGGATCGTTGGCCGGCGCGGTGGCTATTCCTTGGCTGCGCCATGCTGGCGGCGGCGGTGACCCTCGCGCAAACCCTGGTGGCGCCGGCGGGCGGCTCGGCGCTGCTGCTCCGCTTCATCGCCGGCGCGGCCATGGCGGGGGTTTATCCGGTTGGGATGAAGCTTGCAGCCTCCTGGGCCAGGGGGGATTTGGGGCTGCTGATCGGGCTGGTGGTGGGCGCGGTGACGCTGGGTTCCGCGCTGCCCCATGCGTTGCCATCCCTGGTTGGGGCTTTGGATTGGCGCGCGGCCTATGCCGGGGCGGGGGTTTTGGCGGCGCTTGGCGGGGTGCTGATCCTGGGGTTTCAGCCGGGGCCATTGCTGGGCGCCCGGCCACCCTTTCGCCCGGCGCAGATGCTGGAAGCCTGGCGCAATAAGGGGCTGCGCTTGGCCAATCTGGGCTATCTTGGCCATATGTGGGAACTCTATGCCATGTGGGCCTGGATCGGGGTTTTCCTGGCCGCCGTGCTGGAAAGCCCGGCCATCGGGCCATGGGTTTTCGCTGTGGTCGCCGCCGGGGCTTTGGGCTGCATCCTGGCAGGGCTGGCGGCAGATCGCTGGAATCGCGCCAAGGTTGCTGGCGCCTGCATGCTGGCTTCGGGTTCTTGTGCGCTTCTGATCGGCCCCGCCAGCGCCTGGCCGCTGCTGGCGTTGGTGCTTGCCTTCATCTGGGGCCTGACGGTGGTGGCCGATTCCGCGCAGTTTTCCGCCTGTATCGTGAGCCTTTCGCCCCCCGATTACGTCGGCACCATGCTGACGGTGCAGACCGCGCTTGGCTTTTTGCTGACCGCGGGCACGATCTGGGCCTTGCCGCGGGCCATGGAAATGCTTGGCATGTCGGCGGGTTTTGCGCTGCTGGGCATCGGGCCGCTGCTTGGCGCCATGGCCATGTGGCGGTTGGCGCCGATGCTACCAAGGCCCAATTAACGCGGGCGTTTGACTTCCGGCCCTGCTGCCTTATCTCCGCCCTTGAAAAGCCCAGCGCTACTCCGCGCCGGCACGCCCGGGACCACCATGACTGACACGCCGCTTTCGCTGATCCGCAATTTCTCGATCATCACCCATATTGATCATGGGAAATCCACGCTTGCTGACCGGCTGATCCAGCAGACCGGCGCGCTTTCCGCGCGCGAAATGAAGGAACAGGTCCTTGATAATATGGAGCTGGAGCGCGAACGCGGCATCACCATCAAGGCGCAGACCGTGCGCCTTACCTACCCTGCCAAGGATGGCAAAACCTATGTGCTGAATCTGATGGACACGCCCGGCCATGTGGACTTCGCCTATGAAGTCAGCCGGTCCCTCGCGGCGTGTGAGGGTTCTCTGCTGGTGGTGGATGCGTCCCAGGGTGTCGAGGCGCAAACACTCGCCAATGTCTATCAGGCGATTGATGCGGGGCATGAGATTGTGCCCGTACTCAACAAGATTGACCTGCCGGCAGCGGAGCCCGACCGCGTGAAGCAACAGATCGAGGATGTGATCGGGCTTGATGCTTCAGACGCCGTGATGATCAGCGCCAAGACGGGGCTAAATATCGAAGGCGTGCTGGAAGCGATTGTGGAACGCCTGCCGCCACCCCAGGGTGATGCCGCTGCCACCACCAAGGCGCTGCTGGTGGATAGCTGGTATGATGCCTATCTTGGCGTCATCATTCTGGTGCGCGTGAAGGATGGACATTTGCGCAAGGGCCAGCGCATTCGCATGATGTCATCAGGTTCGGTGCACACTATCGAACAGGTCGGTGTCTTCACGCCGAAGCTGGTGCCGGTGGAAAGCCTCGGCCCCGGTGAGATGGGCTATCTGACCGCCGCCATCAAAACCGTGGCCGATACCAATGTTGGCGATACCATCACGGATGATCGCAACCCGGCGGCCGAAGCGCTGGCAGGCTTCAAGCCTTCCATCCCCGTGGTGTGGTGCGGGCTTTACCCGGTGGATGCGGATGATTTCGAAAAGCTGCGCGAATCCTTGGGCAAGCTGCGGCTGAACGATGCGTCCTTCCATTATGAACCGGAAACCAGCGCGGCACTTGGCTTTGGTTTTCGCTGCGGCTTCCTTGGGCTTTTGCATCTGGAAATCGTGCAGGAAAGATTGTCGCGTGAATTCGACCTTGATCTGATCGCGACCGCCCCTTCGGTTGTGTATAAGGTGCACAAGACGAATGGCGAGATGTTTGAATTGCACAATCCCGCCGATATGCCTGATGGCAGCGTGCTGGATCACATTGAAGAACCCTGGATCAAGGCCACCATCATGTTGCCCGATGATTACCTGGGTTCTGTTTTGGCGCTGTGCAATGAACGCCGCGGGCAGCAGGTAGAACTGACCTATGTCGGTGCCCGCGCCATGCTGGTCTATCGGATACCGTTGAATGAGGTGGTGTTCGATTTCTATGATCGGCTGAAGTCAGTATCGCGCGGCTATGCTTCCTTCGATTATCAGATGGATGGCTATGACGAAGGCGATTTGGTGAAGATTTCCATCCTCGTGAATAACGAACCGGTGGATGCGCTGTCCTTCATGGCGCATCGCAGCCAGGCGGAACGGCGCGGGCGGCAGATTTGCGAAAAGCTGAAGGATCTGATCCCGCGCCAATTGTTCAAAATCCCGATCCAGGCGGCGATTGGCGGGCGCGTGATTGCGCGTGAGACGATCTCCGCGCTTTCCAAGGACGTGACGGCAAAGTGCTATGGTGGGGATATCAGCCGCAAGCGCAAGCTTCTGGAAAAGCAGAAGGAAGGCAAGAAGCGCATGCGCCAATTCGGCAAGGTTGAAATCCCGCAAAGCGCCTTCATTGCCGCGTTGAAGATGGATAGCTGAGCGTGCTGCCCTTGACCTTGGATTTTGGGGCGGCGGTTAAGGGATTTTGAAGATATCACTTCTTGAAGCGACAGGATTATTCCGCAAATCCTCAGCCAGTGGGATGACTTTCTGGCGTTCGCGTTCCAATTGATCTGCCTTGCTGGCGTGTTGGGTGCCCCAACCGCGGGCGAGATCCTTCGGGTCCACCCGGTCGAGGATTTGCAGTTTGCGTTGGAGTAATTGGGCATTCCACGGCGAATATCGAAAATGCACGACCAGTACATTCGGATTTCGCCTCGTTGACGCGGGGTGAAAGGAACGATGCCGACCTGGTAGATACATGCCAACGTGATCCCGGTGGTAGAAACGATTTCTCTCCGGAATCGAGGTAAGTCCTGCCTTCAGCCTTTGTTGCGCCCCAGTGATTTTGTTGTCGTCAATCGCCCAGGGTTTCTGTAGCAGCAGATTTTCTTCCTGGCGCGGCAGTTGCTCGGGCTTCAGATCCACCGCAACAAAACCCGAACAGGCAAACCCATCAAGGTTCTTTTCCACACAGTATTTTTCGATGTCCGCAAGAGGGCCAGCATTGACCAGGAATTCCGTGACATTCAGTGCAATCTTCCAGCCGGGAATCTCCTCCTCATATCGCATGACTTCCAGATCATTGAGAGCCACATTGAAATTCATGAGGCGCGTATGAACCAGCCGCCAATGCGGCGCATATTGGCGGATGATGTCCGCAGAGCCATCCGTGGAGCCATGATCAATCATTACCCCATGATCAAAGATGGGAAGGTGATGCTTCAGCCACCACGGCAGAAGATAGGCTTCATTAAAAAAATGGCAGATGACCGAACGCATTTAGTTTTCTGCCCGGGTCAATTCTGGTTGCGGGAAATAGGAATAGAAAACCGAACCCGCCGGGACCCCGAAATCAAGCAGCTTTCTTTTGAGTTCCTTCCTGAAATTCCATGCGGTGATCACGAAAAGCGTCGGTTTCGATAGGGACCGCGCCTTATCGAGACTTTCAATAAGGGTACCGACACCAGGGGCGTATTTGCCGATTTTCATCGGCGCCTCATCCAGGAAATGATCCGGGTGCACGCCGCAGGCATTGATGACGGTAAGCGCCTTTGCTGCCGCACCAACGAAGGCGATCTTATGGCCCTGGCCACGGAAATCCTCAACCGTTGTCACAAGTTCATGAAGGATCTCTTGGGCCTTGCGTTCGAAGCGTTCATAGGTTTCGGCCTCATAGAGTCCGATCTTTTGTTCGTATGCGGCAAGATTTTCGGGAATGCCGAATTCTCCCGTTCCGAAAGCGGTGATCAAGCGTTCCATGGGGGGCGGGCTATCCGGAAGCCCAAGAAAATAGACAGGGCTATCGCCATGCACGGCGACAATCGCCGCACCGTATAGCTTGAGCCCGGCTTTTTCGGCGAGCTTCGCCATGGACCGCGTATTGAAGAACGAAATATGTTCGTGATAAATCGTGTCAAATTCACCATTTTCAAACATGCGCGCCTGTGACGGCTGGATGATCAGAACGCCGCCCGGATTGAGCCGCCCGACACATGCCGAAACAAAACTGCCCGGATCATCCACATGGGCGACCACATTCATGCAAATGATGACATCGAATTTCCCGAGAATTTCATCCTGATCATCAGGCCAATAGCCACAGGTGATGGGCAGTCCACGCGCCTTCGCCACATCAACGATATTGCGCGCTGGATCCATCCCGGCGACATCAAAATGCCGCGCCGCCAGATGTTTCAAAAGCGACCCGTCATTGGCCGCAAGTTCCAGAACCCGCGCCCCCGCCGAATAGCATCCGGAAAGCTTCTCACTAAACCAGAAAAAGAAACGATCAAGCGTAGCGGAAGTGCCGCTGACATAGGCGTAATGGTCAAAAATCGCACGACGGTCAACGCAAAAGGTCAATTGCGCATGCCAGCAGAAGGCGCATCGGTTAAGGCCAAGCGGGAAACGCTCCATCTCCTCATGCGGCAAGGTTGAATAGCTATTGGCTGGCGGCTGGACGCCAAGATCAATAACGGAGCGCAAATCCGATGAACCGCAGCAAAGGCATTCGGTCAGAAATCGGTGGGTCATTTACGGCCTTTCCAATCCCATCGCTTCAATGAAAGCGCGACATTCATCCAAAAGTGCCTCGTTCCCCCGCGTAAGGCCACAAAGGGATTGTGCCTTGCTGCAATCAAGCTTGAAGGAATAGGTGGGGCTCTCGCCCTCATCAATTACGGTGGCGCCCCAGGCATTGGCGATTTGGTGCCCGAATTCACCGACGGAGGCGGTGATGCTCCCCGCGTTATAGAAACCGCTGGGTGCATCACGGCGGATCAAGTGTTCCACCAGAATCCAAAGATCGCTCAGGAACAAAATCGTTCGAAAGGCGCCGGCATTCTTCACCCGCACCGCGCCGCTTTTGACTGCGGACAAATTCATCGCATTGAAAATCAATTCCGGGCGCAGATTGGGGCTATAGCCGGAAACCGTACCCATCCTGAGGCCATGGAAGCGTTCCAGAAAATGCTCCGCGAGATAATCAAAGGCAAATTTAGAGATGTCATAGGCGTTCTGGGCAGGTATGCGGATCAAGGAGGCTTCCGTTAGCGGGGCGCCATCCTCATCCAGCGGATAGAGGCTAGCTGTCGAAGCATAGATCAGCTTCGTCGTGGGCGGCAGTTTTTTCGCCAAGGAAAACAGATTGAGACAGTTATTCGCGATCGCGCCCTGCGGGTCGGTGATGGATTGGCCAACACTGGAATGGCCGGCAAACCACAAGACAGTATCGAAAGAAGCGCAGGCCTCCGGTGACAGATCATTGTAATCCAGCGCCTTGATGGGCAGCGCCAAGGGATTGCCACGGGCCAGCTTGTCGCAAATGCTGACCCCGTAACCATGGGCGATCAGACGTTGAAACAGATAGGAACCTACATACCCGCAGCCACCGATCAATAGAATTTTGTGGTGCGAGGCCCCCGCCACTTCCTGCTGGGGCATGCCATAAAAGATCGGCAGTAGGTCATTCGGGTTCTTGCAGACAAAATCCGTTGGGTTCATGGGCTGAAAGGGTTCCGCAAGCCTTGCGTCAGGAACGAAAAGACGAATAGGCGCTAACATCTAAGCGCTTCGGGAGACAAGCGCTATTATTTGGGATACATGCCAGTGCAATATTGATCTGCCAGGGGCTTGACGGGGGCAGCGCATCCCCAGTTACTTCTGCCGATAAGCAGTTACCAGACATCGACTGGCGCTCATGGCGGTCCATAGGCCGTCAATTCGCCCGCCGAGAGGCCGGAAGGAAAAGCCAGACATGACCAAGCCCCCCATTGCCCGCACCCCCATCCCCGATATCGCCGCCCTACCGGAAGATATCCGCGCGCGCATCCTGACCGTACAGGAAAAATCCGGCTTCATCCCCAATGTCTTCCTGATGCTGGCGCATCGCCCGACGGAATTTCGCGCCTTCATGGCTTATCACGATACGCTGATGGACAAGGCCGAAGGGCTTACCAAGGCGGAACGCGAAATGATCGTTGTCGCTGTTTCATCGCGCAATCAATGCCAGTATTGCGTGGTGGCGCATGGCGCGATTCTGCGCATTCGCGCCAAGAATGCGCTGATCGCGGACCAGATCGCCGCCAATTGGCGCAAGGCCGATATCTTAGCGAAGCAAAAGGCCATGCTGGAATTCGCCCTGAAAGTGACTGACCGCGCCAATGAGGTGAATGATGCGGATCATGAGGCGCTGCGTGAAGCCGGTTTCGATGACGAGGCCATTTGGGACATTGCCGCCATCGCGGCCTTTTTCGGCATGTCAAACCGCTTGGCGAATGTGACCAATCTGCGCCCGAATGACGAATTCTACGCCATGGGCAGGGGCTGAGGCGATGACTGAAACCCGTTGGGAACGCATGACCGCGCCAGAATTGCGCGCGCTTGCTGAACGCAATGCCGTGGTGATCCTGCCGGTGGCGGCGCTGGAACAGCACGGGCCGCATTTGCCGGTATGGACCGATAGTTTCATCGGCCACTCGGTCGCCATGCGCGCTGCCGAGCTTTGCGCGGATTTGCCCGCCGTGGTGCTGCCGCCCATGTGGATGGGCCTGTCTGAACATCACTTCCCCTTTGGTGGCACGATCAGCCTGGATTACGCGACCTTTGCCGGTGTGCTGCGCTGCGTGATGCGATCATTGCTCGCGGATGGGTTTTCGCGGCTGATGCTGTTCAATTCCCATGGCGGGAATATTGAACCCTTGGCCGTGGCATCACGGGAAATGGCGCATGAGTTCGGCGTGCCGGTATTGACCACCTCCATCACCAAAGTGGCGCCCAAGGAAATCGCCGCTGCCCTTACCGCGCAGCCCGGCATTCACCATGCCTGCGAAGGAGAAACCAGCCTGTGGCTCTATCTCGATCCTTCCCAGGTGCGGATGGATCAGATTGCCCATTCGGTTTCGCCAGGCAATTTCGATGCCTCTGGCCAGGCGGTGACGCGCTTCTGGTCATTTTCTGAGCGCGCGCCTGTCACCGGCGTGCGTGGTGATGCACGCGCCGCCACGGCAGAAAAGGGCAAGGCGATTTTTGAAGCCATGGCGGCGGGGCTGGCGCGGGAATTGCGCGATACCGCGCTTTGGGCCAAGCCTGACGCGGTATGGACACCAGGCCGCGCCCAGGGGCCGCGCTGACACAAGAATAGGAAAAAGCCATGATCCAGGACACCGCCGAACAGATTATCGCCACACGCCGCGCGAAGCGGATTCTGGCACCTTTGGGGGCCGCCGCCCCCGCGACTCCGGCGGAAGGCTATAAGCTGCAATATCAGGTCGCGACCAAGCTTGGCGCCGTCCCGCCGGCTGGCTTCAAGATTGGCGCCACCACCAAGCAGATGCAGACTATCCTTGGCCTGACCGGCCCCGCCGGCGGCTTCGTGCCGAAGGAAGGGCTGCGCAATACGCCAACCACCATCCGCTTTGCCGATTTCCTGAACCCCGGCGTGGAATGCGAAGTGGGCCTCAGGCTTGGTCAGGATCTGCCACATGGCGCCCATACGCGTGAAAGCGTCGCCGCCGCGGTGGCCGAGGTTTTCCCGGCGATTGAAATTGTCGAAAAACGCTATGGCGATTTGGCGGAGCTTGGCACGCCAAGCTTGATTGCCGATCAGGTCTTTCACGCCGCCGGCGTGCTGGGCGCCCCCACGCCCAATTGGCGTGCGCTTGATCTTGGCGCCACGCGCGGGCGTATGACGGTGGCGGGCACCATCCGCGGCGAAGGCGTTGGCGCCGACCTGCTCGGCCACCCGATGGAGGCTTTGGCCTGGCTGGCCGGTTCCGATTGCGCGCGCGAATTTGGCGGGCTGCGCGCGGGGCAGGTGGTGTTCCTCGGCTCCGTCACACCGCCCATTTGGCTGGATGGCCCCTGCGATGTGCTGGTCGAATTCGACACGCTCGGTAAGGTTGCCTTGAGCTTCACCTGATAGCGTGCCCTTGGCGCAGCGCATGGCCGCTGCGCCAAGGTGTCAATTAAATGCAAATAAACTTTTGATGTTTACCCTTTTGCTTACTTCTTATTAACCTTTCCGACGTTACAAGTCTCCCATGGCGTTGATTACGCCCTGAACGTGCCAAAACGGCTGTGTGAATGGACCAAAACCATGCAGACCGCCGATTGGAAAATGCTTCCGGATGAAGTGCAGCTTGTGCTGTCCCGCGAAGCCATGCGCCGCGCCGCTGACACGCTCGCCGAACACGCTGAAATGCTCGCCGCCGAAATGGAAGATGGCGCGCTGCGTGATCGTGGCGGGCCCGATGCGCTCAGGCTTTTCGCAGCCCTGGTGCGCACCACGCATGATGAAGGCTTTGGCCAAGTCGGCCACGCCTGATCAGCGCCTGATCAGATTGTAGCGAATTCGCAGATCAATCTCGATTTCATTTGAAGTCGGGCGCTTGAACGGCGGGAGCTTCGCGCCGCGAAAGACTGATTGCGAATAGTGATTGAGCGTGATGGAACGCGATGCAGTGCGCAATTCGACGCGCCGCACCGTGCCATCAGGGGCGGTGAAGATGCGCACCGCAACCAGGCCCTGTTCGCCCAGTTCAGCGGCATCACGCGGGTAGCGCAGATTAAGCGAAAGCCAGCGATAGAATTCGCGCTGCCAATCATCGGCATCATCCGCACCGCGGACCTGAAGGTTGGGAATGCCAAGCTGCGAATCGCCAACCGGTGGCAGCGTGAAATCCAATTGGTTGCGCGGCCGATAGCCCTGCTCCCCCAACCGGATCGGCGGCAAATGTGACAGATCGAGCGGCGGGCGCGGTTCCACGCTGGGCCGCGGCGGCTCGGCGCGTTGCGGTGCCTCGGCCGGCGGCGGCGGAGGGGGCGGTGGCGGTGGCGGTGGCGGTGGCGGGCGAGGCGCCTCGGCCAATTGGGGGGGCGGTGGCGGCGGCGGCGGTGCGGGCGCCTCGGCCAAGGGCCGCGGCGGCGGCGGGGGCGTCGGGCTTGGCGGGGTTTGTTGCGCCGTGGGCTGCGGTGGACGCGGCGGTTCCGGTACGGGCGGCGGTGTCGGGGCCGGGACCTGAGGCGGCACGGGCGGCGTTGGGGGGGGCGCCGCCGTGGGCGGCGGCGGTGGCGGCGGGGAAGGCGGCACTTCGACCGGCGCTCCCTGTTCGGCGGCCGAATTGAAGACAATGTCGAAACCCTGTTCTTCAACCTCCAGCGCCCCTTGGCGTGGCGCTCGGGGATCCAGTTCCAGGAAAACCACCATCGTTAACAATAGATGCGCCAGGACCGATGCCAGAATGGCGCGCGCGCCCAAGCTGGGCCGTTTCGGGCCGCGCCAGCCAATCGGGCGCCGACCCTTGGCCATGGGCGTGCCTGGGGGGGGCAGTTTTGGTTCGGCGCGGCGCATGACGGGGCGAAAAAGTCCTGACAAAAGAAACGGCGACTCGGTTGCAGGCCGAGTTGCCGAATAGGCACACTCTGCTACATCAATCCCGCGCGCCGGGTTAGCACAGGGGTAGTGCAGCTGATTTGTAATCAGAAGGTCGGGGGTTCAAATCCCTCACCCGGCACCAGCGACTTCAACGGCTTATGCTAAAAATAACGCGAAATCAAAAGATTTGACCGTCTCCGCGGCCCCATGGCGGACCCAATCCGCTTGTTTCCAGCGCCATGACAGCCTGGTCAGTATCGGTTCCGCTGGATGCCTTCCAAGCCTACTGATTCGCCTGCCAGGCGGGCACCAGTAGCGGGCTTCGCCCTTACCCGAGGATACGGTCTTGTCCCCGCCGGAATGAAACTTGCGCGTCGCGCGGCGAATACTGCGGGCCAGGTTTTCGGTCGGCACCCGTCTGGGTGGGCGGAGGATTCCTGGCTGAACCTTAACCGCCTTGGGGTTCAGATGAGCCGAAATTCCACCATTGCGCACCGCGCCAGCTTCATCACATAAGCGCCGATGCAGGACAGTTATGGCAGGAAGAAGCGGGCGCAACCTTGGAACTGGGCCCTGATGATGTGACCTTGGCCTGCCACGCCACCCAAAATTGATTTTGATCATGGAATTCCTGCGCAAGGCCGGCCAAGGATAAATCCATCAGGCAGGACCCCTTTTGCCGATGAAAGGACAGACATGTTCCCATCCGCGCGCCTTACGCTCCGCACCCTTGGGCTGCTTGGCCTAGTCGCATTGGCGGGTTGCACCGTTGCAGCGGTTGAAGGCCTCAATATCGCCCGTGATCAGGCCGCCTATTCGGCCCATATTGATGCGGCGCGCGCCGGCCATCCGGCAGCGCAATATCAGGTCGGCAATGCGCTCTGCTGTTCACTGACCGAAGGTTCCGGCCCTTTTTACAACACGCCGCAAGCGATTTCCTGGCTGTGCCGATCCGCAGCGCAGGATTACGGCCCGGCTGCGTTTCGCCTGGGTGAGATCTATTCCGGCACCACGGTCAAGGGTGTGCGGCTGGCGCGAGAGGCAACGGGCCTCGTGACCGGCCATATGACCAGCCGCCCCGTCGCCTATGGCTGGATGAGCCGCGCGGCAGCGCTGAACCAGCCACATGCCACGCAAAAGCGCGACGAGATTTGGCAAAGCATGAACGCCGCAGAGCGTGAGAAGGCGCAGCAAATGGCCAATGGCCAAGCGCCGCTTTTGTGCGAATGGCAGGAAGTGGGGCGCGCCAGGTGATTCAGGGCGGAGTAAACCCTGGACCAACAGGCATGACCCCGTGCGAGGTGATGGAATGCCCCCATTGCGGGGAAGCGACTCAGGTAAACCGCCTGCCGCAGGGCCGGGCTTTCTGTTCCTGCGCGGCGCAGAAGCCCTTGCCAATCCCGCCCTCTGGCGGGGAAAATGCGCTGGAAAAGCGATAGGAAATGCCGATGATAATGCCGAAAATGGCCTGCGGGCTTGCCGTGATGCGCCTTGGTGGCGTCGCTGCCATGGGGTTGGCGGGGCTCGCGGGGCTTGGCGCGCTTGGCCTTGGCGCCGCCTATCTGCTGCGAAGCCGCATGAAGCAAAGCACGGATTGGGCGGAAGATTACCGCAAGCCCGTCGCTGACCTGCCGCCCGATCCGGAATAAGGCCTGCTACAATCGCCAGCCGCTATGCATGGCGACAATGCCGCCCGATAGGTTGCGATAGGAAACGCGTTCCAGCCCCGCGCCGCGCATCATGCCTGCCAGCCTTTCCTGATCCGGGAACATGCGAATGCTCTCGGCCAAATATTCATAGGAAGCGCGGTCTTTCGCGACATACTCCCCAATCACGGGCAGGGCCTTGAAGGACCAGGCATCATAAAGCCGATCCAGCGCCGCGACCTCAAGCTTGGAGAATTCCAGGCAATGGAAGCGCCCGCCGGGGCGCAGCACGCGCCGCGCTTCGGCCAAAACCGCATCCTTGTCGGTGCAATTACGCAGCCCAAAGGCAATCGAAACACGTTCCACACTGCGGTCCGGCAGGGGAATGCGTTCTGCATCCACGCACATGAAGGAAAGCCCGTTGACCAGGCCACGGGACAGCGCGCGCCCCTGCGCCACTTCCAGCATGGCGGGGTTCACATCCGTCAGGATCACCCGCCCGGCGCCGCGTTCCAGCGCGAGGAAGGAAATATCGCCCGTGCCGCCGGCAAGGTCCAGCAAAGTGTCATGCGGCCCGGCGCCAATGGCATTGACAAAAATGCGCTTCCAGACCCGATGCACGCCAAGCGACATCAGATCATTCATGACATCATATTTGGGGGCGACGCTTTCAAACACGGCGCGCACCATGCCGGCCTTTTCGGCCTTGGGGATTTTGCGGTAACCGAAATCTGTTTCTGGGGCGGCGGTGTCGTTCATGGCCTCATCATAGGGGCCAATCGGCGGAAAGGGGAGGGGCAATGCCCGAATTGCCGGAAGTGGAAACCGTGATGCGCGGCTTGCAGGCGGTGCTGGAACATGAACGCATCGTCTGGGCCGAAACGCGCCGCGATGGCATGCGCTTTCCCTTCCCGCCGCGGCTTGCGGAACGGCTGCGCGGGCGGCGGGTTCTGGGTTTTCGGCGCCGCGCGAAATATATCCTGATGCGGCTGGAAGGCGGCGAAAGCCTGCTGATCCATCTGGGCATGTCAGGCCGCATGGTGGCGCGGCGTGAAGGTGATGCAGCGTTGCCGCGCACGCGCAAGCAGGGTGTTTTTTCCGATGCACGCGGCCATAACGCGCCCCCCGAGGCGCATGAACACCTCGCCTTCGGGACCGAGGGGGGCTGGCATATCGGCTTTGTGGACCCGCGCCGCTTCGGCAGCGTTGATTTGGTGGCAACGGCGGATGAGGATCACCACAAGTTGCTGGCCGGCCTTGGCCCGGAACCGCTGGGGCCGGACATCACCCCCGCCTGGCTTTCCGGCGCGCTGGCCGGCAAGCGCACCCCGATCAAGGCAGCACTTCTGGATCAGCGCGTGATCGCCGGGCTAGGCAATATCTATGTGTGCGAGGCGCTGTACCGCGCCGGCATCTCTCCCCGCCGTTCTGCCCATACGGTGGCGGGGGCGCGGGCGGCACGGTTGGCCCCCGCCATCCAAGCCGTGCTGGCCGAGGCGATTGCCGCCGGCGGGTCGAGCCTGCGGGATTACGTTCAGGCCGATGGCGAGATCGGGCGCTTTCAGGAGAATTTCGCCGTTTATGGCCGGGAAGGGGAAGCCTGCCCTGGCTGTCCCGGCAAGCCGGATTGTCCAGGGATCAAGCGCATTGTGCAATCCGGGCGGTCCAGCTTTTTCTGTCCGGTGCGGCAGCGCTGAGCCTGTGCTAGAAGCCTATTCACAAAAACAGATGAAGGAGACCCGACATGGCCCCTGAAATGATCCTGGTTGAAACCCACGGCAAGACCGGGCTGATCCGGCTGAACCGACCGCAGGCGCTGAATGCGCTGTGTGATCAATTGATGATCGAACTCGGCACCGCCTTGCGCGCTTTTGACAAGGACCCGGCGATTGCCGCCATTGTCATCACCGGCAATGAGAAGGCTTTCGCCGCCGGTGCCGATATCAAGGAAATGAAGGAGCGCAATTTCCCCGGCGTCTATTTCAATGATTTCATCGGCGCCAATTGGGAAGCCGTGTTGGAAATCCAAAAGCCCGTGATTGCCGCCGTGGCCGGCTTTGCGCTGGGCGGTGGCTGCGAATTGGCGATGATGTGCGATTTGATCATCGCCGCCGATACGGCGCGCTTTGGCCAGCCGGAAATCAATCTTGGCATCATCCCCGGTGCGGGCGGCACGCAGCGGCTCACGCGCGCCATCGGCAAATCCAAGGCCATGGAAATGATCCTGACCGCGCGCATGATGAATGCCGAGGAAGCGGAACGCGCCAATCTGGTCTGCCGCGTGGTGCCCGCCGCTGATCTGATCGCCGAAGCGCTGAAGATTGGCGAAAAGATCGCGTCCCTTTCCGCGCCATCGGTCGCCATGGCGAAGGAAGCGGTGAATGCCGCCTTTGAAAGCAGCCTGACAGAAGGTGTGCGCACCGAACGGCGGCTGTTCCTTTCCCTGTTTGCGACTGCGGATCAGAAGGAAGGCATGTCGGCCTTTGCGGAAAAGCGGAAGGCCGCTTTCACGAATCGGTAAAGGCTGCTGCCCCCTGTGCCGCTGCGTGCGGGGCAGGGGGCAGAACCTTTGGTTGAATTGAAATAAATATAATTTTACCTCAAGTTTTATTTGGTAAATTTCCGTCAAAAAAATTACGTTTAAAACAATATCTTCGAAAAAATCTTCAGAATTTCTTTTTTTTGCAAATTTTCTCTGGAAATTTTTTTTAACCCGTATTAGCCTTCGGTTAACCAAACGGAGACCGAACCGATGAGCGCATCCCCCATCACCCTGCCAGCAACCGAAGCCAAAGCGGCGGAAGTCGTTGCCTTTCCGCAGCGCCCGCAGGATCGGTTGCGCATCGCGCTGCATAAGCTTGATGAAGCGCTGCGCGCCCAGGCCCGCGCGACATCGGATTTCCGCTCCGCCATGGGGGAATTGAAGACCAAGGTCAGCGGCATGCAGGATGGGATGATCGCCTATCGTGATGCGCTTGATCGTACCGCAACCCGGATTGATAGCGCTGTGAAGAAGGCGAAGGAATTGCAGGAAACCGCGCGTCGCATGGCGCCACAGGGTTGAAGTGAAAACGGGCGGGTTCATCACCCGCCCGATTTTTTGTTACAGCTTCACACTGTCCCAGACCCAGCCGCGCTTGGCGCGATCCGCAGCCTGCCAGGCGGCGATCTGATCCTTGAGCCGCAAGGTCAGCGCAATATCATCCAGCCCTTCCAGCAGCGCATCGCGCTTGCGCGCATCAATGTTGAAGGGAATTTCCGCCCCTTCCGGCGTAATTACCACCTGACGTACCAGATCAATCGCGGTATGGCGCGCGCCTTGGCTTGCTTCGGTTTCCGCCGCGATTTGCTTCACCACTTCCTCGGGCAGGGCAATCGGCAGCAGGCCGTTCTGGAAGCAGTTATTGTGGAAGATATCGCCGAAGCTTGGCGCAATCACGCAGCGAATGCCCGCCCCCATCAGCGCCCAAACGGCCCCTTCGCGCGATGATCCGCTACCGAAATTCGCCCCCGCCAGCAGAATGGGCGCTTCGCGATAGGGCGGCTTGTTCAGCACG
>JADCGG010000278.1 GCA_020249125.1 Roseomonas sp. | reverse complement strand
GGAGGTTTTGGACCTGCTCCGCCAGGGGTGGATGCGCGAAGCCCTTGGCGCCGGCAGCCTGGCGGAGGCGCCCTTGGCGGGTGAGGTGAATGGCCGGCTGATCGCGGGCCAGGTGGACCGGCTGAAGGTGGAAGCTGCTCGCGTGCTGGTGCTGGATTACAAGACCAATCGCCCGCCGCCGGAAAATGTGGATCAGGTAGCGCCGCTTTATCTGCGACAAATGGCCGCCTATCGCGCTTTGCTGCGCGCTGCCTTTCCCGGACGCGTAGTGGAATGTGCCTTGGTGTGGACTTACGGCGCGCGGTTCATGGCCTTGCCGGATGCGGTGCTTGATCCGCATGCGCCGGGGGTGGCTTTCGCCTAATCCCGCGGCCCAGGCGCCAGCACTTCGCGCTTGCCCACGTGATTCGCCGGACCCACCACGCCTTCCTTTTCCATTTGTTCAATCAGCTTCGCCGCGCGGTTATAGCCAATGTTCAAATGCCTTTGCACAAAGCTGGTGCTGGCTTTCCCTTCGCGTGTCACCAGCGCCACCGCCTGATCATAAAGCGATGCTTCCGCATCCGTATTGCCGCCCAGCATGCCAAGCATGGCAACGGAATCACCTTCATCCTCGGTTTCGGTGACTTCATCAACATAGGCGGGCTCACCCTGGGCGCGCAGGAATTCCACCACGCGCTCCACCTCAGTATCGGATACAAACGGCCCATGCACGCGCGCAATGCGTCCGCCGCCCGGCATATGCAGCATGTCGCCCTGGCCGAGCAATTGTTCCGCGCCCTGTTCGCCAAGGATGGTGCGGCTATCAATTTTTGATGTGACCTGGAAGGAAATGCGTGTCGGGAAATTTGCCTTGATCGTGCCGGTGATCACATCCACCGAAGGCCGTTGCGTTGCCATGATCACATGAATGCCGGCGGCGCGCGCCATTTGCGCGAGCCGTTGCACGGCGGCCTCAATTTCCTTGCCGGCCACAATCATCAGATCGGCCATTTCATCAATGACCACAACAATCATCGGCAACGCTTCCAGCGCCAGCGGCTGGTCTTCAAAAACCGGCTTGTTGGTTTCCGGATCGAAGCCGGTTTGTACGCGCCTGGTCAGCACATCGCCGCGCTGGCGGGCTGCGGTCACTTTTTCATTGTAGCCCGCAATATTGCGCACGCCCAATTGGCTCATCGCACGATAGCGACGCTCCATTTCCCGCACGGTCCATTTCAGCGCGCCAATCGCCTTGGGCGGTTCTGTCACCACGGGGGCCAGCAGATGCGGAATGCGATCATAGACCGACAATTCCAGCATCTTCGGGTCAATCATGATGAAGCGACATTCATCCGGGCTGAAGCGGTAAAGCAGGCTCAGGATCATGGTATTGATCCCGACCGATTTGCCCGAACCCGTGGTGCCGGCAATCAGCAAATGTGGCATGCGCGCCAGATCCGCGATCACCGGCGTGCCGCCGATATCCTTGCCGAGTGCCAAGGGCAGCTTGCCCGGATGGCGATGCCAGCTTTCATCGCCAAACATTTCGGAAAGGAACACGGTTTCGCGCTTGGCATTGGGCATTTCAATGCCGATCACATTGCGCCCCGGCACGGTTGCAATACGCACTGCAATCAGGCTCATGGACCGCGCGATATCATCCGCCAAGCCAATCACGCGCGCGGATTTGGTGCCGGGTGCGGGTTCAAGTTCGTAAAGCGTCACCACCGGGCCGGGGCGGATTTCCACAATGCGCCCACGCACGCCGTAATCTTCCAATACGCTTTCCAAGAGCCGCGCATTGGCTTGCAGCGATTCCTCGGAGGGTCGGCCCGTGCGCTGCGCGGGTGCTGGGGTCAGCAGGTCAAGCGGTGGCAGCGCCCAGGCGCCATCACCCAGATCAAGCGCGGGTTGCTGCGCCGGGCGGCGCGCGGGCTCTGGCTGCTTGCGCGGGCGCACCGGCGGGGCTTCGCGCGCAGCCTCGGGCGCTTCGGGGCGGATCGGCATGGCCTCGGCCGCCGCATCGGCGGCGCGCAGCATGGGGCCGAGGGGGATTTCAGGTTCCTGGCGACGAAACAGCCGCCCGGTGCCGGTTTTGAAGCGCGCACCAAGCCGGGCGAAAAAGCCCGGCTTCTTCGCTGGCGCTTCCTCAACCGGGCGGAAGCGTTCCGCCCCGGCGCGCGCCGCATCCAAAGCCGCCTGGCTGGCGCCAAGGGCCGCACGGCCAGCACCGCGCCATTCGCCGAAGGTCAGACCGCAGCCGATGAAGCCGGCGCCGACCGCGCCAAAAACCAAGCCCGCCTTGGCCAGCAGCGCGCCATAGGGACCGAAATTGCCCGAAAGCCAGGAAATCACGCCTTCGGCCAAAAGCGGCCCGGCCGCGCCCCCTGCACCGGCAAGGCTGGGCAATTCGGCGGGAAGGGGGGCGAGCGTCAGCGCCGCAGCGCCAAGTGGCAGGCCAAGAAGCAGGCCGAAAAGCCGTAGCGGAATGAAACCAAGGCCGCGTTGCGTTGCCAACCGAAAGGCCCAGGCGAGCAGCGCCAGCACCGGCAGCGCCGACGCATAACCAAAGCCCTGCAACAGGATATCCGCGACAACTGCCCCCGCCGGCCCGGCCAGGTTACTGACCGCGCGGGTGGTTGCCGTATTCAGCGAAGGATCGGCAGGGTCATAACTCAGCAGCGCCGCGGCGAGCCCGAGCGCAGCAATCGCAGCCAGCAGGCCGCATAATTCCATCAGGCGCCGGCTGACCAGCGCACGCAAATCGGGCGAAGCCAAGCGCCGCCTGGGGACGCCTGGTTCGGCGGAGGGCCTGGATTCGGCCGGGAGAAAAAGGCGAGGCATCAAGGCAACGCTTCAGAATGATTCCGAAGTTTACGTCGGAAGTGGTTCTTTGCCCAGGGTTTTCTTGTCTATGCCCCGGCACGGATTGAGAGCGACTCGTGGCTGTTGCAGCAGAGTCACATCATCGATCAAGCCCGAACACTGGTTGGGCGCGCCCTGACAGGGAGTACAACCAGCCCCAGAATTATATCGGAATCATCGATATTTTCCGATTGATTTATCTGTTTTATAATTTAACCTAGGGTTGTGCTTCACCAGAGAGGAGGATCGAAATGGCGAATTGGCGTGGTACCACAAGAGCTGATTTCTGGACCGGAACTGCCTTTGCGGATTGGGCGAATGGTGATCTGGGCAATGATTACCTGAGCGGCGGCGGCGGTGATGATTGGCTTTATGGCGATTTGGGAAATGACGTGCTTTTCGGTGAAACCGGCAACGACAGGTTGCAAGGGGATTCCGGTAATGACCGCCTTTTTGGGGGTGATGGCAATGATTGGCTGACCGGCGATGGTAATTCCGCTTCCTGGGGGCAGGATGATTTGCTGGATGGCGGCAGCGGCAATGACACGGGCATGGGCGGGGGCGGCCAAGATACCCTGAGGGGCGGTGATGGCCGGGATGACCTTTACGCCGATGCCGGCAATGACCGTGTGGAGGGTGGTGCCGGGAATGATTATGTCTCCGGCTGGGATGGCGCGGATTTGATCTATGGCGATGATCTATCTGGGGTGCTGACGGGTGATGATTACCTCCGCGGTGACAAGGGGGCTGATACGATATTTGGCGGCGCTGGCGCTGATAGCATCCTGGGGGGTGCTGATTCGGATTGGCTCACCGGCGGGGCGGGGGCTGATCGCTTCATGTATTCCACCGATGACATGGCGACGCCCAGCGCGATGGATGTCATTCTGGATTTTCAGGCGGGATCCGATATCTTGGTGTTCAGTTCGATAGACACCAATGCGTCGCTGGCTGGTGATCAGGCTTTTGCTTTTCGCAATAGTCTGACTTTCAGTGCCAGCGGTGTAGCGGAGATACGTTGGTATCAATCCGGCGGCAATACTTTCGTGCAAGCTGATATGGGCGACGGTGTTGCTGACATCACCTTGCAGATACAAGGATTGGTAAATCTGGTGCAGCAGGATTTCGCCCTGTGACGCCTAGGATCATCGCCGGGAAGCAACCTTCCCG
>JADCGG010000277.1 GCA_020249125.1 Roseomonas sp. | reverse complement strand
GCGAGGGCCATTCTTTCATCCGCCATCATCAAGCTCGCCGAGGAAACGGCGGCTGAGATGGCGAAACAGGGGCCGCAGGGGAAGCCATCGCTGGAGCATTTCATCTCGCTCCAGCCGCTTTGGACCAAGGGCGACGCGCTGCAAATTGAGACGATCCGCAAGGATGCCAAGCATTATGATTTCAACGTGACGCGCTGCCGCTATGCGGAGATGTATCGCGCCATGGGGTTGGCGGAGCTTGGCGCGATCCTGTCCTGCAATCGTGATGGCGCCTTTTGCGAGGGCTATGACCCGAAGCTGAAACTGGAACGCACGCAAACCATCATGGGCGGGGCGAGCCACTGCAATTTCCGCTACACATACGAGGATTAGCGAGCTGCTAGAAAGCGGTTATGCACAACGGGTATTTTGCTCGGGTGTCGCCTTTCAGCAGCCTGTCAGGGTCGTTTTGTAACCTAAGATCCTTTTTTGGAAGGACGTCCAGTGATAAACATCGGCAACTGGTCAATAAACATAATACACCTTGTGTATGGTTTTTCTTTGTTGGTGACTATTCTGAGTTCCGTAACGTTTCTCTTTACCATGCATCGACTCTTTTGGAGAAATGATGCTTCGAAGGGACTTTGGTGGGTAGTTTTTTTTGATACGAGCATATTTTCGGCTGCCATTCGAACCAAGTCATTTTGGATTATGTGCTCTGCCATCTTGATCAATAAAATATCCGAAGCCTTCTTGGAGCCCCAGTAAGGTTTCCGGTCCGGACGGACCCGGTTGGCGCACCTGGGCGCATGGCGGCGCTGTTTGAAGCCGCAGGCATCGAACAGGTGACGGAAAGCGATATCGCCATCCGCCAGAATTTTTCTGACTTCGAGGATTGGTGGGACCCCTGGGCGGCGGGCGGGCAGGGCATCGCCGGCGCCTTCATCGCCGCACTTCCGCCGGAACGCATACCGCCGATCAAGGACATCGCGCGCCGCGCCTATTTGGCCGGCGGCGCTGATGGGCCGCGATCCTTCGTGGCGGTGGCGCGGCTGGCGGTGGGGCGGAAGGCGGGCTGAGGCTATCCACTGCGCGCATTCCGGTGAAGACTGCCTTTCGACTGCGGGAGGAAGGCAGCGCCATGGATATGGAACGCATTGGTTTTCTGGGCTTGGGCGCCATGGGCGGCCCGATTGCGAGGCGCATGGCGGATTGGGCGCAGCGCAATCCCGGCAAGCGCATGCTGGTCTTCGATCCCCGCGCTGAAACCATGCAACGCGCGACCGAAGCGGGCGCCGAGGCCATGGGTTCGGTCGCTGCGGTCGCCGCGCAATGCCGCGTAGTCTTTGCCTGTCTGCCGAGTGCCGAAACGTCAGAGCGCGTGGCCCTTGGCGCGGATGGCATTGCCGGCGTGCAGGGTGCGGTGCGCACCTATATCGAAATGTCCACCATTGGCAGCGCGGCGATGCGGCGCATTGCAGCAGGGTTGGCAGAGAAGGGCATTGCGCTGATTGATTCGCCGATCAGCGGCGGCGTGCCAGGCGCCGAGACCGGCGCGCTTGCGGTGATTGCTTCCGGCGCACCGGATGCGCTGAGTGAAGTGATGCCGCTATTGCAAGTGGTGGGGCGCAATGTTTTCACCATTGGCGATAAGCCCGGCCTTAGCCAGACCATGAAGCTTGCGAATAATCTGCTTTCCTTGGCGGGTATGGTGTTGACGTCCGAGGCTTTCGCGCTTGGCGCCAAGGCGGGCATTGATACGGCGCTGATGTGCGATGTGATCAATGCGAGCACGGGGCGCAATAGCTCAACTGTAACCAAGTTTCCGCGCGCCGTTCTGACGGGGCAGTTTTCGGGTGGTGCCAGCAACGCCATCGTCTCCAAGGATTTGTCCTTGGCGGTGCAGGAATTCGCGGCCTTTGGACTCTCGGCGCCCATGGCGGCGCTGGCGCGGGAAATGTTGAGCATTGCGAAGAACCGATTTGGACCAGATGCTGACATGACATCGGTTGCGCGACTTTATGAGGAATGGGCCGGCGTTTCGATGCAATCGCCCAATACCGTGAAAAGCGCTGGCTAGGCCAAGCGTGATGGAGAAGGCGAAGGCCGGGCTTGGCTTTTTCGAACGCTATCTGACCCTTTGGGTCGCCTTATGTATTGTGGTGGGGATTGCGCTGGGCGCGCTGCTGCCGGCGCCCTTCCGCGTGCTGGGGGAAGCGAATATCGCCAAGGTCAATCTGCCGGTGGCGTTGCTGGTGTGGCTGATGATTATCCCGATGCTGCTGCGTGTGGATTTTGGCGCGCTGGGTGCGGTGGGGCGGCATTGGCGCGGCGTGCTGGTAACGCTTGGCGTGAATTGGTTGGTGAAGCCTTTCAGCATGGCGCTGCTCGGTTGGCTGTTCATCGGCTGGTTGTTTCGCCCCTTTCTGCCGGAAGCGCAGATTGAAAGCTATATCGCGGGCTTGATCCTGCTGGCGGCGGCGCCCTGCACGGCGATGGTATTTGTCTGGTCAAGCCTATCCGATGGCGAGCCGAATTTCACGCTGAGCCAGGTGGCGTTGAATGATGCCATCATGATCTTCGCCTTTGCGCCGATTGTCGCTTTTCTGTTGGGGCTTTCGGCGATTATCGTGCCCTGGGATACGCTATTTCTTTCCGTGCTGCTCTACATTGTGCTGCCGGTGATCCTGGCGCAATTCTGGCGGCGCAGGATTTTGGCGCAGGGCGGTGAAGCAGCGCTGGCTTCGGTGTTGCGGCGGCTTGGGCCAATTTCCTTGGCGTCGCTCTTGCTGACGCTGGTGTTGTTGTTCGGCTTTCAGGGGCCGCAGATTATCGCGCAGCCTTTGGTGATTGCGCTGCTGGCGGTGCCGATCATCATTCAGGTCTATTTCAATGCGGGGCTGGCCTATTGGCTGAACCGGGCCTGCGGTTCAGCGCATGCGGTAGCCGGGCCATCGGCGCTGATCGGGGCGAGCAATTTCTTTGAATTATCGGTCGCCGCCGCGATCAGCCTTTTCGGCTTTGAATCCGGCGCGGCCCTTGCCACCGTGGTTGGCGTGCTGGTCGAAGTGCCAGTCATGCTTTCGGTTGTGGCCATCGTGATGCGGAGCAAGGCCTGGTATCAACACGGGCAATGATGGGAAGGAAATGATCATGCGGTTGAAGGACAAGGTTGCCATCATCACCGGCGGCGCCCATGGCATGGGCGAAGCCGAGGCGCGGCTTTTCGTCAAGGAAGGTGCGGCGGTGGTGATTGCGGATCGCCGCGCGGATTTGGGTGAGGCGCTGGCGGCCGATATCACCGCCGGTCAGGGGCGCGCGAGTTTCTTTGCGATGGATGTGGCCGAGGAAGCGGATTGGAAGCGGTTGATTGAAACCACACTGTCGCTTTATGGCCGGATTGATATTCTGGTGAATAATGCAGGCATTAGCGGCAGCGCGGTTGGCGATATGCTGTCCTTGGAAGGCTGGAATCAGCTTATGTCCATCAATGCCACGGGCGTGTTTTTGGGCACGACCTTGGTTGGGCAGCTGATGGCGCAGCAGGGCAAGGGTTCGATCGTCAATATCTCCTCCATCATGGGGTTTGTGAGCAGCGCGGAAGGGCATCCTGGCTATTCCGCTT
>JADCGG010000276.1 GCA_020249125.1 Roseomonas sp. | reverse complement strand
TGAAAAGTTGCGCGGCGCCAAGATCAAGCTGGAATTCAAGGGCTTCATGGCCGAGCCCTGCGTCTTTGACATGCAGGCGCCGATTGTGCGCATGGCCAAGCGGCATTTTACTGATGTCTCGGGCGGTGCCTTGCGCGATTATCCTTCCGCGGGGCTGACCGATGGCCGGCATTTCGTGCTGCATCAGGGCGTGCCAGTGGCGTGTTTCGGCCCGGATGCCGAGAATATTCACGGCATTGATGAAAGTGTCGGCCTGCAATCCATGCATGACATTACCCGCACCATTGCGCTGACCATGGCCGAATGGTGCGGGGTGGAGAAAGCGCAATGAGCACAACGAACCTGCCGCTTTCCGGCGCCCGGCTTTGGGATAGCCTGATGGAATTGGCGCAAATTGGCGGCACGCCCAAGGGCGGCTGCAATCGCCAGACTCTGACCGATCTTGATTCCGAAGGCCGTCATTTGCTGCGCCGCTGGGGGGAGGCGATTGGGTGCACGCTTACCGTTGATCGCCTCGGCAATATGATGCTGCGGCGCGAAGGGCGCGACCCAAGCCGCAAGCCGGTTGCCATGGGCAGCCATTTGGATACGCAACCAACTGGCGGGAAGTTCGATGGCCCGCTTGGCGTGCTGGCCGGGCTTGAAGTGCTGCGCGCTTTGCATGAGGCCGGCATTGAAACCGAAGCACCCTTGGTGCTGATCAATTGGACCAATGAGGAAGGTGCCAGGTTTTCTCCCCCAATGATGGGCAGCGGCGCCGCGATGGGCATTTTCGCTGAGGCTGATGTGCTCGCCTTGCGTGATAGTGACGGCAAGGCCTTCGGTGAGGAATTGAATCGTATCGGCTGGCGTGGTGATGCCGATCCTGCGGTGCTCACGGATCTTGCGGCCTATTTCGAATTGCATATCGAACAGGGCGCGCTGTTGGAAAATGCCGGCAAGGATATTGGCGTGGTGACGCATGCCCTGGCGCAGGCCTGGTATGAGGTGACGATTGAAGGCGCAGAATCCCATGGTGGTTCCCCCATGGCCGGACGGCGCGATGCCATGATGGCCGCTGCCCCCCTGATTGCAGCGATTGAAGAAATAGCGCTTGGCGCCATCAGTCCGAGCGGTGAACCAGGCCGTGCCACAGTTGGGCGCCTGACGGTCTATCCCGATAGCCGCAACATCGCGCCATCGCGCATCTGGTTCAGCATTGATACGCGCCATGGTGACCCGGCGTTGCTCGCGCGCATGGGGGCGGAGATTCGCGCCAAGGCAGCGGAAATTGCCGCGGCGCGCGGTGTTGCCATCACCATCTCGGATTTCTGGCAATCGCCGTTGACGCCGTTTGATGCAGCGCTGGTCGGGCGGGTGCGCGATGCGGCGGTGCGCCTTGGTCTGCCGCATATGGATATGCCAACCGGCATTGGGCATGACGCGGTTTACGTCGCGCGGCGCTTGCCGGCGGCGATGATCTTCTGCCCCTGCCATGGTGGCATCAGCCATAATGAGGCAGAAAGCATCACGCCCGCCTGGGCGGAAGCGGGGCTCCGTGTGCTGGCTGATGCGGTTTTGGCCACCGCTGGTATTGCAAAGGAAAAGTGACATGACTCGCATCGCCATTGGCGGCTTTTTGCATGAAAGCCATTCCTTCGCGCCGCTGCCGACCGGGTGGCAGGAATTTGTGAAGCCCGGCGGCTTTCCGCCGCTACAACGACCTGCCGGCCTGATCGAAGCCATGCGCCCCACCAGCGCGCCCATCGCTGGCGCGATCATGGTGGCAGAAGAAGCCGGCGTTGAACTCGCCCCCTTGGTTTGGTGCTTCGCCAATCCCGCTGGGCCAGTGACAGCGGAGGCATTTGAACGCATCGCGGCATTATTGGTTGGCAGCCTTTCGGATGCGATGGAAGCGGGCCCGATTGATGGTGTTTATCTTGATTTGCACGGCGCCATGGTAGCGGTGGGCTTTGATGATGCGGAAGCGGAAGTGCTGCGCCGCGTGCGCGCCGTGGTGGGGCCTGATTTACCCATCGCCGTCAGCCTTGATCCGCACGCGAACAAGACCGCGGAAATGGTGGCGCTTTCAGATGTGCTGGTGCCGTTTCGCACCTATCCGCATGTGGATACGAAGCCCGCCGGCGCGCAGGCGACGCGTTTGCTGCTGCGCATGATCAAAGAAAATCGCAAGCCCGCCAAGCTGTTTCGCGATTTGGATTTCTGGACGCCCTTGCCTGGCCAATGCACCATGGTCGCCCCCATGGCGGATGTGATGGCGGAGCGCGCGCGGCTTGGCGCCGCATCAGGCATTTGGGAATTGGGCTTCTGCTTTGGCTTTCCTTACGCGGATTTCCCCGGCTGCGGCATGGCGATTGCGGCTTATGCCGACACGCTTGATCAGGCCGGCGCGGCGGCGGAATCGCTGGCCGCTTATATCGCCAGCAAGGAACCGGAATTCGCCCTTGGTGTCGCAACCGCTGCCGAAGGTGTGGCACGCGCCATGGCCGCGAAGGGTGGCAAAGGCCCGGTTGTGCTGGCCGATACGCAGGATAATCCGGGCGGTGGAGGCCATGGCGATACCACCGGCTTGCTCGCGGAATTGATCCGCCAGAATGCGCAAGGTGCCGTGCTGGCACCGATGAATGATGCCGAAGCCTCCGCTGCCTGTCATGCGGCGGGGGAGGGTGCGCGCATCACGCTTGATCTTGGCGGCAAAAGCGATGGCGTACCGTTGCGGGTGGAAGCGGTGGTGGAAAAGCTTTCCGATGGTCGCTTTACGCTGAGCGGTCCGATGGGCAAGGGCAATCCCGCTGATCTTGGGCCTTCCGCGCTGATCCGTGTTGCGCCCGGCGTGCGCGTAGTTGTGGTGAGCCGCAAGATGCAGGGGCATGATCAGGAATTATTCCGCCAGGTTGGCGTGGAACCGGCGGAACAGGCGATTGTTGCGGTGAAATCCAGCGTACATTTCCGCGCGCATTTCCAGCCCATCGCGTCCGAGGTGATTGTGGTAACCGCGCCCGGCCCGGTGGTGGCGGACCCGGCCATTCTGCCCTTCACAAATCTGCGCCCTGGCTTGCGCCTGCGTCCCGGCGATAATCGCGCCTGGGGGTAATTCAGGCGCTGCCGAGTAGCGCGCGCACCGCATCCGGCTTTGGCAGCGGCGCCACCGCGCCATAGCCCGTGGTGGAAAGCGCCGCCGCCGCATTGGCGTAGCGCACAGCTTCTAATGGCGCATCGCCCGCGAGCAAGCGCGCGAGGAAATTGCCGGCAAAGCAATCACCCGCGCCGGTCGCATCCAGCGCCGCAACCATGAAAGCCGGTATGCGGTGGCGGCTTTCGCGTGTGGCGAGGATGGCGCCCTCAGCCCCGCATTTCAGCACCACCAGGGGAGCCAGGCGCAAATAGAAATCGCAGATATCATCAGGCTTTTGCAGGCCGGTCAGCGCGGTGGCGTCTTCCAGCGATGGCAGCGCGATATCGGCCATGGCGATGGCGGCATGGATCACGGCAGCCGCCCGCGCCGCCGGCCAAAGCCTGAGGCGCAGATTGGTATCATAGGAAATCCGGGTGCCAGCGGCGCGGGCAATTTCCATGGCGCGGAAGGCCCCATCGCAGGCGGTGGTGGAAATCGCCTGGCTGATGCCGGATAGATGCAGGAATTTCGCTTGGAGAATGGCAGCTTCCGGCACATCCGCCGCACCATAAAGCGATGCCGCGCTGCCACTGCGATAAAAGCTGAAATGATGCCCGCGCGCATCATGCGTGACGAAGTAAATCCCGGTCGGCGCGGCGGGGTTGCGGATGATGTTCGTTGTATCCACGCCTTCTTGCGCCCAAAGCGACATGAAGCTTTCGCCAGGCCCGTCCTGCCCAAGCGCGGTCAGCATGCCAACCGAAGCACCCGCCCGCGCCGCGGCGATGGCGGCGTTGGAGGTATCTCCGCCATGGCCTTCCAGATAAATGCGCCTGCCATCCGCGCCCGGTTTCTGGGCGTTGAATTCCAGCATGGGTTCGCCGAGGCAAAGAATATCCGCCATGCCCCATGCTTGACCGATGCAGGAAAGGATTTCAAGCGCGGCGCAAACCTGACTATAGAACGCCCATGATCCGCCTGACTGAATTGCGCCTGCCTTTGCACCACCCGGAAGACGCCTTGCGCGCTGCCGTGCTGGCGCGGCTTGGCATTGCGGATGCGGCGTTGCGGTCGCTGCATGTGTTTCGCCGTGGCTATGATGCGCGCAAGCCCCAGGCGATCATGCTGGTCTATACGCTGGATGTTGATGTGACTGATGAGGCCGCGCTTTTGACGCGCCACGCCGGCGATCAACGCATCGGCCCCGCGCCGGATACCGCTTATCGTTTTGTGGCGCGTGCGCCGGAAGGCATTCGTCGTCCGGTAGTGGTCGGCACCGGGCCATGCGGCTTCATGGCGGCGCTGCTGCTGGCGCAAATGGGCTTTCGCCCGCTCATTCTGGAACGCGGCAAGGTGGTGCGCGAACGCACCAAGGATACTTGGGGCCTGTGGCGTCGCGGCGTGCTGAACCCGGAAAGCAATGTGCAATATGGCGAAGGCGGCGCCGGCACGTTTTCCGATGGCAAGCTCTATAGCCAAATCCGCGACCCGCGCCATTACGGGCGTAAGGTGCTGACGGAATTCGTGAAGGCTGGTGCGCCTGAGGAGATTCTCTATGTCTCCAAGCCGCATATCGGCACCTTCCGGCTGGTTTCCATGGTGGAACATATCCGCGCGGAGATCGAAGCGCTGGGCGGTGAATACCGCTTCGGCGCGCGGGTGGATGATCTGCTGATTGAAACCTCCGCCGATGGCACGCGCCACCTGCGTGGTTTGGTGCTGGCCGATGGCGAAGTGATTGAGGCGGACCACGCCATCCTCGCCCTTGGTCATAGCGCGCGGGACAGTTTCGCGATGCTGTACGCGCGTGGTGTTGCCATGCAGGCCAAGCCCTTTTCTATCGGTGTGCGCATTGAACATCCGCAGGGCATGATTGACCGCGCGCGGTTTGGCCCTAATTCTGGCAATCCGCTGCTGGGGGCTGCCGATTACAAGCTGGTGCATCACGCGAAAAATGGCCGCGCCGTCTATAGTTTCTGCATGTGCCCCGGTGGCACCGTGGTGGCGGCCACCAGTGAGGCTGGGCGCGTTGTCACCAATGGCATGAGCCAATATTCGCGCGCCGAACGCAATGCCAATGCCGGCATGGTGGTGGCGATCTCGCCCGATGATTATCCCGGTGATGTGCTGGCTGGCATTGACTATCAACGCCATTGGGAAAGCGCTGCCTTTGCCGCGGGCGGCGGCGATTACCGCGCGCCCGCGCAGCTTGTGGGCGATTTCCTGGCGGGCCGGCCCAGCACCACGCTGGGCGATGTGCTGCCAAGCTATAAGCCGGGCGTGACGCCGACTGACCTTGCGCTCTGCCTGCCTGATTTCGCGGTGGCGGCGATGCGCAAAGCGCTGCTGGCTTTCGATCAGCAATTACCCGGCTTCGCGCGGCCAGACGCGGTGATGACAGGCGTTGAAACCCGCACCAGCAGCCCCATTCGCATTCCGCGCGGATTCGATTTTCAAAGCGTCAATACGCCAGGGATTTTCCCGGCGGGTGAGGGCGCTGGCTATGCCGGTGGCATCCTGAGCGCCGGTGTGGATGGCATTCGTGTGGCCGAAGCGCTGGCGCTGACGCTCACCGGCCAGCCCATCCCGCGGGATATGAGCCGCGGCGCGGAATCCAGCATGACTTACGGCTGACTTGCGAAGCGGCCACAGTCTTGCAAGGCTTCCTGTTCTGCAAGGAACAGGAGGAAACATCATGCGTGTCGCAAACAAGGTGGCGTTGATTACAGGGGCGGCTTCCGGCATGGGCGCGGCCACTGCGCGGCTGATGGCGCGCGAAGGGGCCAAGGTTGTCGTGGCTGATATGATGGAAGCCGAAGGCCGCGCCGTGGTGGCGGAAATCGTGAAAGCCGGCGGTTCCGCAAGCTATGTGAGTTTGGATGTCAGCGATGAAGCGCAATGGGAAGCCGCTATCGCTGCCGTGCTGACGGCCCATGGCAGGCTTGATGTGCTCGTGAATAATGCCGGCATTTCCGGCAGCAATACCAATAACCTTTACGATACCGCGCTGTGGGACCGGATCATGGCGGTGAATGCGCGCGGTGTTTTCCTTGGCGTGAAGCATGGTGTTGCTGCCATGAAAAAATCAGGCGGAGGTTCCATCATCAACCTGTCTTCGATCTCTGGCGTGGTGGGGCAGGATCGCATTCATTGCGCCTATAATGCATCAAAGGCGGCGGTGCGTTTGCTGACGAAATCAGTCGCGGTGCAGGAAGGTACTTCGGGCATTCGCCTCAACACCGTGCATCCCGGCCTGATGCCGCCCATGCGCACCAGCGGTGCCACGGCGGATCCTGTGTTCCGCGCCAAAATGCTGGGTCATGTGCCCATGGGCCGCACGGGTGAGGTAGATGAAGTCGCCTACGCCATCCTGTTCCTGGCTTCCGATGAATCATCCTATATGACCGGATCGGAAATGCATGTGGATGGCGGGTATCTCGCTTCCTGAAGGTACAAGCGCCGCGCGGGTGAGGCTTCAGATAACCCGCGCGGCAGCCAAGGCTTCCATTTCCGTCTCAGACAGTTTCAGCCAGTCACGATAGATTTCGGTATTATGTTCGCCCATGGCGGGGCCGAGCCATTTCACCTCGCCAGGTGTTTCGGATAGCCGCGGCACAAGATTGGGAATAGCCAATTCACCAATGCGCGGGTCCTGCATGGTAAGGATATTACCGCGAGCCTTGTAGTGTGGGTCTTCAAAAATCTCATCAATCGCATAGACCGGGCCGCAGGGAACTTGCGCCTCTTCACAGGTTTGCAGCAATTCATCGCGGGTGAAGCGACTGGTCCAGGCGCCGACATAAGCATCCACTTCAGCGCGTGCGGCTTCACGCTGACGGATCGTGCCCCATTTGCCATCATCGCCCAATTCCGGTGCGCCCATGGCAGCGGCCAGCCGCGCGAAGATTTTGTCCGATGTGCAGGCAATCGCGATCCAGCGATTATCCTTGGTCGGGTAATGGCTATGCGGCACCACATTGACGGTGCCCGGCCCCATGCGTTCGCGCACATAACCCTTATGCTGAAAGGCCGGGGCCAGTTCATCCAGAATGCGGAAGACAGGCTCATAAAGCCCAATATCCACCACTTGCCCGCGCCCGGTTTTGCGCCGCGCTTCCATGGCGAGCATCGCGCCCATGGCACCGTACATGCCTGAAAGATAATCCGGAATGGTGGCCGAACCTGGCGTGACCGGCGGGCGATCCGGGTATCCCGCCAGATAGGAAAGCCCACCAAAAGCATTGCCAATGCGCCCAAAGCCGGGGCGGCCACTGTAAGGCCCGGTTTGCCCATAACCTGAAATGCGCACCATGATCAGGCGCGGGTTCACCGCATGCAGCACGTCCCAGCCAATGCCCCATTTTTCCATTGTGCCGGGCTGGAAATTCTCAACCAGAATATCGGCTTCAGCGCACATGCGCTTCAGCAATTCCGCCCCTTTCGGCTTGCGCAAATCAAGCGTTGCGGATTTCTTGTTCCGGCATTCGGAAAGCCAGGGCAACGTATCGCCATTGGGTGTGACCGTGCCGAATTTGCGCAAGGGGTCGCCCACTACCGGCAATTCCAGCTTGATCACCTCAGCCCCGAACTCCGCAAGCTGCGTGGTGGCGAAAGGGCCGGAGATAAAGGTGGAAACGTCAATGACGCGCACGCCTTCCAGCGGCAATATACGGGGCTCGGGCGCGGCTTTAGACATTGGGCGTTTCCTTGGCGTTGCGGCAAATGTGATGCGCGATCACGTGACGCGTCAAGCGGCAGGCTGGTGCTATTCCGCCGCGCGGCCCATGAAGCTGCCTTCGGGCAGTGCCGGCGCGCGCGGCGCCTCACACCCCGTATCGCAGCAGCGCCCAGGCTGTTTGGAAATGCGCTTGCCCTCATCCAGAATGCCGCGATCCAGCAGCCGTTCCACGAGTGCTGAGCGTTCTTCCACCGGGTAATTGCGCCAAATCTCGCGCTTCATCGCTTCCGGGCTGCCGCCGCCATGCAGCGAAATCACGGAATACCAACCGCCCTGGTTGGAAGCGGTCAAATCCTCCATGAAGCGTGCCACGTCCAGGCGCTTTTCCGCCGGAATATCGGTACGCCCTGCCAGTACGGCGGCAAGCGATGCCGCGGTTTCCGGGTTGTGATCCTCATCCGGGCCGGGCAGCGCGACGATCAGGCCGCCCGAGACATAATGCGCCAGCCGATGCATGTCATAAATCTGTGTTGCCAGCAGCAATTTACCGATATTGCTGAACACGGCATCCGGCATGAAGGCGCCCGAAGCGGCGCCTGTGCCATAGACACTCGCCGCCACACCACAGGCGAAGAAGCCTTCCACAATCTTGATCAGATCCACCATGGCATCACGGATATGGCCGTGGCGATCCGTATCCAACCCATTGGCTTCAATCATCAAGGCGCCAGCACCGATCAGCAAATCACCAAAGCCGGCACGCGCGGCGATGCAGGAATGGCGGTGATGCGTGGCATAGCTGGTGGTGACATAGCCGGCTTCCACATGCTCACCCGCCATGAACACGCGGTCCCAGGGCAGGAAGACATCATCAAACACAACAACGCCGGTGGCTTGCCCGTATTTGGCGCTGAATTTCGCCGCCGCTTCACCGGGGCGCCCGGCGGGGCGCGCCACAATCATCACGCCGGGTGCGTCTGCCGGCACGGCGCAATGCAGCGCGAAATCAGCATCTTCCGCTGTCATGGTGCGGCAGGCCATGACCAGGAATTCATGGACATAAGGCGCGCCGGTCACAATAGCCTTGGTGCCGCGAATGATGATGCCATCGGCGCGGCGTTCCTTGATATGCACATGCACATCGCGATTGGCCTGCTGGCCGGGGCGGGCGGAACGATCACCCTTTGCGTCTGTCATGGCAATGCCGAGAGTCAGGTCACGCGCCTGCACCTCATCCAAATAGGCCAGGAAGCGCTGATGCCGTTCTCCCCCATGCACATCATCGGCAAGCCTGGTGCCCTGATGCAGCGCGTTCAGCGCATCATGCGCCAGGTAGCGTTGCGCGCAGCCGGATTCACGGCACACCAAACGCACGGCTTCCAGCTTTGCGAGCAAATCATCACGATTGCCATTCACATGCAGCATGCGATTGGCAAGCCTGCCACTGCCTTGCTGGGTTGCTGTCATCAGCCCGGCATATTCGGCGCGATGGGCGAAATCATAGGTCACGCCAATGGCATTGATGCCGGGTGCCAGCAGCGGTTCATCCGCAACACTCGCCACCTGGCGGCCATTCACGAAAACGCGCGGCTTCAGCGCCCGGAGCGATTCCCGATAACCAGCGGCAGTCATCAGCATGATAAGGGCTTCCCATAACCGGTTGACGGTGAAAATCTAACGCTGTTAGAAATTCACGTCAATGACCCGCCCAGACAAGAACGCCGCGAAGCGAGAGCATATTCTGGCCGCCGCCAAGGCGCTTTTCGCCGAGGCCGGGCTGGAAGGTGCCAGCCTGCGCGCTATCGCGGCGCGCGCCGGCTATACGCCTGCCGCGCTTTATTTCCATTTTCCCTCGCGTGAGGCGATTTATGCGGAGGTGCTGCGTGATAGCCTTGCGCGCCTGAAGGCAGCAGTTGCCGCAGGTGCGGCACAAAATGGCTTTCGCGGCGCGGCACTCGCCTTGTTTGATTTCTACGCCGCGCATCCGCAGGAAATGGCGCTGGGGTTTTATCTGGGTGGCGGCGGGCTTGCGCCGCGTGGCCTGGGGCAGGGGCTTGATCCCGGTTTGAATGCCGCGCTGATCGCAGCGCTTGCACCCATGCGCGCGCTTGGTGGGCAGGAAGCGGCGACAGAAGCCTTTGCGCTGGCGGTTGGTTTGCTGGTGATGTCTGAAACCCGTCGCATCCGGTTATTCGGGCTTTCCGCACGCGCGCTGATGGAAGCGCATTTGGCGCGGCTGCCGCAAAGCCCGGCGTGAATGGCTTGCGGCGGCGCTGCCGCCGCGCGATGCTGCACCAGGGAATGCAAGGGATAATCCGATGAAGCAAATGACGCTGGTTGCTTTTCTGCAAGCGCAGAATTGTTCGAATTATGTTGGTTCCTGGCGCCATCCCGCCACCATGCAGGATTACCTTAGCCCCGAATATTACCAGCGCATCGCGCGCACGCTTGAAGCCGGCTGTTTTCACATGGCGTTTTTTGATGATCGGCTCGCCATGCCGGATATTCTCGGCCATGACCATGCGGAAGCGGTACGCAACGGCATTCGCGTGGTGAAGCTGGATCTGATTTCGATCCTGACGGCGATGGGGCTCGCCACGTCTAAGCTTGGCCTCGGCGGCACCTATTCCACCACCTATTACGAACCCTTCCATGTCGCGCGGGTTTTCGCCACACTTGATCACATGCTGGGCGGGCGCGCCGCCTGGAATGTGGTGACATCGCTGAATGACAGTGAAGCCCACAACATGGGCGCTGATGATCATCTGGAACATGATCTGCGCTATGACCGCGCGGATGAATTTCTGGAAATTGTGCTGTCGCATTGGGATTCCTGGGGTGATGACGCCATCATCCAGGATCGCGAAACGGGTGTTTTCGCCGATGCCAGCAAGGTGCGGCGCCTGGACCATAAGGGCAAATGTTTCAAAAGCCGTGGCCCCTTCACCGTGCCGCGCACACCTCAAGGCCGCCCCGTATTGATCCAGGCCGGCCAAAGCGGGCGCGGCAAAAGCTTCGCGGCGCGCTGGGGCGATCTGGTTTTTGTGATTTACCCCAATATGGAAGTCGCCAAGCGCGGCTATAGCGGCTTCAAGGAACAGGTGGCGGCTTCCGGGCGAGACCCCTCCACGGTGCGCATCTGCCCTGCCGTCTATTGCATCGTCGGTGAAACCGAAGCGGCGGCGCAGGAAAAACGCGCCTTGATTGATGGCCTGGCCAAGCCCGTTGATGGGCTCTCCTTGCTGTCAGAAGCGTTGAATTATGATTTCGCCTCAAAAGGCATGGATGATGCCTTCACCGATGATGAATTGGCCGGCATCAAGGGGCTGCAAGCGCTGCGTGATCGCGTGGTTGCTTCCAGCGGTAAGCGCAACCCCACCTTGCGCGATTTCGTTGAAATCACCGGGCGCGGTACGATTCGCGAATTCCCGATATTTTGCGGCACTCCAAAGCGCGTCGCGGATGAAATGCAGGCCTGGGTTGAAGGTGGCGCTTGCGATGGCTTCGTGCTGGCCGCAACCCATATGCCCGGCACCTATGAGGAATTTGTCCGTCTGGTGGTGCCGGAATTGCAGCGGCGCGGTGTCTTCCGCAAGGAATTCACCGGGACGACGCTTCGGGAAAACCTCGGCCTGCCGCGCGCCGCACCTTTCGATTGGCAGAGGTAAACCCCGTTACATCCCGAGCACATGCTTCATGCCGTAAAGCGCCGGTGCGCGCCCATGCACCCAAAGCGCTGCGCGCACCGCACCGGTGGCATAGACGCGGCGATCGAAACTTCTATGTGTCAGGCTGATATGTTCTGAAGCGGCAGCGAAAAGCAGCGTATGCTCTCCCACCACCTGCCCGCCGCGCAAAGCCGCGAAGCCGATGGTGCCCGTGCCGCGCGGGCCGCAATGCCCATCGCGCCCGCTTTCAATGCCCGCTTCTTCCATGGTGGTGCCGCGCCCAGCGGCGACCGCGCGGCCCAAGGCGACTGCGGTGCCGGATGGCGCATCCACCTTTTGGCGGTGATGCATCTCCACAATTTCGGCATCATATTGCGCGCCGGGCAGGGCGGCGGCCATGCGTTCCGCGATGGCGAGGAACAGATTGACGCCCGGCGCGAAATTCGCGGCATAGACAATCGGCGCGCGCGTGCCGGCTTCAGCCACTGCTGCTTCCGCTGCCGCTGAAAGCCCGGAACTGCCGAGAATAAATCCCTTGCCGCAGGCAGCGGCGGCAGCAGCATGCGCGGTTGCCGTTTCCGCATGGGTGAAATCAATCACCACATCGGATGCGGCGAAAAGTGCTGCAATATCGGGAAAGCTTTGCAAGCCGGCAGGGGCTGGCTTGCCGCCATCGCGCAAGGTGCCGCCCACACATACCGCGCCAGCGGCGGTGACTTCCTCAATCAACAACCGGCCCATGCGCCCGGCCATGCCGGCGATACCGATGCGAATGCTCATGGCGTTTCTCCCGCAGTTTGAAGTATTGTTTGACCCAAGCCTTACCGCACTTCCGCGTCAATCCGCACGGGGATGCGCCTTTCGCCAGGTCTCCAGCAGCGCCGCCGCATCCACTGCCGTATAGCGCTGCGTGGTCGAAAGGCTGGCATGGCCGAGCAATTCCTGAATGGCGCGCAAATCCGCCCCGCCGCCCAGTAAATGTGTGGCGAAGGAATGCCGCAGCGCATGCGGGCTTGCATGTTCCGGCAGCCCGGCAAGCCTCCGAAAATCACGCAGCCGCTTTTGCGCCACCGCCGGATCAAGCCGCGCGCCGCGTGCGCCGATGAAAAGCGGTTCCCCTGGCGCGCCCGCGCCGCGTTCGGCCAAATACTCCGCCATCGCGTCTCGGATCACGGGCAGGATCGGCACCAGCCTTTCCTTATTGCCCTTGCCTAGAACGCGCAGCGCCGCCTCAGGCCCCGGTCGCGGTGCATCCACCAGATTGAGAGCCAAAGCCTCGCCAAGTCGTAACCCTGCGCCATAAAGCAGCGTGAACAAGGCGCGGTCGCGGGCGGCTTGCAGGCGCGGATTTTCATGCCGGCCCAAGGCATAGACATCCGCGACATCTTCGGCTGCCGCGCGCGCTTCCTTCTCATTCAAGGCGCGCGGCAAGGGTGGCTTGGCGCGCGGCGCACGCAGGCCCGCAAGGGCGACCGGTGCCATCCCCTGATGGCGTTGCAGATATCGCAAAAAACCACGAATGGCGGCCAGCTTGCGGGCACGGGTTGCGGCGCTGTCACCCTCCATCGCGCGGGCTGATAGAAAGGCGCGCAAATCAGCAGGCCGCAATGCGCCAAGCGCGGCCAGATCAGGCTCATCGCCCAAATGCCCGGTCAGAAAGGCCAGAAACTGCGCCACATCCCGCCCATAGGCTTCCACGCTATGCGCACTCGCGCGGCGTTCGCGGGAGAACCAGCCAAGCCAGGCGGCGGCAGCATCGGCGCCGGTCATGCTACCTGGCGATGGCCGCCGCCACGGCGCGGCCCAGAAACACCAAGGGTTCCGTGCCATGGCGCGCCGGCAGCGCAGGCGCGTCCCGTGCGCCAAGCGCCAGCAGCATCAATGGCTGCCCGGCCACCACCACGCGCACCAGCGCATCGCGCGCAATCAGCCCGCCGGCCTCGCCATGCAGTAAATCCGCTTCTTCGGGCTTGTCGCGCACCAGCACATCGCGCCCGCGCCCGAGCAATTTTTCCACTGTCCCGCGTGGCAAGGGGCGCTGTTCCGGGCGCATCCAAAGCTGGCCAGGATTATCCGGCGGCTCTATGCACAATGTGCAACTTTCCAGCCCCAGCAGATTGGGCCATTCCTGCGCCACCGTCTCCGGCGCATTGTCTGAACGCATCAGCGCGAGCACCGCCAGGCGCACGCGCGATACCAGCCCAAGCCCCGCGCGTTCCGCATCCAAGGCTAGGCGCAATTCCGCATCCAGCGCCGTCGCGCGTTCGCGTTCCGCGCCCAGCATCGCTGCCATATGGTCGGTCAGGCCATCGCCATGCACGCGGCGCGGCGGCGCCAGCGCGCGGTAAAGTTCCGGCCGTTCCGCGAGAAAACCGGGATGGGCGCGCAAGAATTCCTCCACCTCCTCAGCCGAGGGCCCGTTCGGGGCCTTCCCGTCTGAGGGAGGGTCGCTCACAGGATGCTTTGTCCTGTCTTTTTCCAATCGGCCAGAAACGCCTCCAGCCCCTTATCGGTCAGCGGATGCTTCAGCAATTGGCGGATCACGGCGGGTGGCAGGGTTGCGACATGCGCGCCCATCTTGGCGCTTTCCACCAGATGGATCGGGTGGCGGATGGAAGCGACCAGAACCTCGGTACGAAGCGCGGGGTAATTGCGGTATATCTGCACAATGTCCGCAATCAGCCGCATGCCATCGGTGGCAATATCATCCAGCCGCCCGACAAAGGGGGAAATGAAGGCAGCACCCGCCTTGGCCGCCAGCAGCGCTTGGCCAGCGGAAAAACACAGTGTCACATTCACCAGGGCGCCTTCGCCGGCCAGCGTGCGGCAGGCAATCAACCCCGCCTCCGTCAGCGGCACCTTCACCGCGACATTGGGGGCGATGGACCGCAGGAAACGCCCTTCGGCCAGCATGCCGGCAGCGTCCGTCGCGGTCACTTCGGCGCTGACGGGGCCTTCGGTGATGGCGCATATTTCCGCGATAACCTGCTTCATGTCGCGGCCGGATTTGGCAATCAGGGAAGGATTGGTCGTGACCCCATCCACCATGCCCAATTCGGCCAGGGCGCGGATTTCGGCGACTTCTGCGGTATCAACAAAGAACTTCATGAATTCCAATCCTGCATGGCGAAAGACGATGCTGAGGCGGGGAATGGCGCCGCGCGGCTTAAAGCGCAAGCCTTCCCGTCCTGAATGCGCTAGACCATAGCCCATGCCGGCCCCTTCGCGAAAGCAGCCCTTGCTGCCTGCAACAATTTCATCAAGCCCGGCCAAGCGCTTGCGCGTCCTGCTGCCGCTGCCGCTTGCCGATGCCTATGATTATCGCGTGGCGGATGAGGCCCCACCCCCCGGCAGCTTCGTCGCCGTGCCCTTGGGCGGGCGGCAGGTGATTGGCGTAGTGTGGGATGAGGCACGCGATTCGGCACTGCCGGATCATCGGCTGAAGCCGATCGCCGCGGTGCTGGAAGCCCCACCCATGCCGGAAAAGCTCCGCCGCTTTGTTGATTGGGTCGCGGCCTATACGCTTTCGCCGCGCGGCGCGGTGCTGCGCATGGCAATGAGTGTCCCCGCCGCGCTTGAAGCCCAGCCGCATCGCGCCGGCTGGTGCCGCGCCGATCCCTTGCCCGAATTGCCGCGCCTGACGCCTGCCCGCCAGCGCGTATTGGCCGCCCTGCCGCCCAGCGAAGTGCGCGCCCCGGATGATCTGGCGCGTGACGCAGGCGTTGGGGCGGCGGTGCTGCGCGGCATGGCCGATGCCGGGTTGCTGGTGCCGGGTCTGCTCCCCCCGCTTGAGGATTTTCGCCCGCCCGATCTGGCCCGCCCTGGCCCGGTGCTGGATCACGATCAAGCCGAAGCCGCCACGCTTTTGCGCGCGGCGGTGGCGCGGGACACCTACAGCACCACCTTGCTTTCCGGCGTGACCGGTTCCGGCAAGACCGAGGTGTATTTCGAAGCCATCGCCGCCGCCCTTCAGGCTGGCCGTCAGGCCTTGGTGCTGCTGCCGGAAATCGCGCTTTCCGCGCAATGGCTGGATCGCTTCCGCGCCCGCTTCGGCACCGATCCCGCGCTGTGGCATTCTGAGCTTTCCCCCCGGACGCGGCGCATCACCTGGCGCGCGGTGGCGGAAGGCCGCGCGCCGGTGCTGGTGGGCGCACGTTCGTCGCTGTTTCTGCCCTTTCCCGATCTCGGCCTGATTGTGGTGGATGAGGAACACGAAACCGCCTTCAAGCAGGAAGACGGCGTGATCTATCACGCACGCGACATGGCGGTGGTGCGGGCGCGCCTGTCTGATGCGGCT
>JADCGG010000275.1 GCA_020249125.1 Roseomonas sp. | reverse complement strand
GGCGCTCAGCCTTGGGCGGCTGGATGCCGATGAAGCGCATCGCCTGGCCATCGTGGATGAGTTGTATCAGGAAGAATTCTGGGGCAGCGATGCCGAAGCCGCCGCGCGACGCGCGGATCGGTTGGCTGAGGTAAGGCTGGCGGCACGATTCATGGCGCTGATGGCTGGCTGACGCTTTGGCAAGGGAAACACTCTCATGAAATTCCTTCTGCGCCACGCACTAATGCTGTTGGTGATCGCGCTGCCAATCCTGCCGGCGCATGGCGAAACCGAAGCCCTGATGGAAGACCCCTTCGGCATTATCGGCGCGGCGCCCACCCCCGTTGGCGGCCAAACCCTGGCCCTTGGTTTTGGATACACGCGCGCGCGGGAAGGTGCCAACCGCGATCTTTACGGCGGCGCGCTGGAAGCTGAAGCAGGGCTGGTGCGCGGGCTTGATGTGCGCTTCGCGCAGACTGCGGAATACGGCCCCGCAGCGCCCTACCCGGCGGATGATGCGAAGCGGCTTTGGGGCGGGCTGTCGCAGCTTGGGCTCCGCTGGCAAATCCTGGAAGAAGATGGCTGGCGCCCCGCGCTTGGTGTTTTTGGTGCCTTGCGCAGTTCCTATGGCGAGACAAGCGGTCCATCGCAAAGCGGGCAGATTGTCGGCCTGCTGAGCAAGACGCTGATTGAAGGCGCGCGCCCGCTCGCCCTTTCCTTCAATGCCGGCTGGTCTGAATTATTCAATGCAGCGCCTGGGGAAAGGGCGGGGCGTTATGAATTCGCCGCAGGCCTCACGCAGAATCTTGCGCAGAATACCTCGCTCGGCGTCAGCTATTTTCGCAATCAGCAGGATCGTGGCGAGAAGGATCAGAACATCATCGCCGTCGGGATTTGGCATCGGCTTGGGTCCGCAGGGCCCATCATGGCCGCGGGCGCCGGCGCGGGGATTGGCGATGATTCGCCAAGCTTTCTGGTCTTTGCCTCGCTCAAATGGCTTTTCGGGGCAGCAGCGCCGTGATGCTGTTGCGCGTTATGCCTCAATCGCCTGATAGGTCAGCATATTGATCACCCGGCGATAGCGTTGGCGCAATTCCCCTGGCGCATGGGCCATGAACACCACGCTCAGCCGTTCCACCGGATCGGCCCAGAAATAAGTGCCCCAAACGCCGGACCAGCCAAAGGCCCCAGGCGCGCCCATGAGGCCCGAGCCACCGCGCGCAAGCCGCACCGCAACCGTCAGGCCGAAGCCATAACCATCCAAGGCAGGGTCCATGCTGGCCACGCGGTTTTCAATGCCCTGCAAATGATCTGATGCCATCCAGGCCACCGTTTGCGGCGCCAGCACACGCACTCCATTCAGCGTGCCCCCGGCGCGCAGCATTTCGGCAAAGCGCAAATAATCGGCGGCGGTTGAAACCAAGCCCGCGCCACCTGTTTCCATCTTCGGCGCGTGCATCGGCGCTTCGACAGATTGCGCCGCGCCCGTGATCGGGTCCTTCGCGAAAGGCCGCGCAAAGCGCGCCAGTTTTTCCTGGGGCAGCACATAGCCGGTTTCTTCCATGCCGAGTGGCGCGAAAACACGTTCGCGCATCAGCGCACCGAGCGAGGCACCCCCCGCGCGTTCCGCAACCGCGCCCAACACATCGGTGGAAAGCCCATATTCCCAGACGGTGCCGGGATGATGGCGCAGCGGCAGGCCGCCAAGCGTCTGCGCAAAGCTTTCCGTATCCATATTCTCGGCCACCCAGAAGGATCCGGGGGGTGAGATGGCATGCACCGCCGAACCATCGCGCCCGCCATAAACCAGGCCCGTGGTGTGGCGCATGGCATCCTGCACCGTCATGGGGCGCTTGGCGGCTTCGGTTTCAATCGGGCCTTCCCCCGAAAGCATCGCCGGTGTTGGCTTGGCCACCTGCATCTGCATCAGCGGCGGCAGCCAGGCACCGACCGGGTCTGTCACCAATAGCCGGCCTTCCTCGATCAGCGAAAGCGCCACCACGCATGTCACTGGCTTGGTCATGGACGCGATGGAAAAAACCGCATCCGCCGGCATCGGCGCGCGGGTGGCGGGGTCTCGCCAGCCAATCGCTTCCAAATGCACAAGCTTGCCATCCCGCGCGATGGCGACAACGCACCCCGGCAGCCTGCCCGCCGCCATTTCGCGTTCCATCGCCGGGCGAATACGCGCAAGCCTGGCGGCGGACATGCCAACCAATTCCGGCCGCGTCACTGGCAGCGGTGGTGCATCGGTTTCAATCACCGGGCTCATGATGCGTTTTCCCCAACAAAGGGATTGCTCTGGCGTTCGGCGCCAAAGCTGGAAGCCGGCCCATGTCCGCAGAGGAATTGAATATGATCGCCCAACGGAAAGAGTTTTGTCCTTATGGCATTCAGCAAGGCCGCGGTATCGCCATAGGGAAAATCCGTGCGCCCGATGGAACCCTGAAACAGCACATCGCCCACAATCGCGATCCCCATATCCGGGTTCACGAAAACCACATGCCCCGGTGTGTGGCCTGGGCAGCGCAGCACATCAAAGGCAATGCCGGCGATATCAACCTGCTCGCCTTCTTCAAGCCAGCGGCTTGGTGTGACGGCGCGGCAGTGGAGCCCGTATTTGGCACCCTGTTCCACCAGCCCTTCCAGCAGAAAGGCATCGGCGCGATGCGGGCCTTCAATGGGGATATTGCCGAGCGCCTCGGCCAATTCCGCGGCACCGCCGGCATGATCCATATGGCCATGCGTCAGCAAAATACGGTCAATGCTGATGCCGGTTTCGGCAATGGCGCCTTCAATCTGCGCAACATCACCGCCCGGATCTATCACCACGCCGCGCTTGGTGTCCTGATCCCAGATCAGGGCGCAATTTTGTTGGAAGGGTGTGACGGGGATGATGGCGGCGGCAAGGGTCATGGGCAAAGGCTGGCCCGAACCGTGCGAAAGGTAAAGCCGCTGCTGAGCCTTATGGCTTATGGTTAGGCGCCACTGTGGCGCGCGCCAACGCCAGGGCTTCGCGCAGCGCCGCCATATCGCCAAGCTGATTGGCAAGGATCAGCACCAAGGCTGCGTTCAGATCTGCGCTTTCATCTTCGGTCAATCCGCGATGCGCTTCAATAATCATGCAATAGGCCGCATCCGGGTCAGCGAAACGCGCCTTGGTATCCAGCCCTGTCATGCCGCACCTGCCATCCTTAACCTTGGCTTCAGCCCGGTTTCGCCAACCCATGACAGACGCAAACGCGGCGACCCGCGCAGAGTGCAAGAATTCATTGAAAAGATTGGCGGACCCGATACGATTCGAACGTACGACCTTTGCCTTCGGAGGGCAACGCTCTATCCAGCTGAGCTACGGGTCCCCAAACACGCTTCTAGCCTGACCATCCCCAGAGGGAAAGGCCTTTCACCACGCGCCCCTTATTCCGCCGGGGCGGATTGTTCCAGCCGATAGGGATGCGCGCGATAGGCCCCCAGGATTTTCATGGAGGATGAGAAAAACGCCAGCTCCTCAAAAGCGCGGCGAAGCCCCGGCTGGTCCGGATGGCCATCCACGTCGCACAGGAATTGCGTCGCGGCGAAGCGCCCGCCCACCATGTAGCTTTCCAGCTTGGTCATATTGATCCCATTGGTGGCGAAGCCGCCCAACGCCTTATAGAGCGCCGCAGGGATGGACCGCACCTGAAACACAAAAGTGGTCACCACATTGGGCGCCTCCACCGGGGCATCGGCCCTATCGCGGGACATCACATAAAAGCGCGTGGTGTTATGCGCCTCATCCTCCACGTTCCGCTTCAGCACCTCCAGGCCATAGATTTCCGCGGCCAATTCGCTGGCAATGGCGGCGTCTTCCACGCCGCCGCGTTCGGCAATCAGCGCTGCCGCACCCGCGGTATCGGCCTCAATCACCGGGGTCAGCTTCATGTCCTTCAGCAGCCGCAGCACCTGGCCAAGTGCCACCGGGTGGCTATGGGCGCGCTTCAGCGAGGCCAGGCTCGCGCCCTTGGGGGCCAGCAGGCAATGTTCCACGCGCTGGAAATGCTCGCCCACCACGAAAAGCCCGGAATCGGGCAGCATGCGGTGAATATCCGGCACACGGCCCGCGAGTGAATTTTCGCAGGGCAGCATGGCCAAATCACATTGCCCATCGCGCAGCGCCGCCATGGCCGCTTCAAAGGATGGGCAAGGCAGGGTCTCAAACCCCGGATAGGCAGCGCGACAGGCCAGATCCGAATAGGCGCCGAGTACCCCCTGGAAGGCGATGCGATGGGCTGACATGGTTTAATCCTTCAAGGGGCCAAAAGGGCGCGGGCGCGTTCCAGGTCTTCGGGCGTATCCACGCCAAAGGGGCCGTGTTCCACCCGCGCGGCGCTGATCTTCATGCCGGCTTCAAGCGCGCGAAGCTGTTCCAGCTTTTCGCGCAATTCCAGGGGGCTGGCGGGCAGGGTCACGAAGCGGTCCAAAGCGGCGCGGCGATAGGCGTAAACGCCGATGTGATGCCAGCGGGGCCCATCCCCCCAGGGGATCGGCAGGCGGGAAAAATAAAGCGCCGGCGCCACCACGGCATCCCCGGTGAAGGCGCAGGCGCATTTCACGAAGGAATCGGTGCGCGCCTCGGTCTCATTGGCGATGGGGCAGACCAGGGTGCCGATATCCACGCTCGGGTCTTCCAAGGGCGCCAAAACGGCGCGGAGCGTTTCCGGCCGGATGGTCGGGAAATCGCCTTGTAAATTCACCACCACATCGAATTCACCCGCGGGGTCGAGCGCCTTCATGGCGCGCTGCACGCGATCCGTGCCGGAAGGCACATCATCGGCGACCAGCACGGCGCGGGCGCCGGCGGCGCGGGCGGCTTCGGCGATTTCTTCCTCCGCGCAGGCCACGGCAAGCGGGCCGATCCCGGCTTCCCGGGCGCGGTCCAGCACATGGGCGATCATGGGGCGACCATGAATATCGGCCAGCGGCTTGCCCGGCAGGCGGGTCGCGGCCATGCGGGCGGGGATAACGAGGATGGGACGCAAGGAAAAACGCTCCTGCCGCCTTGCCGGCGGGAAGGGTGATCTGTATGGTCCGCTCGTTCTAAAGAAGCGCGCCCCCCAGTGCAAACCGGCGGGCGAAGGGCGGTGTGAGGAAGAACTGGGCCATGAGTAACAGTCTTGAAATGAACAAGATTTTCGCCGCGATTCTGACGGCGGGCGTCACCTTTGGATTGGCCGGCTTGGTTGGCCGGCTTGTGGTGCACCCAACCACGCCGAAGCAAGCCGCCATTCAGGTCGGCGAACCTGCCCCTGCCCAGGTGGCCGCCGCCCCGGCGGCAGCAGCGCTGGAGCCAATCAGGCCGCTGCTGGCATCGGCCAATGTGCAGAACGGCCAGCAATTGGCGCAGCGCCAATGCGCTTCCTGCCACAGTTTCAATGAAGGCGGGCGTTCCGGCGTTGGGCCGAACCTTTATGCCATTGTGGGTGCCAAGCACGCGCATATTGAAGGCTTCAATTACTCCGCCGCCATTCGTGGCATGGCCAGCAAGCCCTGGGGCTATGATGAATTGAATGCGTGGCTCGCCAATCCGCGCGCCTATGCTCCTGGCAATAAGATGACCTATGCCGGCATGGCCAGCGTGCAGAACCGCGCCGATCTGATCGCCTATTTGCGGTCCATCTCTCCCAACGCGCCCGCCCCCTGATCCCGGCGGATTTCATCGCGGTGGCGGAAGCCGCCGCTGATCGGGCGGCGGCCGTGATCCGGCCGCTATTTCGTTCTGCCCTTTTGGTGGAAGCCAAGGGCGATGCCAGCCCCGTGACGCGCGCCGATAAGGAAGCCGAAGAAGCGATTCGCGCCCTTCTGGCCGAAGCCCTGCCGGATCATGGCGTGATTGGCGAAGAACATGGGTCAGAACGGCCCGATGCCGAATGGGTTTGGGTGCTGGACCCCATTGATGGCACCCGCGCCTTTGTGACGGGGCGGCCTATTTTCGGCAGTCTTCTGGGCCTTTTGCATCGCGGCAAGCCGGTGCTTGGCCTGATTGACCAGCCCATCACCGGCGAACGCTGGCTGGGCGTTTCCGGCCACCCCACGCGCTTCACCGGCCCCTTTGCCGGCACCCCACGCTGCCGCCCCTGTGCCTCCCTGGCCGAGGCCGAGCTTTCCTGCACCAGCCCCGATATGTTCGCGCCGCCCAATCGCGCCGGCTTTGATCGGTTGCGCCAGGCCGCGCGGCGCGTCACCTGGGGGGGGGATTGCTATGCCTATGGCCTGGTGGCGCTTGGGCTGATTGATGTGGTGGCGGAAAGTGACCTGAAAATCTGGGACTGGGCGGCGCTGGTGCCGGTGATTGAAGGCGCCGGAGGCCGCGTGACGGATTGGTCCGGCGCACCGCTCCATCCCGGCAGTGATGGGCGTGTGATGGCGCTGGGCGATCCTCGGCTGCTGGCGGAAGCGGTTCACCTTTTACAAAGCTGAAACGCTGCGCCATTGCCGCAGGCGCCGCGAAACCCCATCCTGATGACTATGCAACGTCGTGACCTTTTGGCGCTAGGCGCCACATTTGCCAGCCTGCCGATCAGCGCCCGCGCTGCCATGCCCGCCGGGGGCGATAAGCCAGGTGAGGTCGTGCGCACCCATGCCATGGCGCTTTTGGGCGAACCCGCTTTGCCGGCGGATTTCACCCATTGGCCCTGGGTGAACCCCAATGCGCCGAAGGGCGGGGAAATCACGCTCACCGCCATCGGGTCCTTTGACAGTTTCAATCCCTTCATCCTGCGCGGCACCGCGGCGGTTGGCAGCACGCTGATTTATGATTCGCTACTGATGCGCAACCTGGATGAGCCGCTGTCGCAATATGCCCATCTGGCGCGCATCATCGAATTGCCGGCAGACCGCAAGGGCGTGAGCTTCGAATTGCGCGAAGGCGCCCGCTGGCATGATGGCAGGCCGATCACCGCGGAAGATGTGGTATTCTCCTTCAACACACTCCGCGCCAATGGGCGGCCCTTCTTTCGTTCCTATTGGGCAGATGTGACGGAAGTGGTGGCGGAAGATGCGCGGCGCGTGACCTATCGTTTCCGCACCAATGAAAATCGCGAATTGCCGCTGATTCTGGGTGAAATGGCGGTGCTGCCCAGACATTATTGGGAAGGGCGTGATTTCACGCGGCCAAGCCTTGATGTACCACTTGGGTCCGGCGCCTATCGCATTGAAAGATTCGAACCGAACCGCACCGTACTGCTGCGCCGCTTCGCCGATTATTGGGGGCGGGATTTGCCGACCACGCGCGGCATGTCCAATGTTGATGCCATTCGCTACGAATATTTCCGTGACACCACGGTGGCGTTTGAAGCTTTCAAGGCCGGGCAGATTGATTTCCGGCAGGAAAATGTCGCGCGTGATTGGGCGACAGGTTATGATTTCCCCGCCGCGCGGCGTGGGCTCGCGACCAAGCGCGAAATCCGCCATGAAATCCCAACCGGCATGCAGGCCTTCGCTGTCAATCTGCGCCGGCCCTTGTTCCAGGATGCGCGGGTGCGGCGCGCGCTGATTGAAGTCTTTGACTATGAATGGATGAACATCAACCTGTTCTATGGCGCCTATGCGCGCACGGAAAGCTATTTTTCCAATTCCGATTTCGCCGCACGCGGGCTGCCGGAAGGGCGCGAATTGGAAATCCTGAGCCAATATCGCGGTCGCGTGCCGGGGGCTGTGTTCACCGAGGAATACCGCCTGCCGAAAACCGATGGTTCCGGCAATAACCGCGAAGGGCTGCGCCGCGCCTTGGCGCTGCTGCGCGAGGCCGGCTGGAACGTGCGGGACCGCCGGCTGGTGAATGCCGAAGGCCGGCGTTTTGAATTTGAAATTCTGCTGCAAGGCGCAACCTTTGAACGCGTGGCGCTGCCCTATGTGCAATGGCTGGAACGGCTTGGCATTTCAGCGCGGGTGCGCACCGTGGACCCCGCGCAATACCAGGTGCGGATTGATGCCTTTGACTATGACATGACGATTGACAGCATCGGCCAGGGCTTTCACCCCGGCAATGAACAGCGCGATTACTGGACCTGCGCCAAGGCTCGCGAGAATGGCAGCCAGAATGTTGCCGGCATTTGCGACCCGGTGATTGATGAATTGGTGGAATTGGTCATCGCCGCGCCAAACCAGGCTGAGCTTATTGCGCGCACCCGCGCGCTGGATCGCGTGTTGCTGCATCACAATTACATGATCCCGCATTGGCATAGCCGCAGCTTCCGCATCGCCTTCTGGGAGCGCTTCGGCCTGCCGCCGCGCATGCCGCGCTTTGGCCTGGGCTTCCCCGCCGCCTGGTGGATAGACCCCGCACGCGATGCCGCCTTGGCGGAAGCCCGGCGCAACCTATAGGCATGGCCGCTTATCTTCTTCGCCGTCTGCTGCTGGTGATTCCGACCCTGTTCGGAATCATCCTGATCAATTTCGCCGTAGTGCAATTCGCCCCAGGCGGGCCGGTTGAGCAAATGCTCGCCGAATTGCGCGGCGAAGGCCAAACCATGGGGCGCATCACCGGCGAAGGCGGCGGCGAAATCCGCACGCCCAATGCCTTGGAACAGCGCGGTACCGGTGGCGGTGGCGGCGATGGCCCGGTTGGCAATTATCGCGGCGCGCGCGGGCTTGATCCCGCCATTGTCGCGGAAATCGAACGCGCCTTCGGCTTCGACAAGCCCGCCACCACGCGCTTCAAGGAAATGATCCTGGGTTACCTGACGTTCGACTTCGGGCGGTCACTGTTTCGCGATAGGCCAGTGGTTGACCTGATCATTGAAAAAATGCCGGTCTCCATTTCACTCGGCCTTTGGTCCACACTGCTGATTTACCTGATCTCCATCCCGCTTGGCATCCGTAAGGCCGTGCGCGATGGGTCGCGCTTTGATGTCGCGACATCGGCGGTAGTGCTGATTGGCTATGCCATACCGGGCTTTCTGTTCGCGATTGTGCTGGTGGTGTTCTTCGCCGGCGGTTCCTTCTTTCAATGGTTCCCCTTGCGCGGGTTGAACAGTCCTGGTTCGGAAACCTGGTCGCTCGGCGCGCGCATCATGGATTATGCATGGCATATGGTACTGCCCACCATTGCGCTAGTCATTGGCGGCTTTGCCACGCTGACCATGCTGACGAAAAACGCCTTCCTGGATGAGATCGGCAAGCAATATGTGCTGACTGCCCGCGCCAAGGGTGGGTCCGAAAGTCGCGTACTTTATGGCCATATCTTCCGCAACGCCATGATGCTGATCATCGCGGGCTTCCCAGCGGCCTTTATCGGTATTCTGTTCACTGGCGCGCTGTTGGTGGAGATTGTGTTTTCGCTCGATGGGCTTGGGCTTTTTGGCTTTGAAAGCGCCATTCGCCGCGACTATCCGGTGATGTTCGCCACACTTTACATCTTCACCCTGATGGGGCTGGTGATGCAGATCATCGGCGATTTCACCTATACGCTGGTGGATCCGCGCATTGATTTTGAGGCGCGGCGATGACGCTCTCCCCGCTCACGCAGCGCAGGCTTGCTAATTTTCGCGCCAATAAGCGCGGCTATTGGTCGCTGATCATTTTCGGCGTGCTGTTCTTCATCACGCTTTTTGCTGAGTTCCTGGCCAATGACCGGCCCATCGTGGCGCGCATTGATGGCCGCTGGTATGCGCCGGTGCTGGTGGATTACGCGGAAAGTGACATTATCGAAGATGGCTTGCCCACGCTGGCCGATTGGCATGACCGCGGCTTTCGCGAGGAAATTGAAGCCAAGGGTGCGACCCTGATCTGGCCGTTGATCCCCTATTCCTACCGTACCGTGGTGCGTGATTTGGGCCGCCCCGCGCCGGCGCCGCCATCGGCGCGCAATTGGTTGGGCACGGATGATCAGGCGCGGGATGTGCTGGCACGCGTTATTTATGGCTTCCGCATTTCCGTGCTGTTCGGCTTTACGCTGACCATCATCAGCTCCGTCATCGGGATCGCCGCCGGCGCGGTGCAGGGGTTTTATGGCGGCACCACGGATTTGCTGTTTCAACGCTTCATCGAAATCTGGTCCGGCATGCCGCAGCTTTTTCTGCTGATCATTCTGGCGAGTGTGATTGAACCAAGTTTTTGGGTACTGCTGATTTTCTTGTTATTGTTTTCCTGGATGAACCTGACCGGCGTGGTGCGCGCCGAATTTCTGCGTGGCCGCAATTTCGATTATGTGCGCGCCGCCAAGGCGCTTGGCGTTTCCGATGCGCGCATCATGCAGCGCCATATCCTGCCGAATGCGATGGTCGCCACGCTCACCTTCCTGCCCTTCATTCTGTCTGGCAGCGTGACGGTGCTGGCCTCGCTCGATTTTCTGGGTTTTGGTCTGCCACCGGGATCACCCTCACTCGGGGAATTGGTCAATCAGGGCAAGAACAACCTCACCGCGCCGTGGTTGGCGCTGACCAGCTTCTTTGTGCTGGGCGGCATGCTGACGCTGCTGATTTTCGTTGGAGAAGCGGTGCGCGATGCCTTTGACCCGCGCAAGCTACCCGGGGGGCAGGGCTGATGGCGCTGCTTTCGGTGCGTGATCTATCGGTCGCCTTTCGCGGGCGCGAAGTGGTGCGCGGCGTTTCCTTTGATGTGCAGCCCGGCGAAACCGTCGCGTTGGTCGGTGAAAGCGGCAGCGGCAAATCCGTCACCGCGCTTTCCTGCCTGCGCCTGCTGTCCAGCGCTGGCAGCAATCCGGCGGGCAGCATCACACTGGATGGTATTTCCGTGCTGGATGCCGATGACAGGCAGCTCCGCGAATTGCGCGGCGGTGTGGCGGGGATGGTGTTTCAGGAACCCATGACCTCGCTCAACCCGCTGCATACGATTGAGCGCCAAATTGCCGAGGCCATTACGCTTCATCGCTCACTCAGCGGTCCTGCCTTGCGCGCGCGCGTGATTGAATTGCTGCGCCTGGCTGGCTTTCCGCAGGCCGAGGAACGGCTTGGCGCCTATCCGCATCAGCTCTCGGGCGGGCAGCGTCAGCGCGTGATGATTGCCGGCGCACTCGCCAATGATCCGAAGCTGCTGATCGCCGATGAACCCACCACGGCGTTGGATGTGACCATCCAGGCGCAGATTCTGGAACTGCTCGCCTCACTCAAACAACGGCTTGGCATGGCGATGCTGCTGATCACGCATGACCTTTCCATCGTGCGCCGCCATGCGGATCGTGTGGTGGTGATGAAGGATGGCAATGCGGTGGAACAGGGCAAGGTCGCCGAGGTCTTCGCCGCGCCGCGCCATGACTATACGCGCATGCTGCTGGCAACCGAACCGCGTGGCGCGCCGGCGCCCATCCCGGACAATGCCGACACTGCCTTGGAGGCGCGTGATATCCGCGTGCATTTCCCCATCCGCCGCGGCTTGCTGCGCCGCGTGGTGGCTGAGGTAAAAGCAGTAAATGGTGTTTCCCTTTCGCTGCGCGCGGGCGAAACACTGGGCCTGGTGGGTGAAAGTGGCTCTGGCAAAACAACGCTTGGGCTTGCGCTGCTCCGCATGGCCGATAGCCAGGGCAGCATTGTATTTTCCGGGCAGGATTTGCAGGCACTTTCGACCCGCGCGCTGCGGCCTTGGCGGCGGCGTATGCAGATTGTCTTCCAGGACCCCTTCGGCGCGCTGTCACCGCGCTTGAGTGTCGCGGAAATCATTGGTGAGGGCTTGGAAGTGCATGAAGCCGGCCTGCCGCGCACTGAGCGCCTGGCGCGCGTGGCTGAGGCTTTGCGCGAAGTGGGTCTGGACCCCAGCATGGCGGAACGCTACCCGCATGAATTTTCCGGCGGCCAGCGCCAGCGCATCGCCATTGCGCGTGCCATGGTGCTGAAGCCAAGCCTGGTGGTGCTGGATGAACCGACAAGCGCGCTGGATGTCAGCGTGCAGGCGCAGGTGGTGGATTTGCTGCGCGATTTGCAGGCGCGCCATGGGCTGGCCTATCTGTTCATTTCGCATGATCTGCGCGTCGTGCGCGCCATGGCGCATCGCATCGCCGTGCTGAAGGATGGGCTTGTGGTGGAAGAAGGCGAAGCCGCGGCCCTGGTGCAGGCACCAAAGCAGCCCTATACGCGCCAGTTGATGGCAGCCGCTTTCGAATTGACCAGCAACGAAAAGGCATCGATCCTACAGTGAGTGAATTGGAACGCCTGAAGGAAATGCTGGATGCCGAGCAAGTGAAGCTTGGCGTCAGCCTGCGCCGGATGAATTCGCCAGGCTCCCCGGTGTATCGCACCTGGGAAAATGTCTGGCCCACCGCGACCATCCTGACCACCAGCTTCATTGCGTTGAAATGGGGCGGCGCACCTCTGGAAGCGCTTGGCGTGAAGCAGGGTGGCACCTGGGCCGGCATGATCGTGCTTGGCATTGGCTGTTGGTGGTGGCTCAAGAAAATCATGCCGAAAATCAAGGACGGCGTGTTTGAACGCACCGCCGCCTTGGCTCTTTCATCGCCGCAGCAATTTGATTTCCTCTGGTCCAAAAGTATCCTCAGCCTTTACGCCAAGCTGCCTGACGGCACGGAATGGGCGGCGGCGCGGCGGGATGATTGGCGCGCCTTTGTGCGCCGGCTGGATGAAGCTCTTTCCAAGGAAAATTCGTAATGGCTATTCTGCTTTCGACCAAGGCGCACACCATGCAGGATTGGAAGGCAGCGCTGCTGGCCGTTGATCCCAGCTTGGATATTCGTCTGTTCCCGGATGCGGGCGACCCGGCGGAAATTGAAGCCGCCGTGGTTTGGACCGCGCATGACATGATGGAATTGCGCCGCTATCCGAATTTGAAGCTGATTGTTTCCATGGGTGCTGGCGTTGACCATTTGCTGCGCCCGCCAGGGCCGCCGCCAGGCATTCCGGTGGCGCGGCTGAAAGATGTGCTGCTGACCAGCGCGATGGCGGAATGGGTTTTGCTGAATGTACTGCGTTTCCATCGGCAGGACCCGGAATATCGCGCTTTGCAACAGCGCAAGGAATGGCTGGAATTATCCGCACCCAGCACGGCGGAACGACGCATTGGTATCCTCGGCATTGGTGAATTGGGCAGTGCTTCCGCGCGCGTACTGACCTCACTCGGCTTTCCGGTGATGGGCTGGTCGCGTAGCGCAAAGACGCTACCCGGCGTGCAGACCTTCCATGGCGCGGATGGGCTGATGGCCATGGCGGCGCAAAGCGATATCCTGATCTGCCTGCTGCCGCTCACGCCGCAAACACGCGGCGTTTTGAATGCCAAGCTGCTCTCAGCACTTCCGCGCGGTGCCTATGTGATCAACGGCGCACGCGGCGGGCATATGGTGGCGGAAGATATGCTGGCGGCACTGGATTCCGGCCATATCGCCGGCGCCGCTTTGGATGTGTTTGAACCGGAACCGCTGCCGCCGGAAAGCCGCTTCTGGTCGCACGCCAAAGTGTTCCTGACACCGCATGCCGCCAGCATCACCATCCCATCCAGCGTTGCGCCGCAGGTGGTGGAGAATATCCACAACATGCGCGCCGGGCGGCCACTGATCAATCTGGTGGATTTCAGCCTGGGCTACTGAGAAGTTTCAAAGCGTGGCACCGCCATCAATGGCGAGTTCCGAACCGGTCATGTAGCTGCTGTCATCAGACAGCAGGAACAAGACAAGCCGTGCCACTTCTTCCGCCGTGCCCTGCCTTCCCATGGGCACGGATTTCAAACGTGCAGCGTTTTCCTCAGGCGAGCGTATATCCAGCATCGGTGTCGCGATCGGGCCGGGATGCACGGAATTCACGCGAATGCCGCGTGGCGCCAATTCAAGCGCCGCGGATTTCGTCATGCCGCGCAGCGCCCATTTCGTGGCACCATAAGCAAAGGCGCGCGCTGATCCGCGAAGCCCGGCGGTGGAGGAGATATTCACAACCGAACCGCCCCCTGCCCTTTCCATCGCCGGCACCACCGCCTTCATGCCAAGAAAGCCGCCAAGCTGATTGATGCGCGTGTGGCGTTCGAACAGCGCCGCATCTGTTTCCATCATCAGCTTCGGCACATAGATGCCGGCATTATTCACCAATCCTGTCAGCTTCCCGCGCGCTTCTGCCGCCGCTACGGCGCGCGCCCAATCGGCTTCTTCGGTCACATCAAGCTTGAGAAATTGCGCGGCAGTGCCGAGTTCTTGCGCCAAAGCCTGACCTTCGGCTGCCAGCACATCGCCAAGAATCACGCGCGCACCTTCCGCCACCAAAAGCCGCGCCTCCGCCGCGCCTTGCCCGCGCGCGGCGCCTGAAATCAGGATAACCTTGCCGTTGAAGCGTGCCATGATGTGCCCCTTCAGTGGAAGGCGGCATCATGGCACTCCACCCTTACCCTGGAAAGCCGCACTAAGACCTTCCAGGGTAGTGGTGGCCTACATCACGCGGCGCGGATTTCGCGCAGGAAGCTGTCCACCTGCTTCTTCAGCGCGATCCCATCCTTGCTGAGTGTGCCCGCTGCCGATAGCAAGGAGGTTGCGGTGCTGCCCGTGACATTCGCGGCCTGGCTCACCTGGGTGATATTGCCGGCGACCTCCGTCGTACCCACGGCGGCCTGCTGCACATTGCGCGCAATTTCCTGTGTCGCCGCGCCTTGTTCTTCAACTGCCGAGGCGATGGCGGTTGAGCTTTGGCTCAGCTGTTCGATGGTTTCTGCGATATGCGTGATGACCTGCGCGGAACGTTCGGTCGCTTCCTGCATGGCTTTGATCTGGGATGCGATTTCATCAGTCGCCTTGGTGGTCTGGGAAGCCAGCGCCTTCACCTCTGATGCGACAACCGCGAAGCCCTTGCCGGCCTCACCAGCCCGCGCGGCTTCAATGGTCGCATTCAACGCCAGCAGATTGGTCTGACCTGCAATGTCATTGATGATGCGCACAACATCACCGATGCGCTGCGCGGCTTCCGTCAGACCCTGGACTTCCTGCGTGCTGCTGCGTGCCTGGCCTACCGCTTCATTGGTCATGCGGCTTGCTTCGGCCACCTGCTGCGCAATTTCACGAATGGAAGCCGTAAGCTCCTCGGTTGCGGAAGCCACTGTCTGTACATTCGCCGTCACCTGTTCTGAAGCGGCGGCAACCGCGGTGGATTGGCCAGAGGTTTCCTCAGCGGTGCGAGCCATATCCGCAGCCGTGCCCTGCAAGCGGGAAGAAGCCGTCGTCACATTGCTCACGACCTCACCGATGCTTTCTTCGAACTTGTCGGCCAGCGCATTCATGGCAATGCGGCGTTCTTCCGCCGTGCGTTGTTTTTGCGTCTCCTGCGCTTTGCGAAGTTCTTCCGCTTCCATCATGCCGTTGCGGAAAACCTCAAGCGCTTCCGCCATGGTGCCGATTTCATCGCGCTTGTCGCGCCCTGGGATCGCGGTTGAAAGATCACCACGTGATAAGGCGCGCATCGCTTCTGTCATGCCTGTAATGGGGCGGGTGATGCCGCGCGCCAGGATGAAACCCACAATGATGGCGGCCATCAGCATGGCGAAGGCGAAAGCGGTACCGTAGCTCAGGATTTCCCAAGCCTCAGCCGCATTCGCCTGATTGAGCGCGGCAAGATCACGCTGCAAAACATCCTCAATCGTCTTCATCAGATCAATGCGATCCGTGGTCGCCTTGAACCAATCGCGCGCTGTCACGCCGGTAAGCGGCTTTTCCGCCCCCGCCTCCACCGCAATCCGGCGCTGCCGCTCCGCTTCCACAACAATCGGGCCGGTCAATGTCTGAAGCGCGGCATTGCGCTGAGCGTCTGTCGCATAAGCCTGAAAGCTTGAAAGATAGGCCGCCTGTTCGGCGAGAATGGTCAGCAAGGTGCGGTACTGCGCCGGCGTGAATTGGCCCGAAGCAAACCCTGCGGAGCCGGTGGCTCTTTCCTGCCCAGCACGCTCCTTCGCGGCGAGGAAGTTGTAATAGGCGAGCAGATTGGCCGTAACGGCGGGCGAATCCGATACCTTCACCGATTCCTGGGGCACCGCGAGGAGATTGGTAATCAGCGCGGTATAAAAGCGGAAGGATTCAGGCCCGACAATCCTGAGGCCGCTCACCTCGGCGCGCTTGCCTTCAAGTTCACTCAGGCCGGCCAAACCTTTTTCCACAGTTTGCTGAAGCTCCGTACTGTAATCCTTAAGGATCAGGCCACGCAGCGCTTCGCGTACAATGGCGATCTGGCCATCGGTATCGCGGCGTTGGGCTTGCAGTTCCGTGCCCATCTGCTGCCCACGGCTGCCGATGAACAACGCCGACATGCCGCGTTCCTTCTGCAATTCATGCACAAGATCGCTGATGCGAGAGCTGAAATGGCTGAGCGTCTGAAGCTGATCCGCCTGCCGCACCGTGTGCAATTGCTGCGAAATGACAAGGCCGCTCATGACCAGGACCGCCAGGATGGGCAAGGCGATAGCCAAGGCGAGCCGTGTACCGATCTTCAGGGTGGATTTTTGCTTGGGCATTGATGAGACCTTTCCCGTAGAGGTAACCCAGTCCCTCATGCCTAAAATAAAATCATGAAAATAGAATTAGGCCGTTGAGACAAAAATCTGCCCAAATAAACGGCGTTCGTTATCAAAACATGGAACAGAAATGCAGTTGGTGGCCTGATTTGCTCCAGATGAACGTCAGCCAAGCGTGTCGAAATCCATCGCCAATTTGCCAAAGCTCAGGGGCACCGTTCATAATCCATCAAGCGTCAATACTACCCGCGCTGGTTCTAGCAATTGTGATCCAGCAATTGTGATACCGCGTGGTTTTCTTGATGTCTTGTAATGCAGGTGCAAGCAGATCCGGTGGCACTCCATGGCTGAAATTCTACCAGTGAGACCGAATGAGGCGATCGCAGCCAGTGCCGATGCCATCATCATCGGGGCTGGCATTTCCGGCATGTATCAGCTGATTCGGCTTCGCGAACTCGGCATGAAGCTCCGCGTGTTTGAAGCGGGTTCTGATCTGGGTGGCACCTGGTACTGGAATCGCTATCCTGGTGCACGGTTTGATTCCGAAAGCTGGTCTTATGGCTATTCATTTTCGAAGGAACTGCTCCAGGAATGGGAATGGCCGGAGCATTTCGCGGCACAGCCAGATACGCTTCGCTATCTGAATTACGTCGCGGATAAGTTTGATCTGCGCAAGCACATCACCTTCAATAGCCGCGTGAAGGCGGCGCGTTTCGACGATGAACAAACCCTTTGGACTGTCACGTTGGAAAATGGCGAGACCAGCCGCGCACCCTTGCTGATCACGGGCCTCGGCCCGCTTTCCGCGCCCACCTTGCCCAATATTCCGGGGCGCGATTCCTTTCAGGGCCAGGCTTTCCATACCGCCCGTTGGCCGCATGATCCGGTGGATTTCGCCGGTAAGCGCGTCGGCATCATCGGCACGGGCGCCACTGCCATTCAGATTATCCAAACCATCGCCAAGGATGTTGGCCATCTGACCGTGTTTCAACGCACACCCAATTGGGCCGCGCCCTTGCATAACCGCAAGATCACGCCGGAAGAACAGACGAAAATCAAGGCGAGTTATCCGGAAATCTTCGCCCGCTGCCGCGAAACCGCAACCTGCTTCATTCATCAGACCGATCCGCGCAAGGCTTTGGAGGTTTCCGCCGAGGAACGCGAAGCCTTTTGGGAAAAGCTTTATGCCGAGCCAGGCTTTGGCATTTGGGTCGGCAATTTCGCCGATGTGCTGACGAACAAGGAAGCCAACGCTTTGGCGAGCGACTTCATGGCGCGCAAGATCCGTCAAAGGCTGAAAGATCAGGAAGTTGCAGAAAAGCTCATCCCGAAAAATCACGGCTTCGGCACCAGGCGCCTGCCTTTGGAGAGCGGCTATTACGAGGTTTATAATCAACCGAATGTGCGGCTGGTGGATATCAACGAAACCCCGATCGAGCGCATTACGCCGGAAGGCATCAAGACTTCCGCTGAATTATTCGGTTTCGACATACTGATTTTCTCGACCGGGTTTGACGGCGTGACAGGGCCTTATGACCGCATTGATATTCGTGGCCCTGGGGGGCGCAGTCTGAAGCAGGAATGGATCGCCACACCAAGAACCTTTCTTGGCGTAATGGCCGAAGGCTTCCCCAATATGCTGATGATCCTTGGCCCCCATACGGCGCGCGGCAATATCCCGCGCAATATCGAAGAAATCGTGGATTGGGTCACCGGGCTTGTTATTCATATGCGCAAGCACGGCCACCAGCGCGTGGAACCACGCCCGGAAGCGGTGCATTGGTGGGCCGACAAGGTGGAAGAAGCCGTGGCCGGCCTGCTGTTTGCCGAGGTGAATTCCTGGCAAACCGGCATCAATCGCAATGTCGAGGGCCGTGATATTCGCCGCACCCTTGGCTATTATGGCGGCGCTGTGGAGTATCGCCGCATCGCCGATCAGGTCGCTGCCGGCGGTTATCGGGAATTCGATTTCGCCTGAAACAGCACAATGACGGGAGAGAAAAAATGCAATCGAAAATCAACGCTACTCGCCGTTCGCTGCTCACGCTTGGCGTCGGCGCAGCGCTATTCACGCCAAGCATCCTCGGCGCCCAGGAAGCGAATTGGCCAAACCGCCCTGTCCGCATGATCGCGGCCTTCCCGGCGGGCAGCGGCACGGATAGCCTGGCGCGCTTCTATGGTGAACGTCTGGGGCGCATCTTCGGGCAGAACTTCGTGATCGAAAATATCACCGGCGCCAATGGCGCCATTGCCGCGCGCGCTGCGGCCCGCGCGGCACCTGATGGCTATACGATTTTTTTCGGCTCCGTTTCCACCCATGCTGCCAATCCGCATCTGATGCGCGAACCTGGCTATGATCCGCTGCGCGACTTCGCGCCGCTTTCCATGATCAGCATCAACCCGCTTGGTGTGCTCGTACGCGCGGATTTTCCGGCGCGCGATCTGCAAGCCTTCATCGCTCATGCGCGCGCCAATCCTGGTGTGCTCAACTACGGGATTGGCAATGCGGGCGGGCTTGCCGGGACGCATCTGCTCAGCCAGGCCGCCGGCTTCAAGGCGGAGCAAATTTCCTATCGCGGCACACCGCAAGCCATGGCGGATCTGCTTGGCGGACGGCTGCAGTTTTTCATCACCGACCTTGGGCCAGCAGTTGAGCATTTGCGCGCCGGCACCATCCGCGCGCTTGCCGTTACCACCGCGCGCCGCGTGGAAACGCTGCCCGATGTGCCAACCGTGGCCGAAGCTGCCCTACCCGGCTTTGATTTCGCTTCCTGGAACGGTTCCTGGATGCCAGCGCGCACACCGCCCGCCATCATTGCGCGGCTCAATCGCGAAATTCAAATCATCGGTCAAAGCGACGAAGCCAAGCGCCATATCGGCGCGCTTGGCATTGTTTCCACGACCAGTACGCCTGAAGCGCTTGGTGAATTCAATCGCCGCGAATTGGACCTTTGGGCGCGCATCGCGACGGAGGCGAATGTCGCAAAGGAATAGGCGCCGGCTGCCAGCGCCTCATTTCCGCCGGCTTGGCGGCACTTCGGAAATGCGGAGCGTCGCGGGCTGTGGCGGCCCGCGATCCACCGTGCCGATCCAAATATTGTAATTGCCGCTGGCGGGCCGCTGGATAATGATGCCGGGGTTCAGCCCTTCCAAATCATCATTGCAAATCCACCTTCCCGCAGGATCATTGATGATCAGCGTCGTATCGGCCTGCGCAACAACAGAAATGTACAGTGGCAAATTCCCGGCCTGATAATTCAAATCAACATCGGGGCGGGCATAATCAATCCAGCCAGCGCAATCTGTGCCAAGCCCTTGCACCTGGCGATCTCCGCCGGCTTCAACGCGTGTTTCATGCGGGTCTGGCGCGAAATCCGCACGTAGATTGACCGTCGCGTAGCGCGGCTGCGCCGCAACATCCGGCGTTGCCTGCCGCGCGGGAGATTTCTGCTGCGCAAAGACAGGCAAGGCAATGGCGCAAAGGAAAGCCAAGGCAAAGGCAATAGTTTTCCGCATCTCGTGCTCCTTATCGGCAAGCGAATTTCTTCACTTGCCAATAAGGGGGAAAGCTTAAGGCTTTGATATTGCGCCGTCGGGTTGTTCAGCCAGGCGTCGCGCCACTCGCGCGCACCACGGGTGCCCAACGATCCGCTTCACGCGCGACGAAGGCCTGCACATCGGCAGGGCCATTGTCAGTCATGGTGAGAACACCAAGCCCTGCAATGCGATCCTTCATGCCGGGTTCATTGATTGCGGTGGTGAAGGCTTCTCGAATGCGCGTCACCACAGCATCCGGCATGCCAGCAGGGCCGGCCAGCACAAACCAATTGATCGCGGTGGCACCGGGGAAGCCGGCTTCGACAATGGTGGGCACATCAGGGAAGGTGGACATGCGCTCGCCGCTCGTGACCGCAATGGCCTTGAGCGAACCGCCGCGAACACTGCCGGCATGCGCGCCAAGCGTATTCCAAAGCGACCCCAGACTCCCGCCCAGCACCTGCTGTTCATCCTCTCCACCGCCGCTGAAGGGCACATGCAACAGCTGCAAACCCGCTTCGCGCGCCCAAAGCATGCCGGAAAGATGCCCAACCGAACCAATGCCGGCGCTGCCATAGCTCATTGCCTCGGGCCGAGCACGCGCAGCGGCCAGGTAATCCGCCATGTTCTGAATCGGGCCATTGGGCCGCACGCCAACCACCATGGGCGCGCCGCCCACCAGCATCACGTAGGAAAAGCTGCGCCGCACATCATAGGCGAGGTTCGGGAAAAGGGTTTGGGCAATCGCCATGGGGCCAGCATTGGCGAGCACCAGGGAATAACCATCCGGGCGTTCACCCGCGATATGCGCCGTGCCCACCGTGCCACCTGCGCCGGGGCGATTATCCAGCACCACCGGCTGGCCCAAAACGCGCTCCAACATGGGCGAGAGCAGCCGCACCACACCATCTGAAGTGCCGCCGGCCGAAAAAGGGCTCACGATGCGAATGGGGCGATTGGGGAAGGCCGCCTGCGCAAAGCTGCCGGAGGGCAGCAGCATCGGCAGCGCGAGCGTTGAGGCAACGGTTAGAAGGCTACGACGGTTCATCTTATGTATCCCGGGCTTGATTGATTATACGGAACGGCGTTGTTCGCCTTTACGCTTCTTCATAAATCGGGAACTGGCGGGCGCAACGGCGAAGTCACGCTTCATGCGCGAAAATCACGATGCCAAGGCGATTCATGCCACCAAAACGAGCAAACGCGCACGGCTTTTGCCGCGACAGCGTTCACATCAAGCGCTGGCGGAAACTACCGCGGCAGCGTGCTTGCCCCCATCAGGAATTCATCCACCGCGCGCGCGCATTGCCGGCCTTCGCGAATAGCCCAAACCACGAGCGATTGCCCGCGCCGCATATCACCCGCGGCAAAGACCTTCGGCACGGATGTCTGATAGGCTTCCGTATCGGCGCGCACATTGCCGCGCGCATCCAAAGCAACGCCGGAGGTTTCCACAAGCCCGGCTTTGCGCGGCCCCAGGAAGCCCATGGCCAGCAGCACCAAATCCGCCTTCATCTGAAAGCCGCTGCCCGCCACTTCGCGCATTTGCATGCGCCCGGCTTCATGCACCCATTCCACGCGCACGCAATCAAGCGCCGTCACGCGGCCATTCTCGCCCACTGCCTGCTTCGTCAGCACGGCCCAATCACGCGCGCAGCCTTCGTAATGCGCCGGCGCGGTGCGGAGCTTATGCGGCCAATTCGGCCAGGTGAGGCCCTTGTTTTCATGCTCCGGCGGCTTCGGCATGATTTCAATCTGCGTGATTGAAGCCGCACCCTGGCGCGCGGCGGTGCCGATGCAATCCGCGCCCGTATCGCCGCCACCAATCACCACCACATGCTTGCCCTTGGCCGAGATGGTACCGCGCGGCGCGGCGCGATCTTCGCTATCGCCCGCCACGCGCTTGTTCTGCTGCGTCAGGTAATCCATCGCGGGATAGATGCCGGAAAGATTGCGCCCATCCACTTCCAATTCGCGCGGCCATTCCGCGCCGCCCGTCATCACCACCGCATCATAACCCGCCAGCAGCACATCGAAGGGCAGCGTACTGCCCACTTCCGTGCCGGTACGGAATTCCACGCCTTCCGCCGCCATCTGATCCACACGGCGGTCAATCAAATGCTTTTCCATCTTGAAGTCAGGAATGCCGTAGCGCAGCAAACCACCGATGCGGTCCTGCTTTTCAAACAGCGTCACCGCATGGCCGGCACGCGCCAATTGCTGCGCCGCCGCCATCCCCGCCGGGCCGCTGCCCACCACCGCCACACGCTTGCCGGTTTTGCGTGTGGCGATTTGCGGCGCGATCCAACCTTCTTCCCAGCCGCGATCCACAATCGCGCATTCGATGGATTTGATGGTGACGGGTTCTTCCGTGATGTTCAGCGTGCAGCTTGCCTCGCACGGCGCGGGGCAGATGCGGCCCGTGAATTCTGGGAAGTTGTTGGTGGAATGCAGCGTTTCCAACGCCGCGCGCCACTGGTCCCGATAGACCAGATCATTCCAGTCCGGAATCATGTTATTCACGGGACAGCCATTATGGCAGTAGGGAATGCCGCAATTCATGCAGCGTGACGCTTGTTTAGTAAGCTCCGCCCCCGGCAGAGGCGTCACATATTCCTTGTAATTCTTGAGGCGCTCTTCCGGCTTGATGTAGCCGCGATCGGCGCGTTCGAATTCCAGAAAGCCAGTTGCCTTACCCATAATGAAATCTCCCCCGCGGCTTATTCAGCCGCAACCGCAACGCCACCCGCTTGCTCGGCCTTCAGGTCAAGCAGGGCGCGGCGGTAATCACGCGGCATCACCTTCACGAAACGCGGCAGCGCATTGTGCCAATCTTCCAGCAAAGCGCGGGCGCGCGCACTGCCGGTCATCAGCAAATGCCGTTCCACCAGAATGCGCAGACGCTCAGCATCGAAACGCAGCATATCGCCCATGCCATTGTCGAACGCGGATGGCGCGCGCTGCTTGGGCCGGCCATCCTCGCTGTCATCGGCGGGGCCAATCGCTTCCAGGTCCACGATGCTCTTGTTGCACATGTCACGGAAATTGCCGTCAATATCGTAAACATAGGCAATGCCGCCCGACATGCCGGCAGCGAAATTCCGCCCCGTCGCGCCCAGCACCACCACGACGCCGCCGGTCATGTATTCGCAGCCATGGTCACCGCAGCCTTCCGCCACGGTCACCGCGCCGGAATTGCGCACGGCGAAGCGTTCACCAGCGACACCTTCGAAATACGCCTCACCGGCAATGGCGCCATAGAGCACGGTATTGCCGACAATGATATTCGCCGAAGGATCACGCGCCACACCAGAAGGCGGCTTCACCGCAATACGCCCGCCGGACAGCCCCTTGCCGACATAATCATTCGCATCGCCGGTCAATTCCAGCGACACGCCGCGCGCGAGGAAGGCACCGAAGCTGCCGCCCGCCGTGCCCTTGAAGGCAATGCTGATGGTATCTTCCGGCAGGCCGGCATGGCCATAAAGCTTCGCCACCTCACCGGACAGCATCGCCCCCGTGGTGCGATTGAGGTTGCTGATACTGCGTTCAATCCTGACCGGCTGCTGCTTTTCCAGCGCATCCTTGCTCGCCGTAATCAGATCAACATCCAGGATATGATCCAGCCCATGATCCTGGCTTTCGCTATGATGGATCGCCGCACCTTCCACCAGCTTCGGCTGATAAAGGATGCGGGAAAGATCAACGCCCTTCGCCTTCCAATGGTCAATCGCGGGGCGCATATTCAGCCGATCCACACGGCCCACCATTTCATCCACCGTGCGGAAGCCAAGCTTCGCCATCAGCTCCCGCATTTCTTCGGCGACGAAGAAGAAGTAATTGATCACATGTTCCGGCATGCCGGTGAAGCGGGCGCGCAGCACCGGGTCTTGGGTCGCGATGCCAACCGGGCAGGTGTTCAGATGGCATTTGCGCATCATCACACAACCGGCAGCAATCAGCGGCGCAGTGGCGAAGCCAAATTCATCAGCGCCGAGCAGCGCGCCAATCACCACATCGCGCCCGGTGCGCAAGCCGCCATCCACTTGTACGGCAATCCGCCCGCGCAGCCCGTTCAACACCAGCGTCTGCTGCGTCTCCGCCAAGCCAATTTCCCAAGGCGAACCCGCATGGGTCAGGGATGTCAGCGGCGAGGCACCCGTGCCGCCCTCATAGCCCGAAATCGTCACGTGGTCGGCGCGCGCCTTGGAAACGCCCGCCGCCACCGTGCCAACCCCCACTTCAGAAACGAGCTTCACCGAAATCCGCGCGCGCTTGTTCACGTTTTTCAGGTCATGAATAAGCTGCGCCAGATCCTCGATCGAATAAATATCGTGATGCGGCGGCGGAGAAATCAGCCCCACCCCCGGCGTTGAATGACGCACGCGGGCGATGTTCTTATCCACCTTATGGCCCGGCAACTGCCCGCCTTCACCAGGCTTCGCACCCTGCGCCATCTTGATCTGGATATCATCGGCATTGACCAGGTATTCCGCCGTCACGCCAAAGCGGCCAGATGCCACCTGCTTGATCGCGGAACGCATGGAATCGCCATTCGGCATGGGCTTGAAGCGATCCGCTTCTTCCCCACCCTCACCGGTATTGGAACGCCCGCCGATGCGGTTCATCGCAATGGCCAGCGTGGTATGCGCTTCGCGGCTGATCGAACCGAAGCTCATCGCGCCCGTGGCGAAGCGCTTGACGATCTCATGCGCCGGTTCAACTTCCTCAAGCGGGATCGCTTGATCAGCGAATTTGAATTCCATCAAGCCGCGGATCGTCAGCAGACGGCGGCTTTGGTCATTGATGGTCTTGGCGAATTCCTTGTAACGATCAGCGGAATTGCCGCGTACGGCGTGTTGCAGATTGGAAACGCTCTCCGGCGTCCAGGCGTGATCCTCACCGCGCAGGCGCAGCGCGTAATCACCGCCCACATCCAGCAAATCGCGATAGATCGGGTTCTCGCCGAATGCAGCCTGATGGCGCTGCACGGCTTCGGCGGCAATTTCGGCAATGCCCGCCCCTTCAATCGTAGTTGCGGTGCCGGTGAAGTATTTTTCCACGAAGCTTGTCGAAAGCCCAACCGCGTCGAAGATTTGCGCGCCGCAATAGGATTGATAGGTGCTGATGCCCATCTTGGACATCACCTTCATCACGCCCTTGCCCACAGCCTTGATGAAGTTCTTCTGAACCTCATAAGGCTTCAGCTTCATATCCACGCGCTGGCGGATTTGTTCCAGGGTTTCGAAAGCAAGATAAGGGTTCACCGCTTCCGCGCCATAGCCGGCCAGCACGCAGAAATGATGCACCTGCCGCGCTTCACCGGTTTCCACCACCAGGCCGGTGGAGGTCCTGAGGCCCTGACGGATCAAATGATGATGCACCGCCGCCGTCGCCAGCAGGGACGGAATCGCGATGCGCTCAGCGGATACCGCGCGGTCCGACAGCACCAGGATGTTGTGCCCCGCCAGCACCGCTTCGGTCGCGGCTGAGCACAATTTATCCAAAGCCGGCGCCAACCCATCCGCGCCAACCTTGGCCGCCCAAGTGGCATCCAGCGTCTGGGTGCGGAAGGCATCGCCCGCAAGCGCCTTGATGCCCCTGATCTTCGCCAAATCCTCATTGGTCAGGATCGGCTGCGCCACTTCCAGCCGGTAGTGATGGCCAGCCTGCCGGCCCAGCAGATTGGGCCGCGGCCCAATCATGGACACCAGCGACATCACCAATTCCTCGCGGATCGGGTCAATCGGCGGATTGGTGACCTGCGCGAAATTCTGCTTGAAATAATGGAACAGCAGCTTGGATTTATTGGACAGCACCGCAAGAGGCGTATCTGTCCCCATGGACCCCACCGGGTCATCGCCTTCGCGCCCCATGGGTTCCAGGAAGAAGTTCAGATCTTCCTGCGTATAGCCGAAAGCCTGCTGGTCGCGCAGCAAGCCCTTGGCATCCTGCGTGCGCTCAACGGGCATTTCCGCCGGCACGCCGGGCAATTCTTCCAGCTTGAACTGCGTGTTCTTCAGCCATTCCGCATAGGGGTGTTCGCTGGCCAGCTTCTGCTTGATTTCCGCATCATCAATGATGCGCCCGGCATCCAGGTCAATCAGCAGCATGCGGCCAGGTTGCAGGCGCCATTTGTGGCGGATGCTTTCCTCGGGGATTGGCAGCACGCCCACTTCGGATGCCAGCACCACCTTGTCATCATTGGTGATGATATAGCGCGCCGGGCGCAGGCCATTGCGGTCCAGCGTCGCGCCAATCTGGCGGCCATCGGTGAAGGCAATCGCCGCCGGCCCATCCCAGGGTTCCATCAGCGCCGCGTGATATTCATAAAAAGCGCGCCGTTCCGGGTCCATCAGCGGATTACCCGCCCAGGCTTCCGGGATCAGCATCATCATCGCATGAGACAGCGAATAGCCGCCCGCGACCAGGATTTCCAAGGCATTATCAATGCAGGCGGTATCCGATTGGCCATGCGGAATCAGCGGCCACATCTTATCCAAATCCGGCCCCAGCAAGGGCGAGGACATGGAACCGCGCCGCGCATACATCCAATTCACATTGCCGCGCACGGTATTGATTTCGCCATTATGCGCCAGGAAGCGATAAGGATGCGCCAGCTTCCAGGACGGAAACGTATTGGTCGAAAAGCGCTGATGCACCAAGGCAAGCGCGCTTTCCGTCAGTGGGTTGCGCAGATCATCATAAAAGCTGCCAACCTGCCCCGCGAGCAACAGCCCCTTATAGACCACCGTGCGGGTGGAAAAGGACGGCATGTAAAGATCAGCACTCGCCGGCAGCCCCTTGCCCGTGGCCAATTCGCGGAACTTGTTCAAGGCCTGCTTCCGGATGGTCAGGATCTTCCGTTCAAACGCATCCTGATCCTTGATGCTGTCGCTGGCGGCAATGATCGCTTGGCGGATCACCGGCATGCTGGCGATCACCGCCTTACCCAGGCCATCCAGCGTGGTCGGCACATCGCGCCAGCCAAGCAGGGTTTGCCGTTCGGCGGTCACATATCCTTCAATGCTCTGGATCGCGACCGCGCGGGAAGCCTCATCCTGCGGCAGGAAGCACATCGCCACCGCATAGCGGCCCGGCGCCGGCAGGGTCTTGCCCTGGCTTTCGGCCCAATGGCGCAGCAGTTTGTCGGGCATCTGGATCAGGCAGCCCGCGCCATCGCCCATCAGCGGGTCAGCGCCCACCGCGCCGCGATGGTCCAGATTGACCAGGATTTGCAGGCCTTGGCGGATGATATCATTCGACTTTCGGCCCTTGATATCCGCAATGAAGCCGACGCCGCAGGCGTCATGCTCGTTCCGGGGATCGTAAAGGCCTTGCGCTTCCGGCAGTCCCATATCTCTCGCTCTTCAATGCTTTGCTGGGGTCAATACCCCTGGGCCAGCCCCCAAAACCGGGGCGAAACCCGGTCTTTAATAGAGAGTTCAGCTTTGCGCCAGCATGGTTTTCTGGGGTTCCCAGGGTCTGGGCGGCGCCATCTTTCGCTTGACGCCGCCCGCGCCGGGACGGAAAGCTTCCCGCATGGACAAGATCACCGCCGCCCTTCGGGCGAATCGCATCGTGCGCGCCGCCATGCGCCATTGCGCGCTGGCGGGCTGGGCGCCGGTGGCGCAAATGCCGCTGCCCGATAGCCACCGCCCGGACATTATCGCGCTCACGGATGATGGCAGCTTTGTTGCCATTGAGGTGAAATCCACCGCCGAGGATTATCTTTCGGACGAAAAATGGCAGGTTTATCGTGATTGGTGCGACCAGCTCTATTTCGCGGTGGATCTGGATTTCCCGCATGAAATCCTGCCCGAAGATGTCGGTATTTTGGTAACGGATCGGCTGGAGGTCGAGGTGGTGCGCGAAGCCCCCTATATGCGCCTTTCGCCCCCGCGCCGCCGCGCTTTGCTGCATCGCTTCGCCGTGCTGGCTGCCGGGCGCCTGGCCGCCCTGCAAGACCCGGATGCAGCGCGGGAGGTGAATGCCGCGCTCAAGCTAGAATAAAAGGGATCAGCCCTTCATCCGCGCCACGGTGGCCGTGGTGCTATTCCCCGGCAGCAATTGGGCCAAGCGCACCTGCCCGCCATAACCCTGCACAATATCGGCGCCCACCACGGTTTCCACGGTGTAATCCGCGCCCTTCACCAGCACTTCGGGCTGAAACAGCCGGATCAATTCCAGTGGCGTTTCCTCATCAAACACCGTGACGCAATCAACGGTGGCGAGTGATGCCAGCACCGCCGCTCGCGCGGCTTCATTCTGAATGGGCCGCGCCGGGCCTTTCAGGCGCTTGACGCTGTCATCACTGTTCAGCCCCACCACAAGCCGGTCGCACCAGGACCGCGCCTGTTCCAGCAAATGCACATGGCCAGGATGCAACAGATCAAAGCAGCCATTGGTGAAGCCCACGCGCCAGCCGCGCCGGCGCCAACGTTCCACCTGCTCAAGCGCGGCGGAACGCGACATCACCTTGCGTAAGGCGCCGCGTTCGGGGCCGAGTGCTTCGAGAATTTCTTCTTCCCGAGTCACGGCGGTGCCAACCTTGCCCACCGCAATGCCGGCGGCGATATTCGCCAGCCGCACGGCCACGGGCAGCGGCAATTTCGCGCCAAGCCCGGCGCCGATGGTCGCCACCACCGTATCACCCGCGCCAGAGACATCCTGCACTTCGGCGGCTTCCGCCGGAAAGTGATGCAGCTTGTCACCTTCAAGCAGCGTCATGCCATCTTCGCTGCGTGTCACCAGCACGGCGCCGAAGCCATGCGCGTCCCGCAGCATGCGCAGCGCGGCGATGATGTTGTCTTCCGTATCCACCGCCATGCCGGTGGCTTCAGCCAATTCGGCGCGGTTCGGCGTGACCAGATCAGCCCCGGCATAACGGCCATAATCGCGCCCCTTGGGGTCCACCACCACAGGCCGCCCTGCCGAGCGCGCCGCCTGGATCAGCCGCGCCGCCGTATCGCCGACCAATACGCCCTTGCCGTAATCTGACAGCACCATCACCGTGGTCGCGGCGGCGGCGTCGCCGGCAATCCGCACCAGCCTATCCGACAAACGAGGCTGGATCGGCGCCACTTCCTCATGATCCGCGCGCAGCATGTGCTGGCCATTGGCCAGAAAACGCGTCTTTGTCGTGGTGGCGCGCCCGGTATGCACCAAAAGCCACGGCTCAACGCCTGGCTGGCCGCCGATCAGCCCGGTCAGATCACTGCCGGCCTGGTCATCGCCCACAACAGAAACAAAGGCCACGGCGGCACCCAGCGCGGTCAGGTTGCGCACCACATTACCCGCGCCGCCCGGCATGGCGATTTCGCGTTCCACGGTCAGTACCGGCACCGGCGCTTCCGGGCTGATGCGCTGCGCCCGGCCATAAACATAGCGGTCCAGCATGGCATCGCCCACCACAAGCACCGAAGCGCGGCGCAATTGCCGCGCCGCGGCCATCAATTCAGCGATGGGAATGTCAATCAATGGCCGATCCATGCGGGGCGCCCCTTTGCAATAATTGCGTAACCCAGGCGCCAGCCGGGACGCAAGCGTTCACTTGCGTGTTACCAGGGCAATCGCTTGAAATTATGAAGCCTGTATCCTGAGCAGCAGCGATGCCAGGTACTCGTTATTCAAGGCGGCTTTTTTTCTTCTGACCTTTAGGCTGTGCGTATCCTCTGCGTT
>JADCGG010000274.1 GCA_020249125.1 Roseomonas sp. | reverse complement strand
GCTGGGTAGCGGCGGGCTTTGGCTTGACAGGCTTGGCCCACCCGAACCGCGTGAGGAGGCTGTGGCAGAAGCGCCGCCTCCTACCCCTCCAGAACCAGTGCCGGTTGTTGAAGTGCCAGCCCCGCCCGCTGCGACGCCCGAGCCGCCCCAATCGCCAGCCCAGGCGGAGGCGCCCGCGCCGGAGCCCGCGGCACCAAGCGCCGAGGCTTCGGTGCAAGCCCCCGCCGCGCCAGCGCCACCGCCGCTTGATGTGCCTGTGGCCGCACCGGAGTTTCCTGCTGCTCGGCCCGTCGCCGCGCCCGATCCTGCCTTATTGGAACAGGGGCGTTTTGGCGCGCTGCCGCGCGTGGGCGCTGATGGCCGCACTTCCATCCGCGCCTATGCCGGGCAATTTGACCGGCAAGACACGCGCGCGCGCATCGGCATCATTGTCGCCGATATCGGCATTTCCAATGCGCAAACGGAAGACGCGATTCGTCGCCTGCCGCCGGCGGTGAGCTTCGCGATTTCGCCCTATGCGCCGCGCGCGGCCCAAGTGGCGGAACGGCTGCGCGCCAAGGGGTCTGAAACGCTGATCGGTCTGCCGCTGGAACCCGCCGGCTATCCGCTGAATGACCCCGGCAATCGCGCCCTGCTGACCGGGCGTTCCTCGGCGGAAAATATCGCCAATCTGGAATGGGTTCTGTCGCGCTTTCCGGGCTATGTCGGCGCTATCGGCGTGGTTGGCGGCATGCGGGGCGAACGCTTCGCCGCCATGGAGCAAAGCTACCTCGCGCTGCAGGAATCGCTCCGCAATCGCGGCCTGTTGTTTGTGGACGCGCGTCCGGGTGTCGCCGGGCCGGCCCGCGCCTGGGGCCGTTCGGTGGATGTGATCCTGGATGAACCGGCGACGCGGACGGAAATCGAACGGCGCCTTGTGGAGCTTGAGACAATTGCGAAGGCGCGCGGTTCCGCGCTTGGCCTGGCGCATGCCGCAACACCGGTGGTTGTGGATCGGCTGGTCGCCTGGGCGGCAGGGCTTGAACGGCGCGGCGTGGTGCTGGCCCCTGTTTCCGTGCTGATCAGGCGTCCGCCGGAGACTGCGGAAACCCGCACGCAATGATGCTGCCCTATCGGGACAATGTCGGCGCGCTGCTGTTCAATGCGGCGGGACAGGTGCTGGTGGCGCGGCGCGCGGATTTGCCCAATGCCGAAGGCGCGGCCGGCGGATGGCAATTGCCGCAAGGGGGGATGGATGCCGGCGAGGATCCCGCCATTGCCGTGTTTCGCGAATTAGAAGAGGAAATCGGGACCGCCAAGGCCGAAATCCTGGCCGAACATCCCGAATGGCTATTCTATGATCTGCCGCCGGAACTGATCGGCAAGGCGCTTGGCGGTAAGTATCGCGGGCAAAGGCAGAAATGGTTCGCGCTGCGTTTTCTGGGTGATGATTCCGATATTCGGCTTGATCTTGATCCGCACCCGGAATTCGATGCCTGGCGCTGGGCGCCGCTTGGCGAATTGCCCGCGCTGGCGGTGGACTTCAAGCGCGCGATTTATGAGGATCTGGTGCGGGAGTTTGCGCGGTTTGGGGGGTGAGGTAAGCCGCCCGCACCGAAACTCAATTACGTCCACGCAAGCGGCTGCGACGACTTATCGCAAGCCGCAAGCTGACCCAACGACCCGCCAGAAAGCGCGCAAGGCGAAATCCTGGAGTCAGATTTTTCTCCAACCAAATCTCAGCCACGGCTGCAATGCGCGATACTCGGCCAGCGGGATGAATAACCACATGTTTTTCGGATAAATGAGCCACCACCATACTGACATTATCGACATCGGATAGAAATTCGTTTTGTGCGTAGACAGGTTCATGATGAGGTGCAGCGGTCTCAGCGATAAATGGCGAAGTGACAAAATCCACCGATATTTGAATTGCGGCTGGCCGTTCTATGGTGCTTGAGAGGCATTCCAAGCCAATCTCCCAATAACCAAGAGCGACTTTGCGAAGGGCATCAGTGTCCAGGGGCGCTTTTGATAGCGTTTCAAGGAGGGCCTGCTTTACCTGACGAGCAAAACCCATCCCGGGTACTGCGCGGCCATCCCGACTTGTATGAGATGCAAGATCCCGTCGAAGTTTACCTATGAATTGTCGCCTGGTTCGCACGGGCAAATGCCAAATGATTCCAGCATCGGGACCTGTTTGCGGCTTGGCGAAAGGGCAAGGGATGAGCCTCTGATTCCCTGGGCTAAACAAAAAGTGAGGGAATGCCTCAGCAATTTGGCGGTGCACTGCGACCTTGCCTTGCCCCGGCTTGCCTGGCGATGGATTGACCAGCAATGTCCGAAGCGGCCAGGACAGCGGTGTCCGTCCTTCAAGTACATCATCATGTGGCACGGCATGCCGCCAGCGAAAAAACGCTACGTGGCCATTAGCTGCTGAAAGTATCGCTTCCAGTTCGGGTCGATCTGCCACGCCAAGAAATTCATCAGCGTCCAGTGGCACCACCCAATCAGCCCCGCGCCGAAATGCCTCCTGCGCTAAAGCCGCCATGACGGCTGATTGCCAGTATCCGGTGGCATTGAGCCGCCAAACTTGCAGCCCGGTCCAACTGGCGGAAGCACGGTCCAGCTTGGCGAAGGAACCATCAGCCGACAAGTGATCAACAAAAAGAGCAAAATCGAAAAGCTTGGACACGTGGCCTAGAAAACCCGGAAGTATATCTTGCTCGTCACGCACCATCGCAATACAGGCGATGACCGGACGGCCTTGAACAAGACCAGTCACGTAGCTGCACCTACCCTTATTGCTTCAGTATCGCGACGAATTATGTAGGTGACCCCATGGTACTGCCGTATCGGATCGGCGAGCCCTTCGCGTGAGAGGTAGTCATGAACGGCGCGTGTGCAGCCGTCCCAGGTGCCATAGTCATCAAGGATAATCACGCCGCCAAGCATCACTTTTGGATACAATGCCTGCAAACATTCCATTGTTGAATCATACCAATCTCCATCTAATCTGAGTACGGCTATCGGCTCCTCAGCAACAAAGTCAGCAAGTGTGTCTCGAAACCATCCCTTGATTAGCTGATGCGTCTTGGCCTTCCCCTGCGTCATGGCCTTTTGAGCAAAGGAGATTTCAGCGCTGCAATTGTCGTAGTAAGCTGGCGAGTTGGTATTCTTTTGCCATTCAAACGCCGCCGTTCCGTCGACTTCACGAGGAGGTGGAAGGCCTTCAAAACTATCGAGCAGGTAATGCTGGCGGCCGGGGAGCAGCTCAGAAATTCCAGCACTCATTCCTCCGCGCCAGACTCCACATTCTACGATACACCCGGTTTTAGGCGCGTAGCGCCAGCAAAGCATTAAATTCTGAATGAACTTTCCTGCGGGTATCATCGTGAAAGAACGATATTTCCTTTGCAAGGCACGAGCCTTCAAGAGAGTTACCTGCCTTGCGAGTTTGCGCGCTAAACCCATATTTTCACCGAAATGCTCAGAAAATTTCCATAGCTTCATTCTCTCACAGGCGCAAGGTGTTCTCTCAGCGCTCTTCAAGATCGCTGCGGATTTTGCATCTCCCCGCTCATGGTATGAGGTTGCGGACCACAGATCAGGTGCAGTGTCGGATATTTCACGCCCCAACCAACCCCCGCTTGCGCAGCAGCGCATCCACCTGTGGCTTGCGGCCACGAAACGCCGTGTAAAGCGCCATGGGGTCCGCCGTATCGCCAGCCTCAAAAATGCTCTTGAGCTTTGCTGCGAGTTCCGGATGGAAAGGATCCCCCGCTTCCTCAAAGGCTTCGAACCCATCGGCATCAAGCACTTCCGCCCAAAGATAAAAGTAATAGCCGGCAGCATAGCCATCACCGGAAAACAAATGCCCGAAATGAATCGGACGATGCCGCAGCGCCATGCCTTCCGGCATGCCAATCTCGGCCAGGAAGGCGGTTTCAAATTCCTCCAGGGCCAAATCTTCAGGCGCCTCATGCCGATGCAGCGCCAAATCAATCAAGGCACAGGATAGGTATTCCACCATGGCAAACCCCTGCCCATCATTGCGCGCGGCCAGCACGCGGGCGAGCAAAGCCTCATCCAATGCCGCGCCGGTTTCGTGATGGCGGGCATGAGTGTGCAAGGTCGCCGGCAGGCTCAGCCAATTTTCCATGACTTGCGAGGGGAATTCGACAAAATCGCCAAGCACGGCGGTGCCGGATTGCGATGGGTAACGCGCGCGGCTCATCAGCCCATGCAGCGCATGGCCAAATTCGTGAAACAGCGTGCGCGCCTCATCGAAGGACAGCAGCGTTGGCGTGGCGCGGGCCAGGTTATTGTTGTTGATGATGATGGGCGCGGTGCGACCATTCAGGCCATCGGCGACACGAAAGCTGCTCATCCAGGCGCCGGAACGCTTGCCGGGGCGGGCGTAGTTATCAAGCAGCAGCAGGCCAACATGATTACCCGCTTCATCCAGCGCTTCGAAGCTGCGCAGGTCTGAATGATAGCGCGGGATATCGGCGCGTTCTTCAAAGACCAAGCCAAACAGGCGCCGTGCAGTATCGAAAATGGCGCGCAGCATGGCTTCCAATTCAAAATGCGGTTTCAGTGCGGCACCATCGAAATGATGCTTGGCTTGCCGCGCATGTTCCGCCCAATGCCGCCAATCCCAGGGCTCTATCGGGCCGTTATGGCCGGCGGCGCGGGCGAATTCTTCAAGCTCGGCCTTTTCAACGGCAATGCGGCGCTTGGCCGGTTCCCAACAGGCGCGGAGCAAGCCCTCGGCGGCGTCAGGCGAACCCGCCATGGTGTCACGCAGGCGAAAGGTTGCGAAATCAGCCTCCCCCAGCAATTGCGCGCGTTCGCGCCGCAGCTTCAGGATTTCTCGGATCAGCGGCGCATTCTCGCGCCCGTCAGTCAGCGCACCACGCGCCGCAAAACCGCGCCAGAGTTTTTCGCGCAAATCGCGCCGCGCAGAGAAGGTCAGGAAGGGCTCGGCGGAAGAACGCGACAAGGTGAAGACATAGCCATCAAGCCCGGCGCCAGCGGCGGCTTCTTGCGCGGCCTGACGGGCAAAATCGGGCAGGCCATCCAGATCGGCATCGGTCAGCACCATCCGCCATTCATTCTCATCCGCCAGCACATTCTGCCCGAAGGCGGTGTGCAGCGTGGCCAAACGGGTGGAGATTTCCGCCAGCCGCGCGCGCGCGGTTTCATCAAGGCCAGCACCAGCGCGCGTCAGGCGTAGATAAAGCCGTTCCAGCAGTCGGCGCTGATCCGGGGCTAAATCCAGGCTGTCGCGCTGTCCGTGCAAAACGGAGACACGACGGAAAAGCGCCGCATCAAGCGCGATCGCCATGCGATGCGCGGCGAGCTTGGGCGCGATGTCGCGTTCCACCTGTTGCAACTCGGCGGTCGCGTGGCTCGCGGCCAGATTGAAGAAGGTGGCGCCAATGCGGCTGAGCAAGCGCCCGGCGCCTTCCAGTGCTTCCACCGTATTGGCGAAGTTGGGCGGCGCGGGATTGGCGCCAATAGCGGCAACCTCAGCGCGATGCGCGGCCATGGCGGCTTCAAAGCCGGGCGGGAAATGCGCGGGTTCAATGGCGCCAAAGGGCGGCAGGCCAAAGGGCGTGGTCCAGGGGGTCAGCAGCGGATTTTCAGTCATGGTCACAGGATGGGGCGACAGGCGCGCGGCGTCGAGGGGTTTTGACTATTCTCTGAGGGCGCGGCTTCGGCTAAAAGCCCGATGCTAAGGCTGCATGGCCGGGAAAAATGACAGGTTCGGGTCGCGGCCGGGGCCCGGTAGCAACAGGGAGAAAAACAACAATGATGCAACGCAGAACAGCTTTGGGCTTGGCCTTGGCGGCAGGGCTTACGCCCAATGTGGCCCACGCCCAAGCATGGCGCCCGACCCGTCCTGTGCGCCTGGTGGTGCCCTTCGCGCCGGGCGGGTCAAACGACATTGTGGGCCGCATCATTGCCGAAGCGGCGGGCAATATCCTGGGCCAGCCTGTGGTGGTGGAAAACCGCGCCGGCGCGGGCAGCGTGATTGGCGCTGAACATGCCGCGCGGTCCCCGGCAGATGGTTATACCGTGCTGATCAATAGCGCCCATGCATCGGTGCCGGCGCTGGTGGCACGCGTGCCTTATGACACCATCAATGATTTCGTCGGCATCGCGGTCGCCGGGTTTTCGCCGCATGTGCTGGCCATCAATCCGCGCACGTCCGCGACGAATGCGGCGGAGCTGATTGCGCTGTTGCGCGCCAATCCGGGTCGCCTGAATTTCGCCTCTGCCGGGATTGGCAGCGGTGTGCACTTGGCGGGCGAGATCTTCCGCGGCATCAGCACCACGCAATTCGAAATGGTGCATTATCGCGGTGGTGGACCAGCTGTGGCCGCGCTGGTGAGTGGTGAGGCGCAATTCGGCACGCCAACCATGGCATCCTGCCTTGGTCAGGTGCGTGGCGGCGGTGTGCGGGCGCTCGCGGTGGCATCAAGCCAGCGCAGCCCGGCCTTGCCAGATGTGCCAAGCGCGACCGAAGCCGGCATTCCCGGTTTTATCTTTGAAGAATTTTTCCCGATGCTGGCGCCCGCCGGCACGCCAGCCCCGATTGTGGCCGCCTTGGGGGCAGCGTTTCAGGCAGCCATTCAGCAAAGCGCGCCACGCCTGAATGAATTGGCCGGCGTTGTGCCGCGCACCGGGTTTGAAACGCCAGAGCAGGTCATGAATCTGGTGCGCGAAGGGGTGAAGACCTACACCGATGTGCTGCGTGCTGCCGGTGTGAAGCCGGAATAGGCGGCGGTTTGCTTTGGGCGCGTCCTGCATTCGGGCGCGCCTGCCCGCGATAATTTATTGACGCCCTGCCTCGCCGCCCCATAGGCTTCCCCAAAACCAAGAATATTGGCGGAGGAAAGCAATGATCGGGAAGGTCAATCGTCGCAATATCCTGCTTGGCGGATTGGGGGCAGCGCTGCCGCTGCCTGCCATCGCGCAAGGCGAATATCCAAGCCGGCCCATTCGTGTGGTGATTGGCTTCCCGCCAGGCGGCGGCGTGGATACGATCGGGCGGCCCACCTTTCAGCGCCTCAGTCAAAGGTTGGGTCAGGCGATCGCGATTGATAATCGCGCCGGGAATAACGGCAATATCGCCATGGATCATGTGACGAAATCGCCAGCCGATGGCTATACGCTGTTCTTTGGCAATGTCGGCAATTACACGACGCAAGCGCTGTTTCCCAATCCGGGCTTCGATACGGTGCGTGATTTCGCGTATATCTGCCGCGTGCATATCGGCCCGCTCGCGGTCGCGGTCCCTGCTGATTTTCCTGCGCGGACGTTGCAGGAATTCATGGAAATTGCGCGTCGCCGGCCAGGTGAATTGAATTTCGGCTCTGGCGGTTCGGGCGGTGTGCCGCATTTCG
>JADCGG010000273.1 GCA_020249125.1 Roseomonas sp. | reverse complement strand
CTTCCGCCCCGATTCGCCTTCTTTTTTCAGCGCTTCCCAGGCGGGGATCGCGGCGGTCATCAACTGCACAATGATGCTGGCGCTGATGTAGGGCATGATGTTCAGCGCAAAGACAGTCATCCGTCCAAGAGCACCGCCCGAGAACATGTCGAACATGCCAAGGATGCCGCCGCCATGCTGGGCGAGAATTTCCCCCATCACCGCCGCATCTACGCCCGGCACAGGAATATAGGTGCCAAGGCGATAGACGATCAGCGCGCCAAGCGTGAACCAGATACGCTTCTTGAGCTCGGTCGCCTTGGAAAGCACACCGAGGTTCAGATTGGACATCGCCTGTTCCATGGCGGACGCCATGCGCATTCTCCCGAATCTGCCATGCGCCCTTAGGGGTGCGCCCTGACTTCAAGCCTTATGTGGCGCCGCGCGGAAGGATGACAAGCGCGTTTCGCCCGAATGAAAGCGGCGCCCGAGTGACCCCGCGCGCCGCCTGGAATCACTTCCGCTTCGCGCTTGGGCGAGGCGGCATCAGCAACGCTCAGCCGCCTTCAGCCGGGGCCGCCGCTGCGGTCACGGTGACGCTGCCGCCCGCCGCTTCCACCGCCGCAATCGCCGCCGCCGAAGCACCGGAGACGGAAATCCGCACCGCGCGCTTGATCTCACCCTTGCCGAGCAGACGCACGCCGATGAATTTGGCGCTGGAGCGCACAACGCCAGCCGAACGCAGCGCCGCTTCATCCAGATCCTGGCCCGCCGGCAGACGCCCCGCTTCAATCGCCGCATCAAGCGTGCCGATATTCAGCGTGGCGTAGAGCTTGCGGAAAGTATTGACGAAGCCGCGCTTGGGCAGACGCCGATAGATCGGCAGCTGGCCACCTTCAAACCCGTTCAGCGAAACGCCGGTACGCGCCTTCTGGCCCTTCACACCGCGACCGCCGGTCTTGCCCTTGCCAGAGCCAATACCACGGCCAATGCGCTTGAACTTAGGGCGCGCGCCATCATTGTCGCGGATTTCATTCAACTTCATGGTTCAATCCTCCACCTTCACCAGGTGGGCGACCTTGCGGATCATGCCGCGCACCGCAGGCGTGTCTTCAAGTTCACGCGTGCGATGGCGCTTGTTCAAGCCAAGGCCAATCAGGGTTTCCTTCTGGCCGGGCTTGCGCCCGATGGGCGACCCAAGCTGGGTCACCTTCACTGTCTTTTTCTCAGCCATTCGCGGCCTCCTGCGCCTCAGCGGCGGCTTCCTTCCGCTGGCCGAGGATGTCAGCCACCTTCTTGCCACGGCGCGACGCAACAGCACGCGGGCTGGTGCAGCGCTGCAATGCGGCGAAAGTGGCCTTCACCATGTTATGCGGATTGGCGGAACCCAGGCACTTGGCGACGACATCGCCCATGCCCAGCGTTTCGAACACAGCGCGCATCGGGCCGCCGGCAATAATGCCGGTACCCGCTGGCGCCGCGCGCAACACAACGCGACCCGCGCCGAATTCGCCCACCACATCATGATGCAGCGTGCGGCCTTCGCGCATCGGCACACGGATCATCGTGCGCTTGGCGCGTTCCGTCGCCTTGCGGATCGCTTCCGGCACTTCACGCGCCTTGCCAGCGCCCCAGCCAACACGACCCTTTTCATCGCCAACCACAACCAATGCCGCGAAGCTGAAGCGACGACCGCCCTTCACCACCTTCGCTACGCGATTGATGGTAACGAGCTTGTCCTTCAGCTCATCGCCTTCCTGGCGTTCAGTGCGCTGTTCCCGATCACGATCACGGCCACCGCGACGACGACGTTCACCGCCTTCACCGCCTTCGCCGCCGCTCCTTGGTTCACGTGCCATCTTGTTCAATCCTTCAGAACGACAGCCCGCCCTCGCGGGCGCCGTCCGCGAGCGCCTTGACGCGCCCGTGATAAAGATAAGGTCCGCGATCGAAGACCACCGCTGTAACACCCGCCGCCATGGCGCGTTCGGCTATCAACTTGCCAACTGCCGTCGCGGCTTCGGTATCAGCGCCAGTCTTCAAGGCTTCACGCATGGTCTTTTCCAGCGAAGACGCAGCAGCAACCGTACGGCCCTGCGCATCATCAATCACCTGCGCATAGATATGCTTGCCGGAGCGGAAGATGGAAAGGCGCGGACGCCCACCAGACTTCATCCGGATCTGATAACGGAGACGACGCTTGCGCCGTTCCTGAAGGTCGAGCTTGCTGGCCATTACTTCTTCTTCCCCTCCTTCCGGAGGATCTGCTCATTCTCGTACTTCACGCCCTTGCCCTTATAGGGTTCGGGGCCGCGATACGCACGAATTTCAGCGGCAACTTGACCGACCTGGCGCTTGTCAGACCCTTCGACCTTGATGGCCGTCGGGCGTTCACAGGTGATCTTGATACCAGCCGGGATCGGGTAGCGGATTTCATGGCTGTAGCCGAGGCTCAGCACAAGATCCTTGCCCTGCACCGCCGCGCGATAGCCGGTGCCGTTGATTTCCATGGCTTTCACGAAGCCCGTGGAAACACCCGTCACCATGCTGTTGATAAGGCTGCGCGTGGTGCCCCACATGGTGCGCGCCCGGCGATCATCCCGGCGCGGCTTCACCGCCACCTGCTGAGCGCTGATTTCGACATCCACATCATCCGTCAGGTCAAGCTTGAGTGCCCCAAGCTTACCCTTCGCCACCAGCGTGCGGCCCGAAAGCGCGAGTTGCACCCCAGACGGCACCTGAACCGGATATTTTCCGACGCGAGACATTGCCAAACCCTCCGTCAGAATACGCGGCAGAGAACCTCGCCGCCAACATTGGCAGCGCGGGCCTCATTTTCGCTCATCACGCCACGTGGCGTGGAAAGGATGGACATGCCAAGACCATTATAGAACTTGGGCAGTTCAGTGATCTTCGAATAGACGCGACGGCCAGGCTTCGACACGCGCGTGATTTCCCGGATGGCGGGTTCGCCTTCGGAATACTTCAATTCGATATCAATGAACTTCACGCCAGGGCGGAGTTCTTCAGTGCGCCAGGCGCGAATGAAGCCTTCACGCTTCAGCACATCAAGCACGTTTTCACGCAGCTTGGACGCCGGCGCCTTACAGCGCGACTGCCGCGCGGATTGCGCATTGCGAATACGGGTGAGCAGATCGCCCAGCGGATCGGACATGGACATGCCGGGCTTCCTTACCAGCTGGCCTTCACGACGCCCGGAATTTGACCCTGATTGGCCAAATCACGAAACGCGTTACGGCAGAGCTTGAATTTGCGGTAATTGCCGCGCGGCCGCCCGGTAAGTTCGCAGCGCAACCGCACACGATTTTTGGCACCATTGCGGGGCAATTGCGCCAGTTTCAGCGTCGCTTCAAAGCGATCTTCGATCGGCAGCTCACGATTCATCACCGCAGCCTTCAACGCCGCACGCTTCGCGGAATGCAGCTTTGAAAGCCGCTCCCGGCGCTTGTTCTTTTCTACAGACGATGTCTTAGCCATACGTCATAACCCTCCGGAACCTGCCGGGATTACCCGGCGGTTTTCCAAAAAACTCAGTTCTGGAAAGGAAGCTGGAACGCCTTGAGCAGCGCCTTCGCTTCCTTGTCGGTCTTCGCCGTGGTGACAAAGACAATGTCCATGCCGCGCACCGTATCCACCTTGTCATAGATGATTTCGGGGAACACGATCTGCTCCTTCAGGCCAAGGGCATAATTGCCCCGACCGTCAAAGCCGCGATTGCCGGGAATGCCACGAAAATCGCGCACACGCGGCAGTGCAATGGTCACCAGCCGATCAAGGAATTCATACATGCGTTCCTTGCGCAGCGTAACCTTGCAGCCAATCGCCTGGCCTTCGCGAATCTTGAAGCCCGCGATCGCCTTCTTCGCCTTGGTCTTTACCGGCCTCTGGCCCGAAATCAGGGTCAGGTCCGCAACCGCCGCATCCAGCTTCTTCTGGTCGCCAGCGGCTTCGCCGACGCCCATATTGATCACGATCTTCTCAAGCTTCGGCACTTCCATTGGATTGGTGTAGCCGAATTCCTCAGTCAACTGCTTACGCACCACGGAATCGTAATGCTGGCGCAGCCGGGGCTGTTCCTTCACGTCGCTCATGCGTCAAGCACCTCGCCGGAGGCGCGCGCCACCCGGACCTTCTTGCCATCTTCCAGCATCTTGAACCCAACGCGCGTCGGCTT
>JADCGG010000272.1 GCA_020249125.1 Roseomonas sp. | reverse complement strand
TGCGCGATATGATGGCGCGCTTGGCCAAGCGCTTCCCCGCACCCTTGGAACGCGCGGCGCGGCGTGCCGATGAATACGCGCGCGGGCTGCTGACGGGCGGCACGCTGTTTGAGGAATTGGGCTTTTATTACGTCGGGCCGGTGGATGGGCATGATCTGGACCATTTGCTGCCCATTCTGCGCAACCTGCGTGATCGGGATCAGCAAGGCCCGATCCTGCTGCATGTGGTGACCAAAAAGGGCAAGGGCTATGCGCCGGCGGAATCCTCGCCCGACAAATATCACGGCGTGGTCAAGTTCAATGTTGTCACCGGCGAACAGGCCAAGGCGCCGCCTGGCCCGCCCTCCTTCACCAAGGTCTTTGCCACTTCCCTGATTGCGGAAGCGGAAGCGGATGATCGGATTGTCGCGATCAATGCCGCCATGCCATCCGGCACCGGGCTTGATCTGTTTGCCAAGAAATTTCCGCGCCGCAGCTTTGATGTTGGCATTGCGGAACAACATGCGGTGACTTTTGCCGCAGGGCTTGCGACCGAGGGCCTCAAACCTTTTTGCGCGATCTATTCAACCTTTTTGCAGCGCGCCTATGACCAGATCATGCATGATGTGGCGCTGCAATCCCTGCCCGTGCGCTTCGCCATGGACCGTGCCGGGCTGGTGGGTGCCGATGGCGCGACGCATGCGGGTTCCTTCGATATCGCTTATCTCGGCTGCCTGCCCAATATGGTGCTGATGGCCGCCGCTGATGAGGTGGAACTCATGCACATGGTCGCGACCAGTGCGGCGATTGATGATCGGCCAAGCGGTCTGCGCTATCCGCGCGGGGAAGGCTTTGGCCTTGAATTGCCCAAGCGCGGTTCCGTGCTGGAAATCGGCAAAGGGCGCGTGCTGCGCGAAGGTAGTGCGATTGCCATCCTGTCCTATGGCGCGCGTTTGCAGGAATGCCTGAAGGCCGCTGATGAATTGGCAAGCCATGGGCTTTCCTGCACGGTCGCTGATGCGCGCTTCGCCAAGCCGCTTGATACCGTGCTGGTGGAACGGCTTGCGCGGGAGCATGAGGTGCTGATTACCATTGAAGAAGGCTCCATGCTCGGCTTCGGAAGCATGGTGATGCATCATTTGGCGACACGCGGGCTGATGGATCGCGGCCTGAAGATTCGCCCCATGTGCCTGCCGGATGTCTTCATTGATCATGAAGCGCCGCGCAAGCAATATGACCAGGCTGGGCTGAACGCGCCGCATATTGTGGCGATGGCGCTCGGCGCGCTGGGCAAGGCTGAGATGCAGTTGCCGGCGCGGGCGTAACCCCGCGCCCTATTCCGCCGCTTGTTGCATCCGCCGGCCAAAGCGCGGTGCCACATTTTCCATGAAAAGGCGGATGGAAGTATTGGTCTGCTCCGCGCTCATGGGGCCCAAGCGGAAGGAGCAGATAACGCCACCAACGCCCGTCGCCTCAATTTCCGCCATGCGCGCCGCTACGGTTTCCGGCGCGCCGCAAATCAGCGCGTGTTCCGGATTGGTGCGCGCGGGCGGCGCGGTTTCCTTTTTCATGATCACGCCTTGTTCGGCGTAGATTTTCTCGCGCATGGCCTTGCGCTGCGCCTGCATGGCTTCAAAGGCGGGGATCGCGATGCGGCGCGCTTCGTCATCCGATGCGGCCACCACCACATTGCGCCAGACCCAGCTTTCATCAAGGCAATGCGCGATATGGGCAGCATCGAAGCCGGCTGCCGCCATGGTGGCGCGATAGGCGGCCAGGCGCTTTTGCGTGACCTCCAGCGATTGCACATTCATCAGAAATGGCAGGCCACGCCGCGCCAGATGCAAGGCGCCATCTTCACTTGATGCCGCGCGGATCACATAAGGATGCGGCTTGGTGAAAGGTTCTGGCCGCAGCCGCGGCACCTTTACATCCCAGAACTTGCCCTTGTGCTGAAAACCATTCGGGCTTGTCCAGGCCTGCAGCATGATGCCTTCGGCTTCCTCATAGCGTTCCAGCGCCTCTTCCGCCGGAATGCCATAGCCCTGGTATTCATAGACATTATAGGCCGTGCCGCGACCAAGCCCGACAATCACGCGCCCGCCGGAAAGATTATCCAAAAGCGACATTTGTTCCGCAAGCCGCATCGGGTGATGCAGCGAAACCTGCGCCACCGCAAAACCAACCTTGATACGCTTGGTCGCGGAAAGCACAGCGGCGGCAAATGTGACTGGGTCCACATAGGCGCAATTGCCATCGAAGTGATGTTCGGCAAGCCAGAGCACTTCAACGCCAAGCTCATCGCATAGCTTGGCCTCGGCGATGCTTTCCGCGATCACGCGCTGATCACCGGCGGGATCGCGGCTTTCGGGAAAAAGGAAATTGCTGAAGCGCAGCATGGCTTGCCTTTCGTCGGTCAGCGCGCGGGATCAGGCGCGCCACATCCCCCCGCCATCCACATCCACCACCGTGCCATTCACATAAACGCCGCGCGGGCTCGCCAAAAACACTGCCAGATCGGCGATTTCGGCTGATTCGATCGGGCGATTGAAGGGCAGGCCGGTGATGGTTTCCGCCCAGCGTTCCTCATCGCCGAATTTCAGCTTCGCATTGACGCGCGCCTGGGTGATCATGCGATCGGTCTTGGTCACGGCAGGATTGATGCCGACAACCTTTACGCCATTGGCTTGCGTCGCCGCACCCAAAGCCTGGGTGAAAGCAATCAGCGAAGCATTGCCCGCGCCGCCGCAAATATAGCCGGCCTTGGGCGAACGCCCGGCCATGCCGATGATATTCACCACAGCACCCGCCTTGCGCGCTTCCATCGCCGGCAGATAGAGCTGGCACAGGTGAATATAGCCAAAGACCTTCAGGCTCCAGGCTTCCTGCCAGCGCTGGATGGAAATATCCTGCAAACGCCCCGAAGGAATGGCGCCGGCATTATTCACCAGCACATCAATATCCGGAAAAGCCGCATGCAGCCTTTCGCGTTCTTCAACGCGCGAAAGATCAGCGGCCAAGGTTTCCACGCGCACCTGCGCCAAAGCGCGCACCTTATCCGCAGCGGTCGCGAGCGCCGCCGCATCGCGTGCGGTCAGCACCACATCGCAACCTTCGCGGGCGAAGGCTTCCGCGCAAGCGAGCCCAATGCCTTTTGATCCACCCGTGACAAGCACACGCTTGCCGGCAAGTTGCATATCCATGT
>JADCGG010000271.1 GCA_020249125.1 Roseomonas sp. | reverse complement strand
CGCGCAGCGCGCGGATTTCGGCGACACTCCAACCCCGTATGAGGGCGCGGGCGGCCTTTTGCGCGGCGTCATCGTAGATCAGCCCCACCCAAAAGGCCGGCAGCGCATTCAGCATGGAAGGCGCGCCAGCATCGGCGCCGCGCATTTCCAGAAACCGCTTCAACCGTACATCGGTGAATACCGTGGTCACGTGATCTGCCCAATCGCCCATGGTGGCGGATTGAGCCGCGAGTTTTTCCGCCTTGCCATTCAGGAAGGCGCGGAAGCTTTGCCCCGCCGCATCCAGCCATTGGCCATCGCGCATGATGAAATACATGGGCACATCCAGCACCCATTCGGCGAAGCGTTCAAAGCCGAAGCCATCTTCAAACACCACGGCGGGGATGCCGGTGCGGTCCGGGTCCGTATCCGTCCATACGCGGGCGCGCAGGCTGCGATAGCCGTTCTTTTTGCCCTCAGTAATTGGGGAATTGGCGAAAAGCGCAGTCGCCAGCGGTTGCAGCGCGAGCGAGACGCGGAGCTTTTCCACCATATCCGCTTCATCACCGAAATCGAGGTTCACCTGCACCGTGCAGGTCCGCAGCATCATATCCAGCCCCATGGCGCCGACGCGCGGCATATATTGGCGCATGATGGCGTAGCGGCCCTTCGGCATCCAGGGCATGTCTTCGCGCTTCGCCAGCGGATGAAAGCCAATCGGCGCAAAGCCCAAGCCCAAGGGGGCGGCTACTTCGCGCACATCGTCCAAATGTTCGAAAAGCTCGGCGGCGACTTCGTGCAGCGTCGTCAGGGGGGCGCCGGAAAGTTCAAACTGCCCGCCGGGTTCCAGGCTGACGGAAGCGGCACCGCGCTTCAGGCCAATCGGGTTGCCGCGATCCAGAATGGGTTCCCACCCCTTCGCCATCAGCCCTTCCAGCATGGCACGAATGCCTTGCGGTTCATAAGGCGGCGGTAAGAAATCATTCAACCGGAAGCCGAATTTCTCGTGCTCGGTACCGATGCGCCAGGCGGATTTCGGCTTGCAGCCGGCAGCAAACCATTCCGCCATTTGGCGGGTGGAGGTGATGGGCGTGGGATCGGCTTCGCCGGGATTGGACATTAAAACCTTCCAGGGGCGCCGCGGGGGCGGCGCAATACATACTCAGGACCAGTCACCCGCCAAGGCGGCCATTACCGCGAGACCCGCAACCGCCGCCGTTTCCGCCCGCAGGATGCGAGGGCCAAGGCCGATAGGTGTAACAAAGGGATACAGGGCGGCGGCGTCAAGTTCAGCGCGGTCAAACCCGCCCTCTGGCCCGATCAACAGCCCAAGCGGCAGGCGCCGCCCGGCAAGGGCTCGCGGCAGGGCGAGTGCGCCGGCGCGTTCAGCGGCGATGAACAAAGGGGCGCCATCCCAGGTGGCCAGGGCGGCGGGTAAGGGCAGGGGGGCGTGGATCACGGGCAGGCTCAGCCTTTCGCATTGCTCGGCGGCGCCGCGCGCAATGGCGGCAAGCCGCGCCAGGTTCAGCCGATCCGCGACACTGCGGCGCGTGAGCACCGGGTGGATGGCGGCAACGCCCAATTCGGTCGCCTTTTCCACCAGCCATTCCATGGCATCGCGCTTGAGCGCCGCGACCATCAGGCGGAGATCGGGCTCAGGCGCTGGCGCGCGGCTTTGGGCTTCCAGCGCGATACGGCAGCGATCCTTTTTCAATGAGGCGATGCGCCCGGCCCATTCGCCATCCCGCGCATTGAAGACCAGCAGGGCATCGCCCGGCACTCGGCGCAGCACATTGCCCAAATGATGCGCCTGGCCGGGCTCAGCCTCGATCTCAAGGCCGGGGGAGAGTTGGGTATCAAGATAAAGGCGCGGGGTGGACATGGTGGGGCTCCGCAGTCCTTATAGGCCCATGTCTGGCCATACTGATATCCGCACCGGCGGCTGGGTGGCGCGCCTGCCGCAGGGCTGGCGCCCCTATGCGCTGTTGATGAGGCTCGATCGGCCCATCGGGTCCTGGCTGCTGTTCCTGCCGGGGCTTTGGGCCTTTGCCATGGTGGCGCCGGATTGGCGCCAGGGGCTGTGGCTGACGGCGCTATTCGGCCTGGGCGCGGTGCTGATGCGCGGCGCGGGCTGCGTGGTGAATGATCTTTGGGACCGGGATTTGGACCGCAAGGTGGAACGCACCGCGGGGCGGCCCTTGGCGTCCGGCGCGCTGCGCGCGCGCCATGCGCTGGTATTTCTTGCGCTTGTCTTGGCGGTGGCTTTGCTGATCCTGCTGCAATTGAACCGCGCGGCGCAGCTTTTGGGCGTGGCGTCCCTGCTGCCGGTGGTGCTCTACCCCTTGGCGAAGCGCGTGACAGACTGGCCACAAGCGGTGCTTGGGGTGATATTCTCCTGGGCCGCGCCCATGGGCTATGCGGCGTTGACGGGCGGGCTGGATGGCGCGGCGCTGGCCCTTTGGGCCGCCGGGTTTTTCTGGATTCTGGGCTATGACACCATCTACGCGCATCAGGACCGCGAAGATGATGCGCTGGTCGGCATTCGTTCTTCCGCCTTGCGGTTGGGGGCCAAAACCCGGCCCTTCCTGATCCTGTGTTACGGGCTGACCATGGGGTTGCTGGCACTGGCCGGGTGGCTGGCGGGGCTGGCGCCTTGGTATTTGCTCGGGCTTGCCGTGCCGGGGCTGATGCTGGCGCGGCAGGTGGTGGCGCTTGATATCGCCGACCCAGCGCTATGCCTGCGCCTGTTCAAGGCCAATCGCGATGTCGGCCTGGCGATTGCTGCGGCCTTTTTGTTGGGCCGGCTGTGACGGCGGAGGAATTCGTCGTGGCGCAAACGGTGGTGTCTCGCGCGCCCTTGGTGCCCGAAATCGCGCTGCATTTGGCAAGTGAGATCACACCGATCTGGCAGGCAACCGAAGCCTGGCTGGCCGAGCAGAACATTGAACCGCCCTTCTGGGCCTTTGCCTGGCCGGGCGGGCAGGCCTTGGCACGGGCGGTCTTGGATAATCCCCAGTTTGTGGCGGGCAAGCGCGTGCTGGATTTTGCCGCCGGCTGCGGCATTGCCGCCATTGCCGCCGCACAAGCCGGCGCGGCCTTGGTGGAAGCTGCCGAGATTGATCCCTTGGCGCTTGCTGCCGTGCGCTTGAATGCCGCGCTGAATGGCGTGGCGGTAGCAACCCCGCCTGGCGATGTGGTTGGCGCGCCCTGCCGCTGGGATGTGATTTTCGCCGGCGATGTCTGTTACGAAGCGCCAATGACCGCGCATATCCTGCCCTGGCTGCGTGGCCTGGTGGCGGCAGGGGCCGAGGTGCTGATCGCCGATCCGGGCCGCGCCTATTTGCCAAAGGCGGGTCTTGATCCCATCGCGCGCTATACCGTGCCGACCACGCGCGAATTGGAAGATCGTGAAACGCGAGATGTGACGATCCATCGCCTGCTTGCGTGATGCGCTTGCGGCGCGCGCCGGTCTCGGCGCAGGATCACCGCAAGAAATCAGGAGGACCCCATGGCCGCTTACGCCCACCCGGACGCGATTGTCAGCACCGCATGGCTTGCGGCCAATCTGCGTGACCCGAACCTTCGTATCTTCGATTGCACCACCTATCTTTTGTACGAATCTGGCACGGGCCGGCCTTACAGAATCAAAAGCGGGCGAGAGGATTACGATGCCGGCCATATCCCGGGCGCCGGTTTCCTTGATGTGCAGGGCGAGCTTTCCGATCGGTCCAGCCGTTTCAATTTCACCATGCCAGCGCCGGATGATCTGGCGGCACGGCTGGCGGCGCGTGGCATTGGGGATGGCACGCGTGTGGTGCTTTATTCCCGGAAGACACCGCAATGGGCGACGCGGGTCTGGTGGATGATGCGCGCCATCGGCTTTGATGATGCGGCCATTCTGGATGGCGGCATTGATGCCTGGGTGGCGGAAGGCCGCGCCATTGCCACCGCTGAAACGCGATATGCCCCCGCAACCTTACGCGCCAAGCCGCGGCCTGGTTTGTTTGTCGGGCGGGATGAAATGCTGGCCGCGATTGGTGATGGTGGCACTTGTTCCATCAATGCGCTGGCACCTGATCTGCATAGTGGGGAAAACCCGCGCTATGGCCGACCGGGGCGCATACCGGGCAGCGTCAATCTGCCGGCGGCATCGCTGTTTGAAGCGGGCAGCTTCAAGCTGAAAGCGCCTGATCAGGTGGCTGCCGCCTTCGCTGCGATTGGTGCGGATAAGGCCAAGCGCAAGCTGATCTATTGCGGTGGCGGCATTGCCGCAACTCTCGATGCCTTTCTGCTGCATCAGCTGGGGCATGAGGATATCGCGGTTTATGATGCCTCCCTGAATGAATG
>JADCGG010000270.1 GCA_020249125.1 Roseomonas sp. | reverse complement strand
TCCCCGCCGAGGCCTTGGCGGCGGAGTTGATTCTTCGTGGCGAACGCGTGGCGCTGATGACCGATGCGCGATCCGCCGCTTATGACAGCCCGGTTTTCGCGAATGCCGAACGCTTCGTGCTGCAAGGTTCCGGCCTTTCCGGGCGCGGTGTGCGTCAGGCTTTGCGCGGTGCCTCGGCGCTGTTCATGGGCACGCTTCAGGCGCGCCGGCATATTAGTGATTTGTCGCCGAGTGCGATTGTCGGTTTTGGTGGCTATCCTTCCTTCCCGCCCTTGGCTGCGGCGCGGCTGATGCGTGCATCTCGCCGACCGGCGCTGATCCTGCATGAACAGAATGCCGTGCTGGGCCGCGCCAATCGGGTGATGGCGCGCGCTGCCGATTTGTTGGCGCTTTCCTATGCTGATACGGCGATGGTGCCGGAAGGTGCACGAAGCGCCGTGGTTGGCAATCCGGTGCGTCCCGCGCTCGCGGCCTTGGCGGGGCAGCCCTATCCGCTGCCGGCGGAAGGCACGGTGCTGCGCGTGTTGGTGCTGGGCGGATCACTCGGCGCGCGGATTTTCGCGGATGTTGTGCCGCCTGCCATCAGCGCCTTGCCGGAAGCCTTGCGTGCGCGGCTTTTGGTGACGCAGCAATGCCGTGCCGAGGATTTGGCGCGCACGCGCGGCGCCTATGAAGCCGCCGGCGTGCCTGCGGATTTGGCGCCCTTCTTTCCTGATGTAGCAGGGCGGCTTGCCACGGCGCATCTGGTGATTGGGCGTGCGGGGGCTTCAACCGTGGCGGAGATTTCGTGCGCCGGCCGGCCTTCCATTCTGGTGCCGCTGCCATCCGCGATTGATGACCATCAAACCGCGAATGCGCGCGCCTTGGCGGCGGCGGATGCGGCGCGGGTTTTCGCGCAAACAGGCTTCACGCCGCAAACGCTTGCTGATGCGCTGGCGTCCTTCCTGAATTTCCCGGCGCGCATGGCCTCTGCCGCTGCTGCGGCTGCGGCTTTGGCGCGGCCCCATGCAGCGCGTGATCTTGCGGATCGCGTTATGGCGCTGGCACGACGCGATTTGGTGGGGGCTTCCTGATGCGTGCGCTTCCCATCAGCATTGGCGCCATTCACTTCGTCGGTATCGGCGGTATTGGCATGTCTGGCATTGCCGAAGTGCTGCATACGCTTGGCTATCAGGTACAGGGCAGCGATGTGGCCGAAGGTACGAATGTTGCGCGGCTGCGCGTTGCGGGCATTCCGGTCACGATCGGCCATGATGCTGCCAATATCGGCAATGCGCAGGTGTTGGTGGTGTCCACTGCCGTCAAGCGTGATAATCCGGAAGTGGCGGCGGCGCGTCAGCGTTTGATTCCTATTGTGCGGCGTGCGGAAATGCTAGCTGAGCTGATGCGCCTCAAATGGTCCATCGCCATTGGTGGCACGCATGGCAAGACCACCACCACAAGTCTTGTTGCTGCCGTCCTGGAAGCGGCGCGGCTTGATCCCACCGTGATCAATGGCGGAATCATCAATGCCTATGGCACGAATACGCGCATGGGCAGCGGCGAATGGATGGTGGTGGAAGCGGATGAAAGCGATGGTTCCTTCCTGAAACTACCCGCTGTTGTTGCCGTGGTCACGAATATGGACCCGGAACATCTGGACCATTGGGGCACGGAAGAAGCGATGAAGGAAGGCTATGCCCAATTCGTCGGCAATATTCCCTTCTACGGTTTCGCGGTGCTGTGCATTGATCATCCCGAAGTACAGGCGATGATCCCGCGCCTTTCGGATCGGCGCATCGTGACTTACGGTTTTTCACCGCAGGCCGATGTGCGTGCCGATCGTGTGATCACAGATCGCATGGGTGCGACCTTTGAAGTGACCGTGACGGATCGGTTGAGCGGGCGCGTACGCCACATGAAACCCTTCCGCCTGCCAATGCTCGGTCAGCATAATGTGCAGAATGCGCTGGCGGCTGTTGCCATCGCGGCTGAGCTGGGTGTGGATGAGACAACCATCCGCACAGCGCTTGCCGGCTTCAAGGGTGTGAAGCGACGCTTCACGCGCACTGGTGAAGCGGGTGGCATTACGGTGATTGATGATTACGGACACCATCCGGTGGAAATCGCTGCTGTGCTGAAGGCTGCTCGGCAAGCAGGTGCGCGTGATGTGATTGCCGTGGTGCAGCCGCATCGCTACACGCGGCTCGCGACCCTGTTTGAAGAATTCTGCGCCTGCATGAATGATGCGGGCACAGTGATTGTGGCCGATGTCTATGCTGCTGGCGAAGCGCCGATGGAAGGCGTTGACAAGGATGCGCTGGTAGAAGGGCTTCGCGCGCGCGGGCATCGTTCCGTGGTACCGCTGCCCGGCCCCGATAGCCTGGCCGAGATGATTCACGCCATCGCGCGGCCTGGTGATTATGTTGTCTGCCTTGGCGCTGGCAGCATCACCAATTGGGCGCATGCGCTGCCCGCGCAATTGACGGAATTGCAGGCGCGTGCGCGCGGGCGCCTCGCGGGGGTGATGAAATGATGCCTCAGCCCATCAGCCATGCCGTGCTGCCACCGCTGCGCGGGCGCGTGGAACGTGATGCGCCGCTGGGTGCAGCGACGTGGTTCCGCGTGGGTGGTCCGGCGGATGTGCTGGTGCGCCCCGCTGATCTTGATGATCTGTTGCTGCTGCTGCGCGATATGCCGGCCGATGTGCCGCTGACCATTCTTGGTGCGGCTTCCAATATAATTATTCGTGATGGCGGCATTGCTGGCGTGGTGCTGCGTCTTGCGCGTGGGTTTGGTGATGTGGTGGTGGAAGCCGACGGCATCATCGCCGGCGCCGCCGCTTTGGATGTGACGGTGGCGGAAACCGCTGCCGCTGCCGGGCTTGGCGGGCTTGAGTTTCTGGTTGGTATTCCGGGCAGCATTGGTGGCGCGGTCGCGATGAATGCCGGCGCTTATGGCGCCGAAATCAAGGATGTTCTGGATTGGGCGGAAATCGCCACACCTGAAGGCCTGCTCCGCATGGACGCGGCGGCGCTGCATTTCGCCTATCGCCACGCGCAATTGCCGGCGCGCGGCGTTGTGGTGCGCGCCAGGCTGCGCGCGTTTGCTGGTGACAAGACTGCCATCGCGGCGCGGCTTGCGGAAATCCGCGCCGCACGTGAAGCCACGCAACCCGTGCGTGCGCGCACCGGTGGTTCCACCTTCAAGAATCCCCACGGTGATCGCAAGGCGTGGGAATTGATTGACGCCGCTGGATGCCGCGGCCTGACGCGCGGCGCGGCGCAGGTCAGCGAAAAGCACTGCAATTTCCTGATCAATCTGGGCGGAGCTTCCGCCGCCGATATCGAAGCGCTGGGCGAGGAAGTGCGCGCGCGCGTGTTGGCGCATTCCGGCGTTGCGCTGGAATGGGAAATTCGCCGCATTGGAAGGACGCTGCCATGAAGAAGCGCGTCGCGGTGCTTTATGGCGGGCGTTCGGCGGAACGCGAAGTCTCGCTCTCATCCGGTAGGCAAGTGATTGCCGCGCTGCAGGAAGCCGGTTTTGCCGTGACGCCGATTGATGTGGGCGATGATCTGGCCGCCGTGATCCATGCGCTGAGCGATCCGCGCCCCGATGTGGTCTTCAACGCGCTGCATGGCCGTTTTGGTGAAGATGGCTGCATCCAGGGCATGCTGGATTGGCTTGGTTTGCCTTACACGCATTCCGGGTTGCGCGCTTCTGCCATGGCGATGGATAAGGCGGCGGCGAAGGCGGTGTTCCGCGCCGCTGGGCTGCCGGTGGCTGATGATCGTGTGGTGACGCGCGCTGAATTGGAAGCGGCTGACCCGCTGCCGCGCCCCTTTGTCGTGAAGCCGGTGAATGAAGGGTCTTCAGTCGGCGTCACGATCTTGCATGAGGGTGACAATCGCCGCGCCAGCATTGCGCGCGGTTGGACGCATGGCGATGCCATCATGGTGGAAAGCTTCATTCCCGGCCGCGAATTGACCGTGGGTGTGATGGGCGATCGCGCGCTGGCGGTGACCGATATCCTGGCCGATGCCGGGCAATTCTACGATTATGAAAGCAAATATGCCGCAGGCGGTTCGCGCCATATCCTGCCCGCGCGTGTGGCGCCTGAGGCCTATGCGCAGGCGATGGATATCGCGCTGCGCGCGCATCACGCGCTCGGCTGTCGCGGAGCATCACGCACGGATCTGCGTTATGACGACACGCAAGGTGAGCCAGGCCGGCTGATCCTGCTTGAAGTGAATACGCAACCGGGGCTGACGCCAACATCACTTTTGCCTGAACAGGCCGCGCATTGCGGCATGTCCTTCCCCGCGCTTTGCGCCTGGATGGTGGAGCAAGCCCGCCATGGCGCGTGAACGCTTGGTCACCACCTCAACGCGCAAGAAGAAGGAACCGGGCCGGCCTTCAGCGCTGCGCATTGCGCTGCGTCGGTCGCGTCGTTTCGCGCGGCCTGCGCTTTATGGCGTACTGATCCTGTGTGGCTTTGGTGCGATTGCCTATGGCATCGCGATGGTGGACCCGGCGGGCCAGGCGCGGCGCATGCTGGATCAGGTCACCATGATCGGGCCTGATCGCAGCATGACAGTGCAGGCGGTGATCGTGGATGGGCGGCAGAATACGCCGCTGCCCCTTATCCGCGAAGCGCTTGGCGTTTCACGCGGCGATTCCATGCTTGAATTCTCACCAGATTCTGCAAGGCAAAGATTGGAATCCATCCCCTGGGTGGCGCGCGCCCATGTTGAACGCCACCTGCCCGGCACCGTCGTACTGCGCCTGGAAGAACGCCGGCCCTTCGCCATTTGGCAAAATCAAGGCCGCTTCGTGATCGTGGACCGCGAAGGCAAAACGGTGGCGACTGACGGGCTGGATCAATTCGGCCCGCTGCCACTGATTGTTGGCCCCGGCGCGGATCGTGCCGCGGCGCAGCTTTATGATCTGCTGGCGGCGGAAGCCGAGGTGGCAGAACGCGTCCAGGCCATGGTGCGCATCGGCGAAAGGCGCTGGAATCTGCGGCTGCATAGCGGCACCGATGTGTTGCTGCCGGAAGCCGCGGAAGGCGCTGCCATCAAGCGCCTGGCGGAATTGCAGCAGGAAGCGAAGCTTTTGGATCGCCCGCTGGCCGCCATTGATCTTCGTCTGCCGGACCGGCTGGTGGTGCGTACCAATCGTGAAACGCCTGAAAATCAGCCAGCACGCCCTGTCACGCGAAGGGAACGCGGATGAATCAGCTCACCCGCCTGCCCGGCGCTTTTGAACCTGCTGCCGCACCACCGCGTCGTCGCCGGCAGGCACGCAGCGGCGTCTTTGGCGTCCTTGATATCGGTTCCACGAAAGTGGTCTGCCTGATTGCGCGCATTGAAAGCGATGGCAGCCCGCGTGTGCTGGGCTTTGGCTGGCAGCGCGGGCGCGGCGTGAAGGGCGGATCCATTGTGGATCTGGAAGAAGCCGAACGCGCCATTCGCGCTGCGGTTGGTCAGGCGGAAGAAATGGCCGATACACGGCTTTCCGGCGCCATCGTCAATCTTTCCTGTGGCCAGCCCGATAGTCGGCAATTGCATCTGCAATGGGATATCGGAGGCCGCGCGGTAACCGAAGCCGATCTGCGCGCCATTTTGCATGATGGGCGCCGGCGCACCGCCGAAGAAGGCCGCGAAACCGTCCATGCGATTCCGCTTGGTTTTACGGTGGATGCCACGCCGGGCGCTGATGATCCGCGCGGCATGATCTGTGATGTGCTGGGTGCGCGGCTGCATATGGTCTCGGCGGCTGAGGCATCGCTCCGCAATCTTGGCGCCTGCCTGATGCGCTGTGATCTGGAGGTTGAGGAACTTGTCTCCGCCCCGCTGGCCGCCGGGCTTGCGACCTTGGTCGAAGATGAAAAGCAGCTTGGCGCCACCGTCATTGATATGGGCGGCGGCACCACAAGCCTTGCGGTCTTCAGCGAAGGGCATCTGGTGCATACCGCGCAAATCCCGGTGGGTGGCGGGCAGGTGACGAATGACCTGGCGACCATCCTGTCCACCCCAGTTGCCCATGCGGAACGGATGAAGACACTCCATGGCGCGGTGCATGGTGGCGCGGATGATGAACGCGAATACCTGCCCGTGCCGCTATTGGGCGAAGATGAACATCACATCGCGCGCATTCCCCGCGCCATGGTGGTTGGCATCATCAAGCCGCGGCTTGAAGAAACCTTTGAGCTGCTCAAGGACAAATTGGACCAAAGCGGGCTTGGCAAGGAAGGTGGTGCGCGCGTGGTGCTGACCGGCGGCGCATCGCAGCTTGTTGGTGTGCGCGAAATGGCCGCGCGCATCCTGGACCGGCAAGTGCGCCTTGGTCGCCCACAAGCCTTGCGCGGCCTTGCCGAAGCGGCCTCTGGCCCCGCCTTTGCCGGCGCGGTCGGGCTTTTGATGTGGGGCGCCGGTGAAGGCCGCCCCGTTCTGGATATCGCGCCTGGTCCGGTGAAGGCCGGCGGCGCGTTTCGCCGTTTGATCCATTGGCTGAAGGACCGCGTGTAATGCCCGCACCTTCCGCCGCCATTGCCAACCCAAGCTGCCCATCACTGCCTGAGGAGGAAAATCAATGACCTTGAACCTGACGATCCCGCAGAACCAACATACGGATTTCACCCCGCGGATCACGGTGGTGGGCGTTGGCGGCGGTGGCACCAACGCCGTCAACAACATGATTTCCATGGGCCTTGATGGCGTGGAATTCCTGGTGGCGAATACGGATGCGCAATCGCTGATCCATTCCCGCGCGGATCGCCGCGTGCAGCTTGGCCCGCACCTTACGCAAGGCCTTGGCGCCGGCGCGAAGCCTGAGATTGGCCGCGCCGCGGCAGAAGAAGCGACCGAGGAATTGGCTCGCCATATTGAAGGCGTGCACATGATTTTCATCACCGCCGGCATGGGTGGCGGCACCGGCACGGGGGCGGCACCGGTGATTGCGCGCATGGCGCGTGAACGCGGTATCCTCACGGTTGGTGTGGTGACCAAGCCCTTCGATTTCGAAGGGCCGAAGCGGCGCAAATCCGCCGATCAGGGGATCGAGGAATTGCAGCAATTCGTGGATACGCTGATCATCATCCCCAACCAGAACCTGTTCCGTCTGGCCAATGAACGCACCACCTTCCAGGAAGCGTTCAAGATGGCGGATAATGTGCTTTACATGGGTGTGCGCGGTGTCACGGACCTGATGGTCAATCCCGGCATGGTCAATCTGGATTTCGCCGATATCCGCACCGTGATGGCGGAAATGGGCAAGGCCATGATGGGCACGGGTGAGGCGGAAGGCGAAGACCGCGCCCGCCGTGCGGCGGAATCCGCCATCAGCAATCCGTTGCTGGAAGATATTTCCATGCGTGGCGCCAAGGGCGTGCTGATCAACATCACCGGCGGCTATGACATGACGCTGTTTGAAGTGGATGGCGCGGCCAATCGCATCCGTGAAGAAGTGGATGAGGATGCGAATATCATCTTCGGTACCTCGGTTGACGAATCCATGAATGGCCGGGTGCGGGTTTCCGTGGTGGCAACCGGCATTGATGCGGCCCATTTCAAGGAAGCGGAAAAACCCAAGCTGGTGGCGCTGGGTGGCGCCACCGTGCAACCGCTCAATGCCGTTGCGAACCAGGGCATTGGCACGGCCCCGACCGGGCCTGGCCTGCCCTTCATGCGGCGTGCAGCCCAGGCCGCACCGGCGATGCGCCCAGCCATCCTGGAGACTGCACCCGCCGCTGAACCGGAACCGGCGCCGATCGCGGAAGCGCCAGTCATGCTGGCGCCGACACTGGCACCTTTGCCGGAACCACCGCAGCTTCGTGTGCCGGTGACCGAGCAGGTTGAACCGCAAGCAGCACCTGGCGCGCCACGCCCAGCGGGGTTGCGCGGCCTTTTCGGTAAGGTCACCGGCATGGGTGGCATGATGAAGCGCAACCTGCCGGCCACAGCGCCGCAAAGCGCGACGCCTGAAGGCGCGCCTGCCGCGCGGATGGAGCCAATGGCTGCGCCCGCACCGCGTTTCGAACCTGCCCGGCCTGCGCAGCAAGATGAAATGAGCCTGGAGATTCCGGCCTTCCTCCGCCGTCAGCGGAGCTGAGCGCAGGCTTGCCGCAGCACGATGTATTGCCGTGTCGTTCCAAAGGGACGACACGGACCAAGCACGTCATGATAATTAAATGAAATAAAAAAGGCGTTCATCGCGCAAGCGTTCAATGCCAGAAAGCCATCAGGCGAAAGCGCGTATCGCGCTGATCTCTGACCTGCCAATCACCTTACGTGATCCGCTGAAAGCGGATCACGCTTCGCCTTCAAAGACGAATGGCTCAGGCGGCCTGAACATCGGCGGCGGTAATCGCGGGCTTCGCGCCGCCGCCCCAAAATTCCGAACGTTCATTCTGTTCCCGCAGAACATAGCCGCGGCCCCAGACGGTGCCGATCAGATCAGCGCCGCCAGCGGTGGCGAGCTTCTTGCGGAGCTTGCAGATGAAGACATCAATGATCTTCACTTCAGGCTCATCAATGCCGCCATAAAGATGGTTCAGGAAAACTTCCTTGGTCAGCACAACGCCCTTGCGGAGCGCGAGCAATTCCAGGATCGCGTATTCCTTGCCGGTCAGATGGACAGGATTGCCACCAACCGCCACTTCACGTGAGCCGATATTGAGTTGCAGCGCGCCAACTTGCAGGGTCGGCTGGCTGAAACCCTTCGCGCGGCGCACAATGGCCTGGATACGCGCGACCAGTTCCTGCTGGTCGAAGGGCTTTGTGATGAAATCATCGGCGCCCATGCCGAAGACCTTCACCTTGGTTTGCGGGCGGCTGACGCCCGACAGGATCAGCACCGGCGTTTCAACGCGACCAGCGCGCAGACGGCGCACGACTTCGCCACCATCCAAATCCGGCAGCATCAGATCCAACACGATGATGTCATAATCATAGAGTTTCGCGAGTTCGAGGGCTTCTTCCCCCGTATCCGCTGTTTCCACAATCATGGAGGCATGACGCAGCATTAACGAAATGCCACGCGCCGTTGTAGGATCATCCTCGACTAGTAGAACACGCATTTGATCGCTCCTTTTGACCGACTAGAAGGTTTTTACCGAGTTTCGAAGGGAATTGAAACAGGAAATTTCTTCCCCCCTCATCCCTGGACAGATAATCGTCCAAAAAAGTAAATTTCTTGATAAAGAAATATACTTAAAATGAGTTTTTCGACAGATTTTTACGACCATTGGTCATTTCTCTCCTAATGAGCGCTTACCAAAAGGTGAATCGCAGCTAAAAATTCAGCCGGAGACTCGCGCGGAAGGAAGTGTCCTGAAACTGGAACAACCTTACGCGCCAGAAGCTGCGTGAAATGACGGGCGCAGCCGGCGCTATTCTCTGGTGGGTCCACGCCATCCTCGGCCCCGTGCAAAACCAGGCTCGGCACGGTGATCATGGGGCGGGCGGCAAGGCGCGCTTCAATCGCCGCATAGGCGGGGTCGCCCGCCACGGCCCGGTGCCGATGGAGATAGGAATGGACGGCAACCGCCACGAAATCGGGATTGTCGAAGCTGGCCGCCGTTTTGGCGTAGCTTTCGGCAGAGAAGCCCATATTGGGCGACCACATGCGCCACAGAAGCTCACATAGACTGTGCCGATTCTGGGCCAGACCCGCCGCACCCCTGTCTGTTTGCAGGTACCATTGATACCAATGGCGCGCTTCCTGCGCTGGCGCGGCGGGGCGGGTACTCCCCGCAATGTCTTGAATATTATAGCCATTTGCGGAAACCAGGCCGGTCACCCGCTCAGGCCAAAGGGCCGAAACCACACAGGCCGCGCGCCCGCCCCAATCATACCCGGCCAGGATCGCCTTCGGGATTGCCAGCGCATCCATCAGCGCCAGCAAATCCACCCCAAGCGCCGCCTGTTCGCCGGAACGCGGCGTCGCCTGGTCCAGAAACCGGGTCGGGCCATAGCCGCGCAGATAGGGCACCAGCACGCGGAAGCCTTGGGCGGCGAGCGCGGGCGCCACACCATCCCAGGCGCGCACGTCATCGGGAAAGCCATGCAGCAGGATGGCAACCGGCCCGGTTTCGGGGCCGTGCATTTCCACCGCCATGTCCAGTACCCCGGCCTTGACCATCCTGAGTTCCATCGCCCCCCCCGCTCTCCTCCGGTTGACGCATTCTTGATCGGGAGCATTAACCAAAAGGTTAACGCGGGGCGTGAAGAACCCCTTAAATCGAAAATTATTTGCAACCCGGGGCTGTAGGCCGGGGTCGCCGCTTCGCCACAAAGCTGCGCCGGCCGGGGTGATTACTAACCCCAGCCGGTGAATTTAATTTATCCGAATCAGTATTTTAGTAAAAAGCCGCTGTCAGGCCGGCAGAGGGTATTGGTCCAGATAGGGCTGGTATTCGGGCTCAACTTCAATCGCCAAGGATGAAAGCGCGCGCACCACCGCGCAGTAAAAAGAAATGGTGACCACCAGATCCACCATCAGTTCATGGTCGAAATGCGCCGCCAGCGCCTTATAAGTGGCCTCAGTCACCCCCGGCCCCGCCGCGGCTTCCCGCGCGGCCAGCAGCACCAGCTTGGCGAGGGGTTCAAGCGCCGAGTCCTTTCCGGCGCTTTCGGCGATCAGGCCGCGGATATCGGCATCGCTGACGCCGAAATCCTTGCCGATCTTAACATGATGCGACCATTCATAAGGTGAACGCGCCTGCCAGCCCACTTGCAGAATGGCCAATTCGCGCAGCCGAGGGTCAAGGCGCGACCCGTAGCGGATGAATTGCCCAAGCCCGGAAAAGGCGCGCGCCGCCTTGGGGCTATTGGTCAATGCCTTATGCAGGGCAATTGGGCGCTTCAGCAGGTCTCGATCAGCTTCCGCCAGATCATCCACTGTCAAATCAGGCACGCGGGCCATCGGCAATCCTCCGTTATCGGGGAAGCCTAACCGCTTAATCTAATGGCCGGAAGCCCGGGCCGCCCGGGTCAGCGCCTGCGCATCCGGCACTTCCACCCGCCTGCCCTGCAACCGCACCAGCCCCGCCGCTTCCAGCCCATGCATGACGCGTGAGAGGCTTTCCGGTGTCATGCCGAGTCGCGCCGCTATGGCCGCGCGGGGTTCCGGCATGGCAACGCGCCCGCCCGGCATCAGCCGCCCGGCGAGGAAATGCGCCACGCGTTCGCTCGCCTTGGTGAGCTTCATGTCGCGCAATTGATCCGCCAGAACCCGCCATTGCCGCGCCATTTGCGTGAGGCTGGCCTCCGCAAGGCGCGGTTCCCCGGCCATGATGGCGTGGAAGGCATCAAGCGGGATGCGGAGCAGGCGGCTGGGCGCCAAAGCCTCGGCGCCGAAGGGCCAGGCGCCGCCCATGATCACGGCCGGCATCAAGAAACATTCGCCGCCGCCGATGATTTCCAGAAGGCCGCGAGAATCAGCTGCGCCTTGCATGGAAAGGCCGACCGAGCCTTCCAAGACAAGGTAAAGCGCCTCTGGCT
>JADCGG010000027.1 GCA_020249125.1 Roseomonas sp. | reverse complement strand
GCGCGCGAATTGCGGGGGGGCTGCGCCAAGCCGCGCGTGGTGAGGCCGCGCCCGGCTGGATCACCGCCCATCCGCTTGCCGCTTGGCCCGCGCTATGGGATAGGCTCGGGCGCCTCGTGGATGAGACCGAAAGACTGAATATGGACCGCAAACAGGCGGTGCTGACCGGGCTTTCCTGGCTTTCCGCTTGAACGCGCGACATCAAGGCAAGAGACATGACAGAAACGCGCTACGTCACAACGCCCATTTATTATGTGAATGACAAGCCGCATGTCGGCCATGCCTATACCTCGGTGGCGGCGGATGTGCTGGCGCGCTGGTGGCGCCTGCAAGGCCATGAGGTGTTTTTCCTGACCGGCACGGATGAACATGGCCAGAAGGTGGAAAAGGCTGCGCGCGATGCGGGCATGGACCCGCAAGCCTTCACCGATAGGGTCAGCCAGCATTTCCGTGACCTGACGGGAACGCTTGGCCTTTCCAATGATGATTTCATCCGCACCACGGAATCGCGCCACAAGGCCGCCTGTTCCGCGCTGTGGGAAGAATTGGCGAAGCGCGATGAAATCTACCTCGGCCATTATGAGGGCTGGTATGCCGTGCGGGATGAGGCGTTTTACGGCCCGGATGAGCTGACCGAACGCGATGGCGTGAAATACGCGCCATCAGGCGCGCCGGTGGAATGGGTGCGGGAGCCTTCCTATTTCTTCCGCCTGTCCAAATGGCAAAACTGGCTTTTAGATTATTACAACACGAAAGTAGAATTCATAGCGCCTGAAAGTCGGCGAAACGAAGTCATTTCCTTTGTCAAGTCCGGCCTGCAAGATCTCTCTATCAGCCGCACCTCTTTCCGCTGGGGCGTACCCGTGCCGGGCGAACCCTCGCATGTGATGTATGTCTGGCTGGATGCGCTAACCAATTATATCACCGCTGCTGGCTATCCTGATACCATGGCTGAGAGGTGGAAGTTTTGGCCAGCAAGCGTGCATCTCGTCGGCAAGGATATTGTGCGTTTCCACGCGATCTATTGGCCCGCCTTTCTCAAAGCTGCGGGTTTGGAGCCGCCAAAGCGTGTTTTCGCCCATGGCTGGTGGACGATTGAGGGGCAGAAAATGTCCAAATCACTCGGCAATGTGATTGATCCTGTCGCCTTGGTTGCGGAATACGGGCTTGATCCGCTGCGCTATTTCCTGCTCCGCGAAGTTCCTTTTGGGTCCGATGGCGATTTTTCGCGCAAGGCGCTGGCCAATCGGCTGAATGGCGAATTAGCCGATGCGCTCGGCAATCTTGCCAACCGCACGCTGTCACTTATTCAGCGCAATTGTGAGGGCAAGCTGCCTGCCGAAGCGACGATTTCACCGGCAGATGAAGGTTTGTTCAACCTTCTCATAAGCCTACAGGCCACCGTCGGTGGGGAATTGTCCGACCAAAAATTTCACGTTGCTCTAGAAACAATCTTTCGTGTGGTGCGCGCGGCCAACGTGTATATAACTGAACAAGCCCCGTGGGCGCTGAAAAAGACCGATCCTGTGCGCATGGCGGCGGTATTGCGTCATTTGCACACCGTCCTGCGGCGCGTCGCGACCATGCTCCAGCCTTTTATGCCAACCACCATGAATGCCTTGCTGGACCAACTTGGCGTGCCGAAAGATGCAAGGGACATCATGGCGTTGCGTACGCCTTTGCCCGCTGGCACCACCCTTCCACCCCCCAGCCCGCTATTCCGCAAGATTGAGATCGAGGCCGCCTGATGTTGGTGGATAGCCATTGCCACCTCGATTACTACACCGAGGCGGAAATCGCCGATGTCGTTGCCCGCGCCCGCGAAGCTGGCATTGGCCGCATGGTCACCATCGGCACGCGCTTCGCCCAGGCCGAACAGGTAAAAGCGCTGACCGAACGCTTTGATTGCGTTCTCGGCACCGTCGGCATCCATCCGCATAATGCGGGGGAGGGCGAATTGCCCGGGCCGGAAGCACTCGCCGCTTTGGCCGATCATCCGCGCATTATCGGGCTTGGCGAAAGCGGCCTGGATTACTTCTATGACAAGGCGCCGCGGGACGCTCAGGCGGAGAATTTCCGCAACCATATCCGCGCGGCGCAGATCACCGGCCTGCCACTCGCCATCCATGCCCGGCAGGCGGATGAGGATATCGCCGATATTCTGGCGGAAGAACGCGAAAGGGGTGGGTCCTTTCCCTTCCTGCTGCATTGCTTCAGCAGCGGGCGCGGCTTGGCGGAACGTGCGGTGGCGATGGGGGGCTATGTGTCCTTCTCCGGCATCCTGACCTTCCCGAAAAGCGAGGAATTGCGAGAGATTGCGCGGGATGTGCCGGCGGATCGGCTACTGGTGGAAACCGATGCGCCTTACCTCGCCCCGGTGCCCTTCCGGGGCAAGCGCTGCGAACCCGCCATGGTGGCGCATACCGCCAAGGTACTGGCGGGGGTTCGCGGCTTGGAAATTGCCGCGCTTGAGGCACTCACGACTCGCAATTTTGAGACGCTGTTCCAGAAGGCTGCCTGAGGCTTGGTCACGGTCACGATCCTTGGCTGCGGTGGCTCAGCCGGCGTCCCGCTGATTGGCGGCCCGGATGGCCGGGGTGATTGGGGCGCCTGCGACCCGAAGGAGCCGCGGAATCGGCGCACTCGATCCTCGATTCTGATCGAAGGCGATCAGGGGCAAAGGCTTTTGGTGGATGCCGGCCCCGATATGCGCGCCCAATTCCTGGCGGCGGGCGTGGGGGCGGTGGAGGCCATCCTTTTCACCCACCACCATGCCGATCATGTGATGGGCACGGATGAAACCCGCGTGCTGAACCGCATCACGGGTAAGCCTCTGCCCGTATACGGCATGGCAAGAACGCTGGATAACCTGCGGCTGCGCTTCGATTATGCCTTTTTGCCTGCGGTCGGCCCTTGGTTTTTTCGCCCGGCGCTTGAAGCTACCGAGGTAAAGCCAGGCGAAACCGTAGACATTGCCGGGCTGCCGCTGACCCTGTTCAGCCAGGATCATGCGGTGATGGAAACGCTGGGCATCAGAATCGGGGGCTTCGCCTATTCCACCGATCTGGTGCGCCTGCCGGAAGAAAGCCTTGCCCTTCTTCACGGTCTGGATACCTGGGTTGTGGGATGCTTCCAGCGTGCGCCCCATAAGGTGCATGCCAATCTTGACCAGGTGCTCGAATGGGTTCGAATCTTGCAGCCGCGCCGGACGGTTTTAACCCATATGGGCAGCGATCTGGATTATGGCTGGCTACGCCGCACCCTGCCGTCGGGGATCGAGCCCGGGTATGATGGCATGGTGTTGCAACCAAGCGCTGCGCCAGGGCGTTGACCCGCGCGAGAAAATGGGCGCATTGCATTTGTGCTTCCTGGCCGCCGCACCACATGCGGGGTCAGGCAAAAGTGACGAAAGGCGGCCCGCTTGCCGCGAAAGGATGAGCTGATGATCAGGGATCGTGACCCAGTTGATGTCTACAATAACACCTTGGTGCCCATGGTGGTCGAACAGACCGCGCGTGGTGAGAGGGCTTTTGACATCTATTCCCGCCTGCTGAAGGAACGCATCATCTTCCTGACCGGCCCGGTTTTTGACCAGGTTTCGTCCCTGATCTGCGCCCAGCTGCTGTTCCTGGAAAGCGAAAACCCCAATAAGGACATCGCCTTCTACATCAATAGCCCGGGCGGCGTGGTTTCATCTGGCCTCGCCATGTATGACACCATGCAATATATCCGCAGCCCCGTGAGCACGGTGTGCATCGGGCAGGCGGCGTCCATGGGGTCCTTGCTTCTTTGCGCCGGCGCCAAGGACAAGCGCTATGCGCTGCCCAATAGCCGGGTGATGGTACACCAGCCTTCCGGCGGGGCGCAGGGGCAGGCGACCGATATCGAAATCCAGGCGCGCGAGATTCTCAAGCTTCGTCAAAGGCTTAATGAGATTTACGTGCACCACACCGGCCAGCCCATTGACGCCATTGAACGCAAGCTGGAACGCGACAGCTATATGTCCGCGGAAGAAGCGCGGGATTTCGGCCTGGTGGATCACGTGGTTGAAAAGCGCCCGGTGGCGCCTTCCGAAGCCACCCCGGCGTAAGGCAGCGCGCCTTGACCCCGCGAAGCTTTCCCCATCCGCGCGCGGGGAGTAACATGAGTGAATCGTGGTCCGCCAATTCGGGCCGCATGGAGACGGTATGAGCAAGTCCGGCGATTCGAAGAATACCCTCTACTGCTCCTTCTGCGGGAAGTCGCAGCATGAGGTCCGCAAGCTGATCGCTGGGCCCACCGTATTCATCTGCGATGAATGCGTTGAACTCTGCATGGATATCATCCGTGAAGAGCATAAGACGCATATGGTGAAGTCACGCGATGGCGTGCCGACGCCCAAGGAAATCTGCAAGGTTCTGGATGATTATGTGATCGGCCAGGAACACGCCAAGCGTGTGCTTTCTGTCGCGGTCCACAACCATTACAAGCGGCTTGGTCAGGGCGGTAAGGGGGCGGATGTTGAGATTGCAAAATCCAACATCATGCTGCTGGGCCCAACCGGTTCGGGCAAAACGCTGCTGGCGCAGACCTTGGCGCGCATCCTGGATGTGCCCTTCACCATGGCGGATGCGACCACCCTTACCGAAGCAGGCTATGTGGGTGAGGATGTGGAGAACATCATCCTCAAGCTGCTGCAGGCCGCTGATTACAATGTGGAACGTGCCCAGCGCGGCATTGTCTATATTGATGAAGTGGACAAGATCAGCCGGAAATCCGACAATCCTTCCATCACCCGCGACGTGAGCGGTGAAGGCGTGCAGCAGGCGCTGCTCAAGATCATGGAAGGCACGGTGGCTTGCGTGCCGCCGCAGGGTGGGCGCAAGCATCCGCAGCAGGAATTCCTGCAGGTGGATACATCTAACATCCTGTTCATTTGCGGTGGTGCCTTTGCCGGGCTTGAAAGGATTATCAGCGCCCGCGGCAAGGGTTCGGGCATTGGCTTTGGCGCCGAGGTGCGTGACCCGGATGAAAGGCGCGCTGGCGCCATTCTGCGTGAGGTGGAGCCTGAGGATTTGCTGAAATTCGGCCTTATCCCCGAATTCATTGGTCGTCTGCCTGTGCTGGCAACCCTTGAGGATCTGGACGAAAAGGCGCTGATCGAAATCCTGACCAAGCCCAAGAATGCGCTGGTCAAGCAATATGGCCGCCTGTTTGAAATGGAAGGCGCCAAGCTGACCTTCACCGAAGACGCGTTGCGCGCGGTGGCGACGCGCGCCATCCAGCGCAAGACCGGCGCGCGGGGTTTGCGTTCCATTCTGGAATCGATCCTGCTTGAAACCATGTTCGAATTGCCGGGGCTTGAGACGGTGGAGGAGGTTGTGGTGAACCGCGAAGTTGCCGAAGGCCGCGGCCAACCCCTTTTCATTTATGGTGAGCGTGCGGCTGGGCAATCCTCTGCCTGATGCACCTATCGCAGGGCCTTGTGAGGGCGCTGGTGAAAACCAACATAACGGCGGAAGGCGCCCCGCCTGCGCCGCTTTTGGGCGGGCCGGGCGCGACTGTCCATAGTGAGGTCACATGACTGAAGCATTGCGTGGCGATATCCTTCCTGTCCTGCCGTTGCGGGACATTGTTGTCTTTCCGCATATGATCGTGCCGCTTTTCGTGGGCCGGGAGAAATCCGTGCGCGCACTGGAAGCGGTGATGAAGGATGACAAGCAAATCCTGCTGGTGGCCCAGAAGAATGCCGGCCAGGATGATCCGGGTGCGGATGATCTGTTCCAGATCGGCACGATTTCCACGGTGCTGCAATTGCTGAAACTGCCCGATGGCACGGTGAAGGTGTTGGTCGAAGGCGGACGGCGCGCGCGTGTGGCCGGCTATAAGGAAACCTCACCCTATTTCGAAGCCTTTGTCGAAAAGATCGAAGAACCGCCTGTTGAAGGGCGTGAGACGGAGGCGCTGGCGCGCACCGTGGTCGCCCAGTTTGAACAATACATCAAGCTCAACAAGAAAATCGCGCCCGAGGTGCTTGTTTCGGTCAATCAGATCGAAGACGCATCGAAGTTGGCCGATACCATTGCTTCCCATCTGGGGTTGAAGATCCCGGAAAAGCAGGAATTGCTGGAACTGCCTTCGGTCGCGTCTCGGCTTGAGAAGGTCTTCGCCCATATGGAAGGCGAGATCGGCGTGCTTCAGGTTGAAAAGCGCATCCGCAGCCGCGTGAAGCGGCAAATGGAAAAGACGCAGCGCGAATATTACCTGAACGAACAGTTGAAGGCGATCCAGAAGGAGCTTGGCGAAGGCGAAGACGGCAAGGACGAAATCGCCGAAATCGAAGCCAAGATCAAAGCGACCAAATTCTCCAAGGAAGCGCGCGAAAAGGCGCTGGCCGAGGTCAAGAAACTGCGCAGCATGAGCCCCATGAGCGCGGAAGCGACCGTGGTGCGCAATTACCTCGATTGGATGCTCTCCATCCCCTGGAAGAAGCAAAGCCGCGTGCGCAAGGATATCGTGGCGGCGGAGAAGGTGCTCGACGCCGATCACTATGGGCTTGAGAAGGTCAAGGAACGCATCATCGAATATCTGGCGGTGCAATCGCGTTCGCCGAAGATCCGCGGGCCGATCCTCTGCCTGGTGGGGCCGCCTGGTGTCGGCAAGACCTCGCTTGGCAAGTCCATTGCCAAGGCGACAGGGCGGAATTTCGTGCGCATGTCATTGGGCGGTGTGCGGGATGAGGCCGAGGTGCGCGGCCATCGCCGGACCTATATCGGGTCCATGCCGGGCAAGGTCATTCAGGGGATGAAGAAGGCGAAAACCTCCAACCCGCTGTTCCTGCTGGACGAAATTGACAAGCTGGGCGCTGATTGGCGGGGTGATCCTTCATCAGCGCTGCTGGAAGTGCTTGACCCTGAACAGAACAGCACCTTCGCCGATCATTATCTGGAAGTGGATTATGATCTTTCGGATGTGATGTTCGTCACCACGGCGAATTCGCTCCGCATGCCGCAGCCGCTATTGGACCGCATGGAGATCATTCGCATCCCCGGCTATACCGAGGATGAGAAGGTCGAAATCGCCAAGCGCCACTTGCTTGCCAAGGTGAGCGAGGCGAATGGCCTGAAGGAAGGCGAATGGACGCTGGCTGATGCCGCCATTCGTGACCTGATTCGCTACTACACGCGCGAAGCCGGCGTGCGTAACTTGGAACGCGAAATCGCGGGCCTGGCGCGGAAGGCCGTGAAGGAGATCGTCTCCAAAAAGGCGAAGAAGGTCGCGATCACGCCGAAGAACCTTGAGAAATTCGCGGGCGTCAGGAAGTTCCGCTATGGCGAGGCCGAGGCCGAAGACATGGTGGGTGTGGTGACGGGCCTCGCCTGGACCGAGGTTGGCGGTGAAATTCTCACCATCGAATCCGTGCTGCTGCCCGGCAAGGGCAATGTGAAGCAGACCGGCAAGCTTGGCGATGTGATGCAGGAAAGTGTCTCCGCCGCCATGTCCTATGTGCGCAGCCGCTCAACGACCTTTGGCATCAAGCCGACGCTATTTGAAAAGCGCGATTTGCATGTGCATGTGCCGGAAGGGGCGACACCGAAGGATGGGCCTTCTGCCGGCATTGCCATGGCGACCAGCATTGTCTCAGTCCTGACCGGCATCCCGGTGCGCCGCGATGTGGCCATGACCGGGGAGATTACGCTGCGTGGGCGGGTGTTGCCGATTGGCGGGCTCAAGGAAAAGCTGCTTGCCGCGATGCGCGCCGGTATCAAGACCGTTTTCATTCCAAAAGAGAATGAGAAGGACCTCGCCGATATTCCGGAAAGCGTGAAGAAGGGGCTGGAAATCAACCCCGTTTCCCATGTGGATGAGGTGATCATGCGCGCCCTGGCACGCAAGCCTGAAGCCATCACCTGGGAAGAACCGGTAGAGGCGCCGCCACAAAATCCCGAATCGGCAGCCGGCGCCGCGCTGCCACATTAACCGGGCGAGGGCGCCCTTTCTGCCATTTGCGGCGGAATGTGGGGACGTGTAGAAAAGCGCAGGCTTTTCGTGACACGTCTCCCTTTCCGGCTGATGGCTGATCGGTCGTTTCGCGCTTAAGTCGTTTCATCACCTGGAAAGGATGTTTCCGTGAATAAACAGGAACTGGTCGCGGCTGTCGCCAAGGCGGCTGATATGACCAAGGAAAAGGACGCCGAGGCGGTGGATGCGGTGTTCGATTCGATCACTGCGGGGCTTAAGCAGGATGGCGAAGTGCGCCTGATGGGCTTTGGCACCTTTGCCGCCGCCAAGCGCGCCGCCAGCATCGGGCGCAATCCGCGCACGGGTGAGGAACTCAAGATCCCCGCCAGCACTGCGGTGCGCTTCAAGGTCGGCAAGGGCCTGAAGGATGCGGTGAACTGAGCCTGCGGGCTTGGTGCTTTGGCCGGGTCAACAAGGGCCCGGCCCTTGTGGTAATTGTGTTTCGGGTGGGGCGCTTAGCTCAGCGGTAGAGCGCCTGTCTTACACACAGGATGTCGGCGGTTCGACCCCGTCAGCGCCCACCAGTCTTTTAAGCCTTGCCTTGACACCAGCGGGGCAGGCGTCCTATCAGCCTTTCACGCATGGATTGCGGGTGTAGCTCAGTTGGTTAGAGCGTCGGCCTGTCACGCCGAAGGTCGCGGGTTCGAGCCCCGTCACTCGCGCCACTCCTCCTCAAAAACTTAACGCCGCAATCATTCTTCCGTAACCGGGATGTTGTATCTCAGCATCTTGAAATTACGGCTGAATGCCCTATGGCGCATTCCGCAAAGCGGGGCTAATCTCGCTTCGCTGCAATGCGGAAAAAACCGTGGGCAGGCCATAACGCGCATCCAGGCTGATGGGGGCGCCAGAGTTGAGGAAGCCATGACCCAGCCCTTGCTGGCAACGTATTTCCCTGTGCTCGTTTTTCTGGGCATAGCGGCGGGAATCGCGATTGCGATGGTTGCCGGCGCCATGCTGGCCGCGCGACAGAAGCCGTATGCCGAAAAGCTTTCCACCTATGAATGCGGCTTTGCGCCCTTTGATGATACGCGGCGCCGATTCGATGTGCGCTTCTATCTGGTGGCGATTCTTTTCATCATCTTCGACCTGGAAGTGGCCTTCCTGTTTCCCTGGGCGATTTCGCTGGGCAGCATTGGCTGGCTCGGCTTCGGGTCCATGATGGCTTTTCTCTTCGTGCTGACCATTGGCTTTGTCTATGAATGGCGCAAAGGCGCGCTGGATTGGGAATGAGATGAGCGGCGCTTCAGAACTTTCCTGGAATAAGCAGGCATTGCCCCCCGGCGCCGCGCAGGACGCGGTGGTGAAGGCAGTCAGTGACGAGATCACCGAAAAGGGATTCGTCGTCGCCAATCTGGACAAGGTGGTGAATTGGGCGCGCACCGGCAGCCTGTGGCCGATGACTTTTGGCCTGGCCTGCTGCGCGGTGCCAATGATCCATGCCTATATGGCGCGCTATGATTTGGACCGCTTCGGCATCATTCCGCGTGGGTCGCCGCGGCAATCTGATGTGATGATTGTCGCCGGTACGCTGACGAACAAAATGGCGCCGGCTTTGCGCAAGGTTTACGACCAGATGTCTGAGCCGCGCTGGGTGATTTCCATGGGGTCCTGCGCCAATGGCGGCGGGTATTACCATTACTCCTACAGCGTGGTGCGCGGCTGCGACCGTGTGGTGCCGGTGGATATCTATGTGCCGGGCTGCCCGCCAACCGCTGAAGCACTGGTCTATGGCATTCTGCAATTGCAGAAGAAAATCCGCAGGACAGGGACGATCCTCCGTGGCTGATCAAGTGCCGGAAACCGTCGAAGCGGTTGCTGAAAATCCGTTGAAGCTGCTGGGGGCGGCGATTGCGGCGGCTGCGCCGCAAGGGGCAGTCACTGGCTTTGATCTGGCGCGCGGCGGGGCGGAATTGGCGGTGCATGCCAATCGCGATCACTTGCTGGCGCTGATGCTGCTGCTGCGCGACGACCCACGTTTTTCCTTTGAACAATGCATGGATATTTGCGGCGTGGATTGGCCGGAACGCGCTGAGCGTTTTGAGGTTGTCTATAACCTGCTGAGCCTGGCCGAAAACCGCCGTATCCGCGTGGCGGTGACCACCGATGGTGTGGCGCCCGTGCCTTCCGTCGCTGATATTTGGCCGAGCGCCACCTGGTATGAGCGTGAAACCTGGGACATGTATGGCGTGGTCTTTGCGGGTCAGCCGGATTTGCGCCGGCTGCTGACGGATTACGGATTTGAAGGCCATCCGCTGCGCAAGGATTTCCCTCTGACTGGGCATGTTGAGGTTCGTTATGATTCCGAACAGCAGCGCGTGGTTTATCAGCCCGTGACGCTGCAACAGGATTTCCGCAGCTTTGATTTCTTGAGCCCTTGGGAAGGCATGACCACGCTGCCCGG
>JADCGG010000269.1 GCA_020249125.1 Roseomonas sp. | reverse complement strand
TCAATATCCACGCCGTGCAGGACATGGCTTTCGCCATACCAGGCCTCAAGCCCGCGAATTTCCATCAGCGCGCCGGTGCTGGGCTTCGTGCCCGCGGGCGCGGTCATCACATCAGCCATGGGCGGCCTCCGTCGGGGCTTCCGTACCAAGATAGGCCGCGACCACATCAGGGTTGCGCGACACGGCCGCGTAGTCACCTTCCGCCAGCACACTGCCGCGCGCGAGCACGGTGATGGTATCGCAAAGCCCTTGCACAACACGCAGGTTATGTTCCACCAGCAGAATGGTGCGGCCCACAGACACGCGCTTCACCAGCGCCACAACGCGTTCCACATCGTCATGCGCCATGCCAGCCGTTGGTTCATCCAGCAGCATCATCACCGGATCAAGTGCGAGCGTGGTCGCGATTTCCAAGGCGCGCTTGCGGCCATAGGGCAATTCGCCCGCGGTCAGATGCATCCATTCCGTCAGACCCACATCGGCCAGCAATTCCTCAGCGCGCGCATCAAATTTGCGCAGCACCGCATCCGAACGCCAGAAATCGAAGGACCTGCCACGGGCGCGCTGCAAAGCCACACGCACATTTTCAAGCACGGTCAGATGCGGAAACACGGCGGAGATCTGAAAGCTCCGCACCAGGCCAAGCCGTGCCACTTCGGCTGCCTTCATGCCCGTAATGTCGCGCCCTTCATAGCGAATGGCGCCACGGGTGGGTGGCAGGAATTTCGTCAGCATATTGAAGCAAGTGGTCTTGCCGGCGCCATTCGGGCCGATCAAGCCATGGATGGTACCCCGGCGGATGTTCAGGTTAACGTCGCTGACCGCGACGAAGCCCCGGAATTCCTTGGTAAGCCCTTCCGTTTCAAGGATGGTGTCAGACACCCGAACCACGCCCCCCTCTTTGCCGCGGCATGTGCCGCATTCCTGTTAAGGCTCTACCTATGCGAGGCTTGTCCTTCCTGCAAGCCACCCCCTTCATTTCCCGACAAAAATCGCCAGCGCACCACCTGAACAAAAAAAGGGCAGAGGTTGCCCCCTGCCCTTTTCAGCCGTTCCGGCATGCCGGTTCAGGCTTCTGACAATTCCTCGGGCTTCACCTGGCGCTCGGCCACCTTGGCCAATTCCACAATGAAATCCACGACCTTTTCCTCAAAGATTGGGGCGCGGAGGTTTTCCATCGCCTCCGGATTCTTGCGGAAGAACTCAATCACCTGCTGTTCCTGGCCACGGTAGCGGGCCGCTTCCTGGCGGAGCGCGCGGCTGAGTTCATCCGGTGTGACTTGGATGTTGTTGCTCCGCCCAATCTCAGACAGCAGCAGGCCAAGCCGGATGCGGCGCTGGGCGATGCCGCGATATTCTTCGCGCAGCGTCGCCTCATCCTTGCCGGCATCATCGGCATCGAGGCGCCCGGCCTTCAAATCCGCTTCCACGCGCTGCCAGATCTGGCCAAATTCGCCGTCCACCATGCCCTCCGGCACCGGGAAGCTCGCCTGATCGGCAAGCTTGTCGAGCAGGGCGCGCTTGAGGCGCATGCGGGCCATGGCGTCATATTCGCGCTGCAAGCCTTCCTTCACCTGTGCCTGCAAAGCGGCAAGGTCGGCCTGGCCAACCGTCTTTGCCAATTCATCATCAATGGCGCGGGGCACGCGCTGTTGCAGCTTCTTCGCGGTAATCGAAAAAACCGCGCGCTTGCCCGCCAATTCGGCCGATCCGTAATCCAGCGGGAAAACCACCTGGATATCGCGGCTATCGCCCACGGAAAGCCCTTCCATCTGCTCGGTAAAGCCCGGAATGAAGCCAGGGCCGCCCACTTCAATCGGCATATCCGAGGCCGAACCACCCGCGAAGGGGGCCAGCGCCGGTTCTTCCGTGCCAGCGATCAGCCGCGCGGGTCCGATTCGGAGGGTGAATTCCACTGCGGCGCCGGCGGGCACGCCATGCAAATAGATAAAGGGCCGGCAGGCGCCGATTTCCGCCTGATTGGGGAAGGTGAAGGCAAGCGTGCTGCGCCCGGCCGTCACATCAAATGCCTCACGCTGCATATCCAGGAAGTCAACGCCATCGGCGCGCGGGTTGTAGAAATTGAAGCCAAGCTTGCCCTGCGTGCCTTCCGGCAGGCTGCCGCCCGTGAGTTTGGTGCTGACCATCAGGCTTTGCGTGGCCCCCGGTGCTGCGGCGATACCCTTGGCCCCTTCCAGGAAAACCTGCACCCAGCCGGCTTCGCTCGCCGTGCCGCTGACGCGCAGGTCAAAATAGGGCAGCGCTTCTTCCGTGCCGATGGCAGCGATTTCGGATTTCAAGCCGCCGGAAAGCGCAATTTCCCACCCGCGCGGCGCCTGGCCGGGGATGCCGGGCACGGCGCCGAGCGCCGGGCCATTGGTCAGCAGGTCCGGCACCACGGAACCGGCAAAATCGCACACCATGACCTCGCCCTTGGTGGCGGGGCGGGCTTCGGCCACCTCCGTCAATTCGCCATTGCGGGTCGCCAGCGTTTCCAGAATTTTTTGCACTTCCTCATCGGAAGGCTCGGCCCGCAGGCGTTCCAGTTCAATGCCGGAAAATTCGGGCATGGGCACATCCGGCAGCACTTCCAATTCCATGCGGAATTCAAGATCAGTGCCGTCGGCGAAATTCGTCACTTCGATCTTGGGCTGCAAGGCGGGCTTCAGGCCGCGATCCGTCACCAGCTTGCGCTGCGCATCATTCACGGATTCTTCAAGCACTTCGCCCATCACGGCGGTGCCATAGCGCTGCCGCACAATGGATAGCGGCACCTTGCCGGGGCGGAAGCCGGGCAGCGAAACCGTCTTGGCGATTTCGGCAAGCCGTTTTTCGCGGCTCAAGGCGATATCGCTGGCCGGAAGCGTCACGGAATAGGCGCGCTTCAAACCTTC
>JADCGG010000268.1 GCA_020249125.1 Roseomonas sp. | reverse complement strand
CAACCCGAGGCTCAGGAGAGGACCTTATGAAATTTCGTCCCCTGCATGACCGCGTTCTGGTTCGCCGCGTTAATGCGGAAGAAAAGACCGCCGGTGGTATCATCATCCCCGACACCGCGAAGGAAAAGCCCCAGGAAGGCGAAGTCGTCGCCGTGGGCGCCGGCACCTTGAACGAAAAGGGCGATCTTCGTCCGCTCGACGTCAAGGCTGGCGATCGCATCCTGTTCGGCAAGTGGTCCGGCACTGAAGTGAAGCTGAATGGCGAGGAGCTCCTGATCATGAAGGAATCCGACGTCATGGGCATCCTCACCGCCTGATTCCACGCTTTTCCAATCAGAACCTGAAAAGGACACGCAAACATGGCTGCTAAGGACGTAAAGTTCGGCGCCCAGGCCCGCGAGCGCATGCTGCGCGGCGTGGATATCCTGGCCGACGCTGTGAAGGTCACCTTGGGCCCCAAGGGCCGCAACGTTGTCATCGACAAAAGCTTCGGCGCGCCGCGCATCACCAAGGACGGTGTGACGGTCGCGAAGGAAATCGAACTGGCTGACAAGTTCGAAAACATGGGCGCGCAGATGGTGCGCGAAGTCGCCTCCAAGACCAATGACACGGCGGGCGATGGCACCACCACCGCAACCGTGCTGGCCCAGGCCATTGTGCGCGAAGGTGCCAAGGCTGTTGCCGCCGGCATGAACCCGATGGACCTGAAGCGCGGCATTGATAAGGCCGTTGCCAGTGTCGTTGCGGAACTGGAAGCCAAGACGAAGAAGATCACTACCTCTGCCGAAGTGGCGCAGGTTGGCACGCTTTCCGCCAATGGCGAATCCGAGATCGGCGAAATGATTGCCCAGGCCATGGAAAAGGTCGGCAATGAAGGCGTGATCACGGTTGAAGAAGCGAAGTCCATCCAGACCGAACTTGATGTCGTTGAAGGCATGCAGTTCGACCGCGGCTATGTCTCTCCGTATTTCATCACGAATGCGGAAAAGATGATCGCGGAAATGGACAATCCCTACATCCTGATCTTCGAAAAGAAGTTGTCCCAGCTTCAGCCGATGCTGCCGCTGCTTGAAGCGGTTGTGCAGTCCGGCCGTCCGCTCGTGATCGTGGCCGAAGATGTCGAAGGCGAAGCGCTCGCGACCCTGGTCGTCAACAAGCTGCGCGGTGGCCTGAAGATCGCGGCCGTGAAGGCGCCTGGCTTTGGTGATCGTCGCAAGGCGATGCTGGAAGACATCGCGATCCTGACCGGCGGTGAAGTGATCAGCGAAGATCTTGGCATCAAGCTTGAAAGCGTGACGCTGGCCCAGCTTGGCCGCGCCAAGACCGTGCGGATCGAGAAGGAAAACACCACCATCGTTGATGGCGCTGGTGAAAAGGACCAGATCACTGGCCGTTGCGAGCAGATCAAGGCGCAGATCGAAGAAACCACTTCGGACTATGACCGTGAAAAGCTGCAGGAACGTCTGGCGAAGCTCGCCGGCGGCGTTGCCGTGATCCGCGTTGGTGGCTCCACCGAAGTGGAAGTGAAGGAACGCAAGGACCGCGTGGACGATGCGCTGCATGCGACCCGCGCTGCCGTGCAGGAAGGTATCGTGCCGGGTGGTGGCGTTGCGCTGCTGCGCGCTTCCACGAACCTCGGCGGCCTCAAGGGTACCAACAATGATGAGCAGGTGGGGATCGAAATCATCCGCCGCGCCATCCAGGCGCCCCTGAAGCAGATCGCTGAAAACGCCGGCAAGGACGGCGCGGTGATCGCGGGTGAAGTGCTGCGCGACAGCACCTATACCCACGGCTATGACGCCCAGAAGGACGAGTACAAGGATCTGGTTGGCGCCGGCATCATTGACCCGACCAAGGTTGTGCGTACCGCGTTGCAGGATGCGGCTTCTGTCGCTTCCTTGCTGATCACCACCGAAGCGATGGTGGCTGAGCGTCCGGAACCCAAGGGTGCGCCGGCTGGTGGCCCGCCGGGTGGCGGCATGGGCGGGATGGATTTCTGATCCATCGCGCACCACGCGAAGAATTGGGGCGGTCCTTCGGGGCCGCCCTTTTTTATGGCAACAATACCCCGTGCTGCCTTAAAAACCCAAGCAATGGCAGCAAAGGCAGGCCCAGTATAGTCGGCTGGTCGCCCTCAATCCGGTCGAATAATTGCGCGCCATGGCCTTCCAGCCGATAGGCGCCGACAGAAGAAAGCAAGGCCTCTCCTTCCGCGGCCAGATAAGCCTCCAGAAACGCATCCGAAAAATCGCGCATGGTCAGGCGCGGCTTCGCCACATGCTGCCAGATGCGCTGCCCGCCGCGATGGCACACAAGCGCTGTCACCAATTCATGCCGCCGCCCGCGCAAGCGCTGCAAATGGGCGCGCGCCGCCGCCATATCGGGGGGCTTGTCGAACCAGGCGCCATCACAGACCAGCAATTGATCCGCGCCAATCACCAGCGCATCGGGCGCGGACCGTGCCACACGCTCCGCCTTGGCATCGGCCAGGATCAGCGCGGCCTCATCTGCGGAAATCCCCTCGGCCTGGGCGGCTTCCTTGATGGCGGCTTCATCCACGCCAGCAACACGCGTTTCAAATTGTAGCCCAGCGCCTTCCAGCACGGCACGCCGCGCTTTGGATGCTGATGCAAGAATAAGGTTAGGCGTTGCGGCCTGGATCACTGCCGCGCTTCGGGCCTGAGGCCGAGTGCCGCTTCCTCACCGGCTGCCGCCGCCAGATAAGCGGCATAGGCTGCGCCATCACGCAAATCCTCGGTCATGCCAAGCCGTGTCATGACAGCCTTCACGGAAGGTGCGCGTAACGCCGCGGTGAAGGCGGCTTCCAGCCTTTGGCGCTCGGCTGTCGGCATATTGGGCGGGCCGATAAGGCCGAAAGGTGCGGTTTCCGTCAGCCCATAGTCAAGTTCAACCAGGGTTGGCACATCGGGCCAGCGCGGATTGCGGCTTGGCGACCAAAGCGTGAGCCAGCGCGCCTCACCTTGATCCACCGCGACATGCAGCCGCGCGCCCCCGGCCATGACATCCAGATCACCCGCCATCAGCGCTTCCACACCATCGGCAGCGCCGCGGAAGGGCAGATGCACGAGCTGGAGACTTTCCTTCACCATCAGCCGCGCCATGGTGACATGCCCGACCGAACCGACACCGATGCTGCCAAAGGAAAGCTGGCCAGGCTTCTGCCGCGCCTCGGCAATAAAATCGCTCCAGCCACCAGGGAAGCGATCCGTCTTGGCAATCACGCCATAGGTCCCACCGGCCAGGCACATGATGGGCGTCGCATCCCGCCCCATGGTAAAATCAATGCCCCGTTCCACCAAGGCGCGGAGTGTCACCACGGGAAACAGCATCACCACGGACCCATCCGGCGGCGCGGCCCGCAATTGCGACAAAAGCCGAAGCCCGGTGCGGCTGGCCTTGTTCTCCAGGCGGATTTCCTGCCCGAGTGTCTTGCTCGCGGATTTCGCGAGCGCGCGCATCAGCTGATCTGTCGCCCCGCCTTCCGCAAAGGGGACCAGCAGGGTCACGCCACCTTTCTGCGCCAGCGCAAGGTTTGGCGCCGCCAGTAGCCCGACGCTCGCCAGAAACAACCGCCGCTTCATGGCATCTCGCTCGCGAGCCGCGCGAGGGCCGCGCGATAGGTGGTGTCAAACAGCGCATCCAGACCAGGGTTCACGCCCTTAAGCCCCGCCGCGACGCGCCCCGCCCAGCCGACATATTCAATGCGGCGCGCATGGTTCCAATTCGCCGGCGGGCTATCGGCGATGGAGCGCAGATTCGCGATTTTATCAGCAAGTTTCAATTGCTTGGCTGCTTCGCTATGATTTGGCGCTTGGCTGATTTGCAAGGCCTTCCTGATTTCCTTGGGCTTTTCCTTATCATCCGTCGCTTCCGCCACCAAGCCCGCAATCACCGGGCCGAAAACCGCCACCAGATCAGCATCCGTGGTTTCGGTATCTTCCACCGTGTCATGCAGCAGCCCGGCCAGAATGGCTTCCTCCGGCGCGCCATGTTCGGCCAGGATCGCGGCGACTTCAATCACATGGTTCACATAGGGCTCGGCAGCCGCACCTTTCCGCACCTGCCCAGCATGGGCGCGGGCGGCGAAAAGCGTGGCGCGCAACACCTGCGCTGTGAAATGGATCTCCATGGCGATTTCTCTAGCGCCCCTGGGCAAAATCGGAAAGGGGATGCATGCGCCGCCGAAGTCTGATATGGCGCGGCCATGCCGAAGTCCCTTCTCTCCCGCCGCGCCCTGATCGCGGCCAGCCCTTTACTCGCCGCCCCCGCCTTGGCGCAGGCGCCCTTTCCCAATCGCCCGATCCGCCTGGTGGTGGGCTTCACCCCAGGTGGCGCCACCGATATCTCGGCGCGCGCCTTTGCGCCCAAAATGTCGGAGGTGCTGGGCCAGCCGGTGATTGTGGAAAACCGCCCTGGCGCGGGGAGTAATCTGGCAACCGAGATCGTCGCGCGCAGCCCCGCCGATGGCTATACCATCCTGCTGGCAACGCTTGGTGCCTTGGTCATCAGCCCCATGGTGATGCGCCTGCCGATAGACCCGGCGCGGGATCTGGTGCCGGTTTCCATCGCTGTTGACCTGTTCAATATCCTGACCGTGCCGGCCGAACGCCCCTGGCGCACCGCGGCTGATATAATTGCAGCCGCCAAGGCCCGTCCGGGGGAACTCTCCTGGGGGCATAGCGGCATTGGCAGCGCACCCCAATTGGCCGGGTTGCTCTTTGCCAAAATGGCCGGGATTGAAACGATCGAGGTCTCCTATCGCGGCGGTGGCCTGGTCGCGACGGATATGATCTCGGGCCGCCTGGATTACGGCTTCCCGACCTCGCCTTCCGTCATGACGCATATTGAAAGCGGCAAGCTGCGCGGCCTTGCTGTGCCAACGCTGCAACGTTCCCGCCTGTTGCCCAATATCCCAACGGTCGCGGAAACCGGCCTGCCTGGCTTCAATGTGCCGTCCTGGTATGCGGTGGTGGCGCCGCGCGGCACGCCGGAGCCCGCTGTGCAACGCCTGGCCCAGGCCATGCGCATTGCGCTGGAAGACAAGGACGTGATCGGCATTCTGAACCGCAATGGTCTGGAAGCCATGCCTTCCACCCCCGCCGAATTCGCTGCCGCCTGGGCGGCGGAGCATACCAAATGGGAACCCATT
>JADCGG010000267.1 GCA_020249125.1 Roseomonas sp. | reverse complement strand
TCCTCAATCCAATAACGCCCGACGAGGCCCGCGAGATAAGCGCTGCCGCAAGCGGTCATGATCAAGCGCGGAACCGTCACGGGATCAAAGGGCAGTTCAGGCAAAACAACGCGCCGCTGCGCCGGTTCCAGATAGCGCGTCAGCGTATCGCCCAGCACCACCGGATGTTCATGCAATTCCTTTTCCATGAAATGGCGATAATTGCCCTTGCCGGTGGTGGCGCCCGAAACCGTGGTGAGTTTGATCTGACGCGCCACTTCCGCGCCGGATGCATCATGAAACCGCGCGCTGGTGCGATCCAACACCGCCCAATCGCCTTCTTCCAGATAGGCGATGCGCCGTGTCAGCGGCGCCAAGGCCAGCGCATCTGAACCGACGAACATCTCGCCCTCACCAAAACCCACCGCGAGCGGCGCGCCTTGCCGCGCGCAAATCAGCAATTCCGGGTGGCCCGCGAAAATCATTGCCAGCGCAAAGGCGCCATGCACGCGCTTCAGCGCTGCTGCCGCCGCATCTTCGGGCGCCGCGCCGCCTTGCAGGAAATCATCCACCAGTAGCGCGAAGGTTTCGGTATCGGTTTCGGTCTGGAAGGCATGGCCGCGGGCTTCCAATTCAGCGCGCAATTCGGCGTGGTTTTCGATGATGCCGTTATGCACCACAACCACGCGCGCCGTGCCATGCGGATGCGCATTGCGCGTGGTGGGCGCGCCATGCGTCGCCCAGCGCGTATGGCCAATGCCGGTGGTGCCAGGCAGCGGGCTTGCTTCCAAAACGGCGGCAAGATTGCCAAGCTTGCCCTCCGCCCGCCTGCGATCAATCTTGCCGTCAATCAGCGTGGCGATGCCGGCACTGTCATAGCCGCGATATTCCAGCCGCCGTAGTGCTTCCAACAAGCGCGGCGCCGCCGCTTCTTGGCCGACAACACCAACAATGCCGCACATCAGCGCTTCCCCTTGCCCTTGAAGCCACGCCCTGGCTTCACTGCCTGGCGCCCGCGTGCAATCGCCAACGCGTCATCGGGCACGTCTTCCGTAATCACGCTGCCAGCGGCCACCAGGGCGCGCGCGCCCACCCGCACCGGCGCCACCAGCGCCGTGTCACTGCCAATAAAGGCGCCTTCGCCGATTTCGGTGCGATGTTTCGCAACCCCATCATAATTGCAGGTGATGGTACCGGCACCGATATTCGCCCCCGCGCCAATCACCGCATCGCCAAGATACGATAGATGATTCGCCTTCGCACCAGCACCGAGGGTGGTGGCCTTCAACTCCACGAAATTGCCGACATGGGCATGGGGTTCAATGACCGTGCCCGGGCGCAACCGCGCATAAGGGCCAATCACCGCACCCTGCTTCACCACGCAACCCTCCAAATGGCTGAAGGCGCGGATCATCACGCCATCTTCCACCGTCACGCCAGCGCCAAAGAAGATATTGGGTTCCAGCAACACATCTGCGCCGAGTTTCGTATCATGGCAGAGATATATTGTCTCCGGCGCAAGCATCGTGACCCCACCCGCCATGGCCGCCGCACGCAAGCCGCGCTGTACCTCGGCTTCCGCTTGCGCCAATTCAGCACGGCTATTGATGCCGCGAAGCTCGGCCTCTGGTGCTTCCACCGCGACCAAGCGCTTACCTTCAAGCCGCGCCTGCTGGATCACATCGGTCAGGTAATATTCACCCTTGGCGTTATTGTTGCCGATGGCGCCAAGCCAGCGGAACAAATCCTGCGCCGGGGCGCAAATCACGCCGGCATTGCAAAGCCCTATTGCGCGTTCTTCCGCAGTCGCATCCGCCCATTCGACAATGCGCGCCACTTCGGATTTTTCATCCAGCACCACGCGGCCATAACGCGCGGCGTCAGCGGGGCGCATGGCAAGCAGCGCAAGCCCGGCGGATTGCCGCGCGGCAATAAGGTTTTGCAAAGTCGCTGTGGAGATAAGCGGATTATCGCCATAAAGCACCGCGACATCACCCTGATGCCCGCCCAGCAAGGGGGCGGCCTGCAGCGCCGCATGACCGGTGCCGAGCCTCTCGCGCTGCACCGCCACTTCGCGCGGTGCGACCGCGTCTTCCAAAACTGACATATCCGGGCCGACCACAACAACAATGCGCCCGAACACGGCTTCGCAAGCGCCGATCAAATGCTGGATCATGGGCCGCCCCGCCAAGGGGTGCAGCACCTTGGGCAGGTTGGACCGCATGCGCGTCCCAAGACCGGCGGCGAGGATGATAGCGGCGGGGCTCATGGGCCAGGGTGGTAACGCGCGGGGCCGCTTCCGTCCAGAAGTGAAAGGGCGCGCTGGTCAGGCAGGCGATTAAAGCCGTAGCGCCGGTCTGGTGCTGGCGCCGTGGTCCTATCGATCCTGCCTAAACGAAAGCCATGGCGTGAAGGCCAAAAGGCGCCCGCGCCATGACAAGCTTGGATTTTACGCCTCAGGCCGGGATAGCGGCCTCTGCGGAACGGCGCATACGCCGGCGCAGCGAATAGGCCATCATCGTCGCACCCGCAAAAAGCGGGAAATAGGCAAAGCCCGGGTCCACCTTGACGGTCCGCGCATTGGCCATTTTCAGCATGGTCTGGCGCAGCCCAGTCCAGGGGTCCAAAGCCATCATGAAGCCAATCAGGGCAGGTGCCAGCACCAGCAGAATGGCCACGACTGCCGCCTGTTCGGCGTATTTTTCGAATGACGACACATAACGGGTCGCCACCGCCGCCGCCATGCCGATAAAGGCAAGCGCGCTCATCAGCGGCAGCTTGCTGAAAATGGAAAGCCCATGCACCGCCGCGCCGCGCTGCCCTGAAAAGGTTACAGCCGGCAGGAAATAGGCCGCCAGCACCAAGGCGATACCGCCGAAGAGCAGCGCCATTTCAACCCCTTCAGGCTTGCCCTTGAATTGATCCTTCATCCCCTGTCTCCCTGTTCTTGACATGACCCGCTGAAGCCATGATGGCTTCTCATGTGTTTGTGTCTCTTTGGTGACAAATAAGTAACTTTATGTCGAAGGGCAAGTATCCCGGCGCCCAGCCGCTGCAACAGAAAGCCTGAGCAGGCCGCAACCTGATTGCACCGAAACCTTGCGCTTCTGGCGGGGAAAAAGCAGGCTGACATCCTGAAAAAGAGGCGAAGCCCACAGCAGAAGGAAGAAGCCATGCAGTGCCGCCGGTCACTTGCCCTTCAGGGAACAGCCCTGGCCCTGAGTCTTTCAGGCCTGGGCCACCCTGCCCTGGCCCAAGCCACAAGCTGGCCCGACAGGCCGGTGCGCGTGGTGGTGCCCTTTGGCCCTGGTGGGGCGATTGATATCCTGATCCGTATCCTGGCGCCGCATTTCCCCGCCCTTGGCAATGGGCAGACCATCATCGTGGATAACCGCCCCGGCGCAGGTGGGACGATAGGCGCGGCGCATGTTGCCCAGGCGCGGCCTGATGGCAGCACCTTACTGATGGGCGAATTGGCTTCAGGTGCGCTGGCGCATGAGCTGTATCGGGACCTGCCCTATGATCCGCGGCGCGCCTTTACGCCGATCATCTTTCTCGCGGATATGCCGCTTATTCTGGTGGCACGCAGCACGCTGACCGAACGGGGACTTGCCGCCATTCTGAACGCTGCGAAGGCAAAGCCTGGCGGGTTCAGCTTTGGTAGTGTTGGCGCTGGCCATATCAGCCATCTGACGATGGAATTGCTCCAACGCCGCGCCGGCGGCGGGATGGAAATGCTGCATGTGGTTTACCGCAGCGGGGCAGATATGGTCGCTGCCGTCGCAAAGGGCGAGGTTGATCTGACTGTCACCTCCATCTCCTCCGCGGCACCATTCCTGCAGGCTGGGACGGTGCGGATGGTCGCAGTCAGCACGCCGCAGCGCTTTACCGGCTTGCCCGATCTGCCGACCATGAGCGAGACCGTGCCAGGGGTCACCGGGTCGTTATGGTATGGCTTGGTCGGGCCAGCGGGACTCTCCGCTGATATCGTTGCGCGGGCCAATGCCGCCTTCAACGCGATCTTGGCGCAGCCCGAGATTGCTGAAACCCTGCGGCGCCAGCAAGGCGCTGTTGTGGCGGGCGGCACGCCCGAGGCTTTCGCTGCGCATATTCAGGGAGAGATTGACCGCTGGACACCCATCATTCGCGATGCTGGCATCCGCGTTCAATAAGGCCAAACACGCGCCTTCAGGGCTCAGGTATGTCGCGTTAACATCGGTTCACGCAACCCGCTCTATTTTGTTGTTTTTCGAGCATCTTCACGCATTCAGATGATTCCATCTGAATGCGATATGCTCTGGTCTTTTGTTTTTCGAGCATCTTCACGCATTCAGATGATTCCATCTGAATGCGATATGCTCTGGAGCGCCGCGCTGATTCGCGTGACAACATCGTCCCAGTCGCCAGGGCGATTTTGCCGGAATAGGCGCAACTTTGGATACCATGGCGAATCATCCCGATCGAGCAGCCACCGGAAATCCGGCGCAAAAGGCAGCATGAGCCAAACGGGTTTCCCAAGGGCTGCGGCCAGATGGGCGACCGAAGTATCCACCGTAATCACCAGATCAAGCGCAGCGATCAGGGCCGCCGTATCCGCAAAATCAGTAAGCTCAGCGGTCAGATCACATAGGCCAGAGGCGTGCAACGCATTCCGGTCAGATGCGCGTACCTCCTTCTGAAGCGAAACCCAGACATCACCCGATCGAAACAGCGGCGATAGCCGCGCAAGCGCCACAGAACGATTGGCGTCATTGGTATGAATCGGGCTACCACTCCAGACTAGCCCGATACGCCGCCGCCCCATTGGCAAGCGCGGAACCCACCGCGCTGTTTCCTCAATGGGGGCACTCAGATAGCCATTGGGCCATGCCGGAATATTCCGAAGCGTGGTTTCAAAGGCGAGCGGCAGGCTGAGCAGCGGGGAATGCAGATCGAAATCAAGCGGCGCTTCGTTCTGATCAAGGATTGTGACCAATGGATGAAAATTTCTGAAGAGACGCTTGAGAGGAGTTTGTACCGAGAGCAACACCTGCGCACCGGCCGCCGCAGCCAGAAGGGCGTAGCGACTGAAATGAATGGTGTCACCCAAGCCCTGTTCGTGATAAGCGAAAAGGCGGCGATTTTTGATCTGCTCTTTGCCTGACCACCGGGGCTGAGGATAGTTGCGAACCGATGCCGTATTTTGCCGCGCATGGCGACATTCATAGGCGCGCCAGCCTTCTTCCAACCGTCCAAGAACCAGCAAGGCAAAGGCCCGGTTGTAGCTTGCGTCAAGGTCATCAGGTTTCAACTCAAGCGCCCGATCGTAAAAGACAAGCGCTTCTTCAGGCCGGTTCAGCGCGGCCAGGATAAAGCCGTGATTGACATGGGTGATTGGATCATGGGGCGCGATGTTTCGTGAAAAAGCCGAAAGATCAAGGGCTTTTTCGGGCTGCCCCAGCAGGATGAGGATCTTGCTACGCCAGATGTGCCCCTGCAAAGACGCAGGGTTTTTCACGATGAGTTTTTCCGCAACCTCAAGGCTTTCCTGAAGCTCACCACGAAAACGAAGGACATCCACAAGGCACAATATTGGCAATTCCATGCCGGGCTGGCTTGCCAGGGCCTTTTGAATGAAAGGCTCAGCCTCATTGTATCTTTTCAAAAGGCACAGCGTGGCTGCCGTGGCAGACAAGAAAACGGCAGAAGCCGGTTGCAGGCCAAGTGCTTTCTGCTGCGCAGCCAAGGCTTCCTCTAATCGGTTAAGCTCGCTTAACGCGTAACCGCGATGGTAATGGGCTTCCGCATGATCCGTTCTTCGACTGATGACAAAATCAAAGGAACTGATGGCATCTGCGTAGCGTCCCATTTGGAACAGAACCAAGCCGTGGTTGAACCTTGTGTCCGTTTTGTTTGGGTTCAGAGCCAAGCTGCGCTCAAAACTTGCAGCAGCCTGCTCTTTTTGGCCCAGCCCCATCAAGGCAATCCCCAAATTGGCGTGAACATCGGCGTTTTTTGGCGCAACTGCTGCCGCGCGCTTCAGACGGATGACACTTTCATCAAAGCGGCCGGACCGCATCGCGATCAAGCCATGAAAATGCAGCGCGTCGGGGTGAAGCGCTTGACGCCTGAGGATCCGAAGACAAATCGCCTCGGCGCCTGCAAGCTCTCCCTTTTTGAGTAACTCAAGCGCTTCAAGCAATCTTGCCGGGGTGGCTTCGGGCGGCTTCTTCATGTCTGAAAGGCTCACGGGCTTGAGGTGATCGGGCGATATGACCGGACGGCCTGCATCGGCTGATCGGGCAGCGCAGTATCAGTTGAGGAAATCACTTTTGCGGCGTCGCCGCAAATTTCTTGGGCGGGGCGGGAGAAAACACGCCCCTCAGGTCACTATACTCACCAGCAAATAAACTCCCCAAAGGCAGATCGCGACGGCGCCGATCCTATCCGCATGCCAGCGCAGCCGGTTTGCGAAGGCCTGGCGCATCGCGTTCTGCATCGGCAGCGCATCCGGGGAATGGCGTTCCGCCACCATGAGCCAAATCTCGCTATGGCGCATATCCTGGCTTGGCACATAGGCGAGTTTCAGCAGCACAATCAGCCAAAGCAACGTGACCAGCATCGCCCCGGAACGGAGCGCCAAGGCCCATTGGAAGGTAAGCGACAGAAAGACGAGCACGATGGCGAGGCTTGCGAAGCCAAGCGCGCGGCGGATGACCAGATCAGCCATTGCCTCAAGCCGTTCCAAGACTTGGCCCTTCCGTACGCAGCGCCGGGATCATCCCGGCGACGCGGCATCAAGGCTAAACCAAGTTACGCCTGGCTCACAACACGCTATTGCCTGACGCTAGTTTCACCCCAAACCGAGCAACACCAGCAAAAGTGCCATGCCGAACCAGACCATCATCGCCCGTTCGAGCCCAAGGCCAAGCCGCTCAGAGATCGCAGCCGGCACGGCAGAGAGCAACAGCGTCGCGGTCGAGACGATCAGCGAGGCACCGTAATAGACAACCTCCCTGGTCGGCGGCAAAAGCTCTGGCAGCCAGACGGGGTACAGATGCCAGACAATCGGCAGGGTGGGGCTGATCATGCCATTCAGCAGGCAGGTGGCAACTGTCGCGACGAAAAGGTTTTGCGGGGTCATCATGGCGGCTACCCCGCCCCCGGCGGGCTGATGCGCGGCGCATAGCCAAGCCCCACCATCAATAGCCCAAAGATCATCCGCACCGCGAAAAGCCAAAAGGCCGCAACCAGCGGCAGAAAGGGCGGGGAGACATAGGAAGGCACCAGCCGCTCGGCGGTCCAGACCGCCCAATTGGTCAGCATCTGAAAGCCGCGCCAGATGTAATTGCTGTTGGTCGGCGTCATGAAGAATTGCATCATGAAGCGCCCCAGACAGCCCCAAGCGGTCAGCGCCAGGAAATAGGTCACCACCCAAAAGGGCAGATAGCCGAGGATGAAATTGCTTTCCATGGGAGCCTAAATGATGGGGCGGCTGCGTTACCGCAACCGCCCCAAAGTTTCTCCGCCAGGGCGGAGCTTGGTTATTCCACCGCCTCGCGCTTGTCAGCGAGACGCACACCACCCTTCGGAATGCGGATATCGTCAATGAAATCCTGCATCGCCTGGCTCGGTGCCTCGGTGAATTTGGACACCAGCCAGATGGTGAAGAAGGACACCGGCACGCCGATGATGCCGCCAGAGATGTTATTGATCCCCCAGAGCCGCCCCACCACGCGGTTGCGCAGCACCACGGTATCAGTCGGAATACCGATGATGCCCCCGAACCAGGCTAGCGCCCCATCCTTCACCGCTGCGGTATTGGCTAGGATCGCCGCCGCTTCCGCCCGCAATTCAGCGGAGGTGAAGTTCTGGTTGATGGATCCAACCTGACGCGCCGCAGCAATGATCGCATCCTTCGATCCGAACAACTGGACGAAATCCAGCCCGAACCATTCCGAATGGATCAAATAACCGAAGGTCAGCACGTAACCCACAGCCATGCCGACGCAGGCGGCGGTATTGGTGGTCTTTTTGTACCAGACCCCCATCACCAGCGCCGCAAACAAGCCGGCGGCAGCGATGGAGAAGGCCCAGGCAACCAGGAACAGGATATCCGCCCCCGCATTGCCTGCGGTCCAGGCCGCGGCCAAAGCCACAATCAGCAGCAGGACACGCGAGATGACCAAGCGGCGCGCGGTCGGCGCGTTACGGTCAATCATCTTGTAGTACACGTCATGCGACAGCGCGTTGGCGAGTGCCAGCAGCAGACCATCCGCGGTGGAGAGCGCCGCGGCCAGACCACCCGCCGCCACCAGACCCGCGATCACATAGGGCAGGCCCGCGATTTCCGGTGTAGCCAGCACCACCACGTCTGGATGAATGCGGAATTCATTCCATTGCAGGATGCCGTCTCGGTTCACGTCAACAATATTGATCCACGGCACCCCATAGGGGGAGACGATCTGCCAATTCTTGATCCAGTCCGGCAGGCTCGCGATCGGTTGGCCGATGATGTTCTGATAGATTTCCACCTTGGCAAAGGCTGCATAGGCCGGTGCCGTGAAGTAAAGGAGGAAGATGAAGAACAACGACCAAGCCACGGACTGGCGCGCTTCCTTCACCGAAGGCGTGGTGAAGTAACGCATCAGGATGTGCGGCAGCGCCGCCGTGCCGACCATAAGGCAGAACACCAGCGCGAAGAAGTTCACCGCAGCCTGAATATTGAACTGCCCATTCGCACCGATGAACGGCGCGGAATGCCAGCCGGTCACGCCTGGCGGCGGGGTCATGCCCGCAGCCCGGAAGCCGTTTTCCAGATCAGCAATCCTTTCCAGCGCAAAGCCATACATGACCTGAGGCAACGGCACGCCGGTGATCTTGGCCGACATCAGGAAGGCCGGGATCAGATACGCGATGATCAGCACGATATACTGCGCCACCTGTGTCCAGGTAACGGCACGCATTCCGCCCAGCATGGAGCAGACCAGAATGCCCGCAAGGCCCACGAAGACCGCGACGCCGAAGGACACATCCAGGAAGCGCTGGGTGATGATGCCAACGCCCACGATCTGCGCCACAACATAAACGAAGGACGCGGTGATCAGGACGATAACGCCGATCAGGCGCGCCGCATTGCCGCCAAACCGCGCGCCGAGGAAGTCCGGGACCGTGTATTGGCCGAATTTCCGCAGATAGGGGGCGAGCAGAATCGCCACCAGCATATAGCCGCCAGTCCAGCCCAGGATGAAGGCCAAGCCACCATAGCCAAGGGCATAAAGGCTGCCCGCCATGCCGATGAAGCTTGCCGCCGACATCCAGTCCGAACCCGTGGCCATGCCGTTGTAAAGCGCGGGCACGCGCCGACCAGCGACGTAATATTCAGCCACCGCCTGGGTGCGGCTGATGATGCCGATATAGGCATAGACGCCGATGGTGAGGCCCACGAACAGATAGCCGAGAATGCGATCCGGCACGCCCATCTGTTCAAGAATGGCGATCAGAACAACGAAAACCGCAAAACCGCCCGTATAGCCGGCATAAATCTTGCCGAGCGAGGCGATAAAGGGATCCTTTTCCTTGGAGGCTCCGCTCATGGGATCAATCCTCCTGCACGCCGAATTCTTCATCCACTTCATTCTGGCGCTTGCCGAACCAGAAGAGAGCGACGACGAAGATGATCAGGCTGCCCTGAGCGGCCATGTAGAAGCCCAAGGGAAAGCCCAGAATGCGAATGCTGTTGAGCGAGGGGGCAAAGATATGCACTACGAAGCTTGCGAAGAACCAAATGCCCAAAACGAGCAGCATCAGGCTGGATGTTTTGGCCCAATGGGCCGCGGCGGTGGCCTTATCCACCGCGGGGGCTTCCGTATTGGACGGCGCACCCCCAGATTCAACCAATGGCATTAAATTGCCTCCTCCGATGATCGTCCCTGGGGAACGACCTGTTGACCTGCCCTTGTCACGACCATGCGTGACACGATTCGGGCATTTGACAGCCCGATTCAGTGGCGGCGATAACATGGTGTTAATATAGCTGCAACAAACTTTTTTGAGGATTTCAGCCCCCGATGCGCTTTCTCCGCCGCTTGCTGGGCAGTCCGCCCTCCCCGGAACCAGAGGCTTTTGGGGCATTTCTGCACCGCCAGGGCGCCTTTGTGGCGCAAAAGACGGTGCTGGATTATTGCCGGGTCAAGATTGGGCGGAATGAGAAGGCTTTCTTCGGCAATGCGGATTTCCAGGCCGCGCTGAACCATTGCCGCTGGCAGGTGTTTCTGGCCGCGCAAAGCGATGTCATGGCCCTGGCCGAGGCTTGGCTCCGCCCCTTCTGGCAGGGTCAGGAG
>JADCGG010000266.1 GCA_020249125.1 Roseomonas sp. | reverse complement strand
TCCAAACGGTGTCTGGGTTCACGCCTTCCATCAGCGTCACCTGACCCTTCACGCGGCCATTGCGGCTTTCCACCCAGACCCAATCATCCTGCGCGATGCCCATCGCCTCGCCCTTGGCGCGGCTCATATACAGCCGATTGGCGCCATGGATTTGCCGGAGCCAGGCATTCATTGAACCCCAGGAATGATACATCGCCATGGGCCGCTGCGTGACGGCGGAGAACGGGAAGCCCGCCACATCATGCGCTTCCTGTTCAAGCGGTGTGTACCAAATGGGCAGCGGGTCGCAGTAGCTCCGCACCCTTTCGCGCAGCGCTTCTGGTGGTTGCTTCGCGCCATGGCCTTCGGCGGCCAGCCGGAATTTCTGCAAGGGTTCCGACCAGATTTGCAAGACAATCTGATCAGACTTGCCAATCAACCCCATCGCCTTGGCGTTTTCCAGATAGAGCTTGTTGGAATGCTTGAAGTAGCTTTCCTCGGCTGAGAAATCATGCCGCCAGAAGCAGCCATTTTCGATATAGCGCTGCAATTGGTCCGGGTTGGGCTTGCCCACACCCTTCGCGCTGCCATCTTCCCCACGCCAACCGGCAAGCGGGCCCACGCCCGGCATGCGTTCGTGATTGACGATGTAATCCGCGTAATCCTTGAAGCGCGCGCTGCCATCTTCCTTTGTGAAAGCGGGCAGACCAAGCCGTGCGCCTAATTCAATCAGCACATCCTGAAAGGGCCGCACATCACGATCCGGCTTCAGCACCGGCTGGCGAATGGCATCACCCGGCCCATGCGAAGACCCAATCGGACGGTCAAGGATGGAAATGCAATCCCAGCGTTCCAGATAAGTCGTGTCCGGCAGGATGAGATCCGCATAGGGCACGGTTTCGCTGAAAAACGCATCGGAATAGATCACGGTTGGGATGACGTAATCGCCCGCCTCATCCTTGGCGGTCAGGCATTCAATCGTCTCAAGCGGGTTCATCGCGCTGTTCCAGGCCATATTCGCCATGAACATGAACAGCACATCAATCTTATAGGGATCGCCCTTCGCCGCATTGCCGATCACGGTATGCATCATACCATGCAGACCAAGCGGCGCTTCCCATGAGAATGAATGGTCAATGCGAATGGGTGAGCCATCATCATTGACCAGCAAATCATCCGGCCCATGCGTGAAGGACAGGATATTGCCGGCGAGCGGCGTATTCGGCTTGGAATTCTTGCCGGCAGGGCCGGGGCCCGGCGGGATGGGCCGAGGGAAAGGCGCCTTGTAGCGCCAGGAACCAGGCGTATCTATCGCGCCCAGTAGCATTTGCAGAATATGCAGTGCGCGGCAGGTATGAAAGCCGTTGGAATGCGCGCTGATGCCGCGCATGGCGTGCAACGCGACAGGCCGACCCACCATTTTTTCATGCCGACGGCCCAGCGTATCCGTCCAGGGCTGATCGAGCGTGATGGTTTGGTTGAAGGCGACATCCGCCATTTCAGCAGCGATGCGGCGAATGCGATCCGCATCCAGCCCGCAGCGTTCCGCCACCGCTTCCGGCGCGTATTCCTCACCCAGATAGCGTTCGGCCATCAGGTGGAATACCGGGCGCGCCTTGCGCCCATCCGGCAGCGCAAAATCGCCAACCAGCACAGGAGAAAGATCAGCCGCGGCGGCATCCATCGCGCCGCGCGCGCGGTCCCAGGCGAGCGGCTTGCCATCGGCATCACGCGCGAAAAGCCCATCATCCGCGCCACCTGGATTGCGCACCACCAGCCAATGCGCGTTGGTGTGGCGCACCAGGAATTCGGCATCCACGCGATCCGTGCGCAGCAATTCATGGATCAGCGCCATGACGAAAAGCCCATCCGTGCCGGGGCGGATGCCCACCCATTCATCGGCCACGGCGGAATAGCCGGTGCGCACCGGATTGACGGAAACCACCTTGGCGCCGCGCTTTTTCAGCGCCGCAAGCCCGGTTTTGATCGGGTTGGAATCATGGTCTTCGGCCACGCCCAGCATCAGCAGATATTTCGCGCGTTCCCAATCCGGTTCGCCAAATTCCCAGAAGGAACCGCCAATGGTGTAAAGCCCGCCGGCGGCCATATTGACCGAACAGAACCCGCCATGCGCGGCGAAATTGGGCGTGCCGAATTGCGCCGCCCAAAACCCCGTCAGCGATTGCGATTGGTCGCGTCCCGTGAAGAAAGCCAAGCGCTTCGGGTCAGTTTCCCGCACCCTTCGCAGCGCGCTGGTGGCGATTTCCATCGCCTCATCCCAGGAAATCTCGGCATAGTCGCCGGAACCGCGGGGACCGATGCGCTTCAAGGGCGCTTGCAAGCGCGCCGGGCTATATTGCGTCATGATCCCGGCGCTGCCCTTGCCGCAGAGCACGCCCTTATTCACCGGATGATCGGGATTGCCTTCAATGTAGCGAACGCGGCCATCCTTCAGATGCACGCGAATGCCGCAGCGACAGGCGCACATATAGCAGGTGGTTGTCTTCACCTCATCGCCGATCGGCGCCGAATAGGCGATCCGGTCCGTGGCACTCCCGTCTGGCATCAGCCATTCCTCCGCATTTCCCGGAAAGGATAGCCCAGGGCCGGGCGGGGCTGCAAAGGGGGTGGGGTGCTTTGACGGGGGCAGGCCTCAGGCTTAGCGTCGCCGGCAAAGTATCGGAGACCGGCCATGAAACTGCCAACCCATGGGCGCTATCAGCATAGTGCCATCCCGCATCGCCCGACCTATGAATGGCCCAATGGCAGCAGGCTTGCGGTGGTGCTGTGCAACAACATCGAAGCTTTTGCCTTTCGCGCTGGGCTTGGCAGTGACAGCACGGGTGCGGCCGCGCCGCAAAGCCAGCGCAATTACGCTTGGCGGGATTACGGCAATCGCGTCGGGCTTTGGAACATGCTGGCCATGTTCGATGAATATGACCTGCCCTGTGCGCATAATGTGAATGGGCTGGTTTTGGATACCTGCCCGGAAATCGCGCCTGCTTTGATGAAGCGCGGCGATGAATTCATCGGCCATGGCCGCACCAATGCCGAAAGGCAGGATATTCTGTTCGAAGATGATGAACGCCGCCTGATCGCCGAAAGCCGAGACGCGATTATTCGCCAAACTGGCAAGGCGCCGGCTGGCTGGCTTGGGCCCTACATCACGCAATCCGCTTCAACGCTTGATCTGCTCAAGGAAGAAGGCTTCATCTATGTCATGGATTGGCCGGCGGATGACCAGCCCTTCTGGATGACAACCCGCGCCGGGCCGATGCTTTCCGTGCCCTATTCGGTGGAAGTGAATGACAGCCCCGTCGCCATTTTCCGCCAGCAGGCGGCGCGGGATTTCGCCGATATGGTGGTGGATCAATTCGATGAAATGCTGGATCGGTCGCGTGATATGCCGCTGGTGTGTTCCATCGTGCTGCACCCCTTCATCATCGGCCAGCCCTTCCGCCTACGCCCCTTCCGCCGCGCCATGCAGCATATTTTGACGCAGCGAGACAAGATTTGGTTCGCCCGCCCCGGAGAGGTCGCGCGCCACGCCGCAAGCCTGCCCAAAGGCATTGTGCCGGGGTCGGAGATGCTGCCATGACCAGCAACCTGCCGAATTGGCGTTCGCTGCTGTACGTGCCGGCCAGCGAGGAACGCTTCGTTGCCAAGGCGCAGGAACGCGGCGCGGATGCGATCATTCTTGATTTGGAAGACGGCGTGGCGCCCGATGCCAAAGCCCGTGCACGGGCTGGGCTTGCAGCTGCTGCGACCAGTGCGCGGCGGAATGGCGCGGATATTGTGGTGCGGATCAATCGCGCGCTGCGTATGGCCGCCGATGATATCGCCGCCGCCGTGGCAGCAGGTGCTGATGCCGTGATCTGCACCAAGATGATGGGCGCGGATCATGTGCGGCTGCTGTCGGAACTCGCCGCCGAATCGGAAGCTGCGACGGGGCGCGCCATCGGTTCGCTGCGCTTCATTGTGCTGATCGAAGACGCGGCGGCGCTGCGGCAAGTGGATGCGATTGCGGGCGCCGATCCGCGCATTGTGGCGCTTGGTGTGGGTGGAGAGGATTTGGCGACCGATCTTGGCGCCGAACCCACGCCGGATGCACTGGATTTGCCCAAGCGCCTTGGGCTGATCGCCGCGCGGGCCGCCGGCATTCTGCCGCTTGGCTTCATTGGCACGGTGGCGGGGCTCAAGGACCTTGATGGCTACCGCGCCATGCTGCGTCGGTCGCGAGCCATTGGTTTTGCCTGTGCTTCCTGCGTGCATCCATCCCAGGTTGCCATCATCAATGACGAATATGGCGCACGGCCCGAAGAAGTTGAACGCGCCAAGCGCCTGGTCGCGGCTTTTGACGCCGCGCTGGCGGAAGGCAAGGGCGCGGTCGCCTTTGAAGGCGACATGATTGACAAGCCGATTGTGGAGCGCGCGAAGAAGCTCATCGCGCGGGCGGGTTGAGTAATGACGGAAGATTGGAAAAACAAAAGGCCATTCAAAGGTCGGCGCGACTGAGGCTCCATTCAATTTTCGGGAAATCGGGCATTTCCCGCCCATCATCCACGCCAATTTCAGCGCTGATCACGCGTTCAAGCTTATCGCTCATGGTCCGGATCAACGCTGCATTGGCTGTTCGGTCGGCAGCCAGATTGCGCGTTTCACCTGGATCTTGGGATAAATCGAAAAGTTCCACATCATTGCGGCGATAAAGCTCATCCAAATTATCAGGGCGATGGCGCTGGGTTGGCGCGAAATAGCGGGTGAATTTGTATCGGCCATCAAAGACAGAACGCAGACTGCCGCGCTTGTTCAGGTCTGGCACAAAACCCTGGTTGCGCAGTTCTTCCTTCGGGTCCTTCCCTGTAGCGCGCGCCCGCGCCACCGCTTGCCAAAGCGCCGCATCATTGGTGCTAAGGCCACTATAGGTGAAAAGCACCGCGTCCCGCGCGGCATGCACGCCGGCTGCGCCAGGATTCGTCAGCAGCGGCGAAAGATCTTTCCCAGGCAGATCCCGCCGCGCGAGTTCCGCCACCCGCCCCGATTCAACACCTGCCATCGCCAACAAGGTCGGCACAAGATCAATATGCCCGGACAGCGCGCGACAATCCTGGCCTCCACGAACATCGGGATGGGTGATGTAAAGCGGCAGATGGGTTGTTTCCTCATACGCAAAGGGGCCCTTGCCATGCAGACCATGCGCGCCTGCCATTTCCCCGTGATCAGAAGTGAAGATCACGGAAGTACGATCACTCAGCCGCAACAAATCAAGTTCGGCCAGCATGGCGGCTAGGGAATTATCCACATTGCGAATGCAATTGATGTAGTAGTCATGAAATCGGCGCCAACGCTCGGGCTCAGGCGGGATATGGCCAAGAACAATATCCCACATGCGCTGAAATTCGCCATGCGCGGCGGGGCGGGCGGGCTTGTCGAAAGCTTCGGTGAGCGTTGCGGGAACGGGTGTATCCCAGGTCGCGCGATACAGCGCGTGATCCGGCGCCCGCTGCGGGCGTTGCATCAGGGTGCCACTATCTTGCACGGCCTGGCCTGCAAGGTCCGTATTGAAAAACATAACATCATGAGGGTTAACCAGGCTGACAAATAAAGCCCAAGGCTTGCCTTCATCTTCCAAAACACGGCCATGCCGACGCAACCAGGTGACGGCGCTGCCCGTAATCAGATGATCGAATTGGTAGCCCCCCAAGGCATGGCCGATGATATCGCCGACGCCATTGTAATCGGCGAAGCCGTGTTCATCCATTTCCTTGGTGAACAGCCGTTCGGGTTCGGCACTGTCAAAACTGTCATTCAGATGCCATTTGCCCTTATAGGCCGTGTAGTAGCCGGCCTGCCGCAACATATGCCCAATGGTCGGAATGTCGGGTGCAAGGCGATTCACCCAGGGAACATCGGTATTTTCAAACATCCGGTTGGTTGGCGTTTGCAGTCCTGTCATCAGAACTGCGCGTGAGGAAGTACACATCACCGCCGGGCAATAATGCGCGTGAAACGTCACGCCGTGCCGTGCCATGCGTTCGTGGCCCGGCAAGGAAAGGCCGGACGGCCAGCGTGCCGCGTAGCGTTCCTGGTCCGTAAAAATAAACAGCAGATTGGGCTGCCGTTGACCGCCCCCGCGAAGTGCAAGTGCCGGCGCCGCAACAGACTGCGCCTTGGCGTGGCCGGCATCGCCTAATCCTGCGGCAGCGGCACCAATTGCACCCGCCCCCGCCAAAATGGCGCGCCGTGAAGCACGAAAGGCATTTGATCGAAGGGGCATAAGGCTTGCTCCTGTTCGGACTTGGAGAGTGACTGCGGTTCGCAGAGCATATAAAATGACGATAATGTCAATTTGACATATTTGTCAATTAAAAATAGTTAGCCTTCCATTCGTCCTTTTGATCAGAGGAAAGCGTGGGGTAGTTATGGTCGCAAACAGGGCCGCCATAGGACGCGCAAGGCGAGAGAGAACACGGGCTGCCCTGGTTGAAGCGGCACTCGCGGTCTTCGCTAGGCTTGGGCCTGACGCGCCGAGTATTGATGATTTCACGTCGGAAGCTGCCCTGGCGCGCGGGACTTTCTACAATTTCTTCGAAAGCCGTGAAGATCTGCTCATAGCCGTGGCCATTACCGTTGCGGAACGGATCGAAGCGGAATTGGCGCCGCTACGCTCTTGTCCAGACCCGGCTGAGAGACTTGCCGGGGCCGTCAGGGGCTATATCCGCAAGGCCGCCAGCGACCCTGTATGGGGATGGGCAGTGGTACGGATTGCCTTGGTGGCCGCACCGCTCGGCACAACCATGCGGTCCAATTTGACACGAGATCTGACAGAAGGAACAGCCATCGGCAGGTTCCGCCTTACGTCCGTTGCAGCCGCACAGGATTTGGTTCTTGGGGCAGGTTTGATGGGTATGCGGTCCGTCCTGGTCGGTGACGTGAAAGCCGAGCATGCGGAATGTGTTGCGCAAGCCATCTTGATGGCGCTTGGCGTGGCCGATGCGGCTGACGTTGTAGCGCGCCCTCTGCCCCTCATGTGAAGCCGTTTCTAAACCACCGCCGTCATCCCGCCATCCACATACAGCAAATGCCCATGCACAAAATCTGAGGCAGGGGCAGCAAGGAAGACGGTGGCGCCCACCAATTCCTCCACCTTGCCCCAGCGCCCGGCGGGCACGCGCTGGCAAAGCCAATCGCTGAATTCAGCGTTTTGCACCAAGGCGCTGGTCAGTTCAGTCGCGTAGTAGCCAGGGGCGACGCCATTCACATTGACACCATGCTTGGCCCATTCGGCGCAAAGCGTGCGCGTCAGCATCCGCAGCGCGCCTTTGCTTGCGGCATACGGCGCGATGGTGGGGCGGCCCAATTCGCTTTGTACGGAACAGATGGTGATGATCTTGCCCGCGCCGCGCGGCACCATGCGCTTGCCAGCGGCCTGGCAGCAATACCAGACGCCATCAAGGTTTGTGCCGAGTACCTCACGCCAGGTTTCGGGCGGCATTTCAACCGCCGGGGCGCGGCGCATGATGCCGGCATTCGCGACCAAAATCTCAATCGGCCCAATCGCGCTTTCCATTTCGGTGAAGGCGTCCTCCACCGCCTGAGGGTCAGTCACGTCAAAGGCGCGGCTGATGGTTTCAATCCCGGCATCGCGCAGTTTCGCCTGCGCCGCCGCCAGCCGTGCGGCATCGCGGCCATTGATGATCACGCGTGCGCCCGCTTCCGCAAGCCCCTTGGCCAGCGCGAAGCCAATGCCCTGGCTGGAACCCGTTACCAGCGCAATCTTGCCGGTCAGATCAAACATCTTCATTCATGTAATTCCATAATTTCGACGAGGGTTTGGGGTAGCGCCCCCAATGCCCCCCGATTTCGAGGATAGTTTACCGCAAGGCTTCAAGTGTCGGTGCAATCCAGCGTCCTTCGATAATCTCGGCTCTGGGTCTGTAAAGCCTTAGCAGGGCGTTCCATTGCGGCGGTATTGGCAGGCAGTTTTCTATGGCTTCGGTGCAGCCGCCGAATTGCACGGTAACTGCGCCATCGGCCCCGCGCCGTGCGGTCACATTATTGATGGCAACTGCGTTTCGTGGATTGGGTACCATGAAGCCGCGCTGGTCATAAACCGTAACTGACCAGAAACCATCCACTGGCACATCGGTGAAACGCATGCGCCAAGCCTGGCTGGCGCTGGCCTGCGGCGGGAAGATAGGCAGATAGATCGCAGCATGCGATGGATTGCCGCCCCAACCGGCTGCAGTCGCAACAAGATGCGCCACTGGATCCACCTGCCCGCGCTGGCCAAAGCCATTCTTGAAATCAGCGAAGGGAGCGAGTTCGCTTAAGGCCTTGCGCAGCGCTTCCTGGGAAGCCGCATCCCATTTTGCTGGATCCCAGCGACCAGGCCCGCCCGGTTGTTCAATCCGCAGCCCATCTTGCGCGGCGCGAGCCGCCGCCACATCACTGGGGTCATTCGGATTAAGGAAGGTGCGCACCGCAAGGCCAAGATAACGTGTTCCAATTTCGGCGCGCGTGAAACGGTGCTTGCCGGGCGCATAGTAAACAGCCGGATTGTAGTGATCCTGATCAATCAGCAGAAGCGACATGAAGCGCCCGCCCGTATCGGGTAATTCGATGGTTGCTGGTCCCGCATCAAGATCAATGATGGCCAAGGAATAGAGCGTATCGCGATTCATGCGCACGATTTCCTGGCGATCGAGCGGGGTAACGTCGCGCAGGTGAAAGAAGCGTCCCAAAGCGCCTTGTGCAACATAGGTACCAAAATAATGGTCAGTTTCGGCGCGTGCAAAATTTTCCACTGTCACGCGCTGAGGTGTTTGCGCTTGGACGCGAATTGGTAGGCAAATAGCCAAGCTGAAAAGAAGCAAATAAAGGTAAGCCAACATCGTCCGCGCTCCGCTTTTTAAGTGTGGTTATTAACATATCACAGCAGCAGTGTGATCCATCATAAAAAATATTCGGGGTGTATTGGCAGCGTCAATTCAACGAAATGATTACCCGCGCTTGAACTGCCAATAGGCCGTTGTTCAAGGCCCGCGTATCACCCCGCCTTCGCGCAATTTCTGGAATTGCGCCGCGCCCAAAGCCGGTTCCAGGATTTCCGCATTATGTTCCCCAAGCCTGGGCGCGGGCCGCGCCAGAATGCCGGGTGTTCCCGAAAGCCGCGGTACCATGCCGTGCATGGGCAGCCAGCCGCCCGGCATATCGGCATCCGGCACTTCAATCAGTGCTTCGCGTTCAATGGCGTAAGGGTCGCTATCCAGCATTTCGGTATCCATGATGGGGCCGATGGTGACGCCGGCCTTGTCGAAATGCGCCAAATTCTCGGCCAAATCGCGCGCGGCGATGAAACCGCCGATGATCGCATCCAACTCCCGCCAATTCTGCACGCGCGCCGGATTATTGGCGAAGCGCGGATCGGTGATCAGCGCTTCCTGCCCGATGGACCGTAGCAGCTTTTCTGTCATGCCCTGCGTGGACGCGGAAAGGCAGACCCAGCCGCCATCCTTTGTCTTATACGCATTGCGCGGCGATGTATTGGTACTGCGGCTGCCGGTGCGAGGTTTACGTTTGCGCGTCAGGCGCCAATTCGCCACTTGCGGTTCCAACACGCTGAACAGCGGTTCGAACAGGGAAATATCCAGCACCTGCCCTTGGCCGGTGGCTTCCGCATGGCGCAGCGCGATCATGGCGGTGGCAGCACCATAAAGTCCGGCATAGGCATCGCCCATGAACATGGGCGGCAGCACGGGTTCGCGATCCTCAAAACCATTGATGGCGGCAAAGCCGGAATAGCCTTCCACCAAAGTGCCAAAGCCTGGCTTGTGGCGATACGGCCCATCCTGCCCCCAGCCGGAGACCCGCGCGATCACTAGGCGCGGATTGGCGGCAAGCAAATCAGCGGGATCAAGCCCCATGGCTTCCAGCACGCCGGGGCGGAAGCTTTCCACCAGCATCGCGGCATCGCGCGCCAAGGCGCGCACGGCGGCGATGCCTTCTGGGTTTTTCAGATCCAGACAAATGCTTTTCTTGTTGCGGCAAATCGTCTTCCAGCTTGTCTCCACACCGCCAACGCGCCAGGCGCGCAGCGTATCGCCTTCCGGCGGTTCCACCTTCACCACTTCCGCGCCGTGATCCGCAAACACCTTGGTCAGGATATTGCCAGCTACCAGGCGGGAAAGGTCAATAACGCGCACACCCTCCATGGCGCCCTTGGCGCTGGGGTCGAAATTCTTGCGATGCATCTCGGCCATCAGATCAATCCAGCTTGATATTCGCAGCCGCCGCCACTTCGCGCCAGCGGGCGAGTTCAACGCGCAGGATTTCGGTAAAGGCTTGCGGTGTTGCAGGCGATGGCCGCGCGCCTTCGGTTTGCAACAGCTTCGCCATTTCCGGGTCCGCCAAGGCGGCATTGGCCTCCGCGTTCAGGCGCGCCAGGATTTCAGCCGGCAGGCCGCGCGGGGCAAACAGCCCCCACCAGATATCGCTTTCATAATCAATCCCGGCTTCCTTCACCGTGGGACCGGGGGGCGAACCATCCGGCGCGCCCGGCGCAGTATAGGCCAAAAGCCGCACGCGCCCTTCGCGCACCACGCCTGCCGCACTTGGCATGGTGGTGATCAGCACTGGGATATGTCCCGCAACCAAATCCGTCACGGCCGGCGGCATGCCGCGATAGGGCACATGGTTCATCTGAATGCCCGCGCGCAGGCAAAAATATTCGGTGACGAAATGATTGATCCCGCCGGGGCCTGAGGAGCCATAGTCAATCGCGCCCTGCCTTTCGCGCGCCATGCGCACCAGATCGCCCAGGCTCCGCGCCGGGAAATCCGGATGCACCAACACAATGAAGGGCGAGCGCGCGAGCAGCGCGACCGGCGTGAAATTCTCAAGCACGCCCCAGGGCACGCGCTGCGTGATGGAGGTTGTGGCGAAGGAGGAAGATGAGACCATGAGCGTATAGCCATCGGGCGCTGATTGCGCGACGGCGGTGGCACCAATCGCACCACCTGCACCGGCGCGGTTTTCAATCACCACCGGCTGGCCAAGGCGCGCTTGCAAACGCTCGGCAAGCGGGCGGGCGACAACGTCGTTGGAACCTCCGGGCGGGAAAGGCACCACGATGCGAATAGGCCGGGAGGGCCAGGGCGCCTGGGCGAGCGCCGGGGCGGCAAGCGGGCTTGTGGCGGCGGCCAGCAAAAGGGCGCGGCGGGGTAGGGCAGGGGGCATGGTTTGGTCTCCCGGAAGGCTGGGTTGCCAGTTTCGCCCATTGTGGCGCTTCTGCGAAGCGGGCTTGCCCCTATCCAGCAATGGCGGGATTGGCCATCATGTAACTTTCGGAGGGGGAATCCGGGTAGCGATGGCCAATGAAAGGCCCTTCAGGGAATGGCCCTTGGATCAGCTCGCCGAATATGCGGCGCAGCACAAGGGTGATCGCGTTCTGCTTTCCCAATTATTGATTGAAACGGAACGTCGCCCTGGCGCGCGCGCGAAGCTGATTGCGCGACGGATTGAAAATGCGCTGGCCAATGTCCTGACCAAGCTGCCAGGCCGTGGCGCGCCGCCTGAGGAGATGCGTCGCTATCTGGCGATTGCCGCGGAAGAAATCGCCGTGCTGCGCAAGCGTCTGGCGGATGCCGAGGCGGAGCTGAAGAAGCTCAAGGAAACGCCGGCAGATTCCAGCCAGCATGCGCGGGTGTATCTCGCCCCCAATGCGCCGCTTTGGCTGATTGTGGAGGTGCGCCGCGCCTTTCGCCGGCGCTATCATCCCGATCGGCAGACCGATCCCGAAAAGCGCCAGAATGCCGAGGAAATCTTCAAGCGCGCCGAGGAGGTTTTTGATTCCCTCGATGGACGCAGCGACGATTGAGGCCGCGCTGGGATCGCGTAATCGGTTTGGGTCACGCTGTTGAAGGCCCTCTCATTTCTCTTGACATGTTGGGAAATCTCCTCGAACTTTTATGAGGCGATTTCGAATATGAGGCGATTTCGAAAAATTATCGGAGGAGTGTTAAGACGAAAAATTTTTTGTTGTTTTCTGTCTTGTTATTTTGTCTGGATGCACCTCTTTTCGGGAACGTGAAACTGTAGGCGCGATACCAGCGCAATCGCTTGTTGCGATGCGTGTTGTTGTCCTGGACACCCAAATCACCAGCATCGGCCTCGTCACGGCTTCGTATGGACCAATAGGAGACTTTGGTCCTGCAAGGCGCAAGGCCCAATCTGAGGTACCGCTCCTTCAGCAGCTACTCAGGCAAGGAGTGGAGTCCGACTTCAAGGCTGCTTTGTCGAAGTATGTTGATATTGAGCCAAATATCAGATCGAACAATCGAGCTCCCAGCCTCAGCTTTAATCCAATTGGTGCCATGGTGGAATGCGGCAATTTGAATGTGGTCTGCCAAGCATCTTTGCGAGTAATGGTTACTCTGACAGGAGAGGGAAGAAGAACTCTGTGGAGTGCAACGTATAAGGTCGGCGCCCCTATGAATGGTACGAACGACGCGGAGGTGATGCGCGTTTTCTTTGCCGATGTCATATCTCGTCTTGAGAGCCACAGAATCATTCGCAAGCGTGCTTCTTCCTAAGCATCAGCCCGTGATCAATTCCGCGCAAAGCCGCGGGATATGCTGCGCGAAGGGGAAGAATCCACGCCCGGCCAAGGGCCAGCACGCCGCATCCCAAGCGCGGCGCAGCGGCGCAACGCCATAAGGGCGCAAGGCATCCGCCACCCAACCCACCGGCGCTTCAGGCATCACCATCGCCGCATGCCTTGAAACATCAGGCAAATCAGCAAGTTCTATGCGGCCAACCGGCACGCCGAAATGCCCCGCGGCGCGGTGCAAGCCATCCTCCAGCGCGCCAGCCACAAAGCGCTGCACCAGCGGCGCGGCACCAAGCGGGGAACGCGCCGCGGGACAGCAAAGGCCAATTACGCGCTGCACCTGAAGCCCCGAAAGCGGCAGGCTTTCGGGGTGCAGATCATCCTCATGCAGCAACAGTACTACCGGGCCAGGCGGCGGCGCGGGCGGGGCAGGGATGGGGCGCGGTGCGGGCGGATCGGGTTCATGCAAGGGCGTCGGCGTTTCATTCAAGGCGCCATGCGGGGCGAAACGCCCGCCTGTGTGGCGCGCGATATTCTCCGCCCGCGCGACATAATGCTTGCCCTTGGTGTGCAGCCCCGCCACCCAGCGCCAGGACAGCGTATTGGATGCCGCATCACCATCCAGCAAATGGCGCAGAAAGAAATCCGCGCCCAGGAACCAGGGCAGGCGCAGTGTGAAAAT
>JADCGG010000265.1 GCA_020249125.1 Roseomonas sp. | reverse complement strand
GCGTGGGTCGGGCGGAGGATTTCTGACTCATCTTCACTCTCCTTGGGGTTACGATGAGCCAGAAATCCTCCGTTATTCAAATCGCCAATTTGGTCCCATAGGCACTGACGCCGGATAGTCAGCGCTATATGCACCGCTTCTTTGCGAAATTCATCCGTCCTGCCTGTGCTCATGGTCCGTCTCCTTTGCTGCACAATAGGTGATCAAAGGAGCGGCACAAAACCGTGGCAGGTCCAGACAGGTTCACGGTTTGATGTACGAAACCGACCTCGCGCACAAAATTACTGATAGGCCCTATACTCATTCTCCTTGGGGTCACGATGAGCCAGAAATATTTCGCTACTCAAATCACTAGTTTCGTCCGAAGAGCGTTCACGCCTAACAGCGATCAGACCGCGGCGCCTGCAACCTCAGATCAACCGCGCTCGAAGCTTGGTGACAATGATTTCCGCTAGAATAACAATGACAAGAATAGCAAGCAAAATCGTCGCCACACGATCCCACTGAAAAAAGTTGATCGCATCATCCAGCACCACGCCAATTCCCCCGGCGCCAACCAGGCCCAGCACCGCGCTTTCGCGGATGTTGATGTCCCAACGGAACAGCGCCACGCCCCAAAAGGCTGGCGCCACTTGTGGCCAGGCGCCCTTCAGAATGACATGGCTGTTGGTGGCGCCCGTGGCGCGCAAGGCTTCCAGCGGGCCGGGGGAGATTTCCTCCAGCGCTTCGGCCAAAAGCTTGCCCACAAAACCGATGCTACGAAAGGCGATGGCAAAGGTGCCCGCCGCCGCGCCGGGGCCGAAAATAGCAACGAAAATCAAGGCCCAGACGAGAGAGTTCACCGAACGGGACGTTACGAGCAGCAATTGTGCCAAGGCATTCAACCCCGCATAGGGACAGATATTGCGCGCGGCCATCAGCGCCAGCGGCACGGCGAAGATGAAGGAAAAAAGCGTGCCCAGGCTTGCGATATGGAGCGTCTCGATCAGCGCCTGATGCACTGCCGGATGGTAATGACCAAGATCGGGCGGCCACATCCGCGCCAGCAGATCGAGCATTTGTTCCGGCGCATCGGTCAGAAATTCAGGGATAATTTCAATGCCTCGCACCGCCCAGACCAGCGCCAGCACAATGATGAAATAGGCTGCCCAGCGGCCGAACCGTTCAGCTGGCGTATAGCGCTGCCATTCCCTCATCAGCGCATTCATCGGAGCAGCGCCCGGATGCGGCCGGAAATCACTTCCGCCAGGAAGATCAATGCAATAATGGCTAGCAGAATGGCCGCGACGAAATCATAATCAAAGCGTTTGAAGGCGGCGAAAAGCGTCCCGCCAATCCCGCCCGCGCCGACAATGCCAACCAGGGTGGAATTGCGCAGATTGGAATCCAATTGATAGAGCGAAAACCCGACGAAACGCGATGCCACCTGCGGCAGCACGCCATAGATCAGCACCGCGCCAAACCCTGCCCCCGTCGCACGAATGGCTTCCACCTGCTTCATCGATATTTCTTCGATGGCTTCGGCGAATAATTTGGCGATGAAGCCCATGGAAGCGATGGTCAATGCGGCCACACCGGCCAAGGCGCCGAAGCCAATGGCTTTCACGAAAAGGATTGCGACAATCACGTAATGCAGGCTGCGGCAAAAGGCGATGAAGCCGCGTGTGACCATGGCAAGCGGCCAGGGGGACAGGTTGCGCGCGGCCATCAGGCCGAGCGGCAGTGCCAACAGAATGCCAAGCGCTGAGGAAATCACCGCGATTTGCAGGCTTTCCAGCAAGCCTTCCAGCAGCAATTCCCAACGCGCGAAATTGGGCGGCCACATGCGGCCCAGAAAGCGCCCGGCTTCGCCCATCCCAATCGCCAGCCGGCCCGCGGTGATATCAAGCTGCGCAAAGGCGTAGGCGGCATAAAGCGCGAGTGCGACAAACGCCGCGCGTGCGCCCCAATGGGGCGGGAAGGCACGTTGGCGCAGGCTGCTTGCTGTCACAGCCAATCCTCGCCGCCATAGATTTGGCGCAGATGGGATGCTTCCAGCTTTTCTGGCGGACCGTCGAACACAATCTCGCCGCCCGCCATGCCGATAACGCGTTGCGCGAAGCGGCGCGCCAAATCCACATTATGGATATTCACCACCAGCGGTATGCGGGCCGAGGTAGCAAGCCCCGTCATCAATTCCATGATCTCAATCGCCGTGCGCGGGTCGAGCGAGGAGGTCGGTTCATCGGCCAGCAGCAATTCGGGGCGCTGCATTAGGGCGCGCGCAATGCCAACGCGTTGGCGCTGGCCGCCGGAAAGCGCATCAGCGCGCCGCGTGGCCTGTTCCGGCAGACCAACGGCTTCCAGCAATTCAAAGGCACGTGCGATATCTTCTTCGGCATAGCGGCGGAGCCAGGCGCGCCAGAAGGAAACATAGCCAAGCCTGCCGGACAGCACATTTTCCATCACGGAAAGCCGTTCGACCAGATTGTATTCCTGAAAGACCATGCCGATGCGCCGCCGAGCGAGGCGCAGCGCACGGCCCTTCAGCGGCACCAGATCCTCGCCATTCAGGCGGATTTCACCCTGGGTTGGCTCCACCAGCTGATTGATACAACGCAGCAGCGTGGATTTGCCCGTGCCGGAAGGGCCGATAATGGCGGTGATGCCCTGGGCTGCAATAGTCAGGTTGATCCCGCGCAAGACAGGCGTGCCCGGGACATATTCCTTGACTAGGTTGCGGATAACCAGCCCTTGCATCACCGCCCCATTGGTCACTGCGGCCGCGCCGGGGCTTGTTGTTGCTGTTGTTGCTGCTGGCGCTGTTGGTTACGGCGCTGTTCTGCTTCCAATTCGCGGCGGCTTTCAGCATCGAAGGCCGCGCGGTTGTAGGGCGCATTCACCGCATCCGCCACCGCGCGCACCGGCGCCCAATTTTCGGAATAGGTCGCTGGCCAGAAGCGATCATTGCCGCCCAAATCGCGTTGCAGCGCTTCCGGGAAGCGATAATCAAAGAAGCATTTGCGGATGCGTTCGGCCAGTTCCGGCTTCAAATCATGGGCCAGCGCAAAGGAAGATGTCGGGAAAGGATCTGATTGCCAGATGATGCGGAAATTATCGCGCCGCACCTGGCCACGCGCCGCCATGCGATTGAACACATCAGAAGCCACCGGCGCCGCATCATAATCCCCGGCATTCACGCCCATGACACTGCGATCATGCCCGCCGGAATAGACCACGCGGTAATCCGTATCCGGCGCCAGCCCCTGCCCCGGAAAGAAGGCGCGGGGAGCGAGATTGCCGGAATTGGACGTGGCGGAAGTATGCGCCACGCGCTTGCCCTTCAGATCGGCCAGCGATTGAAACGGGCTATCGGCACGCACCACGGTCACCACGCGATAGCTTTCAAAGGCTTGCGCATTCCCCTTGATCGCAAAGGGAACCGCGCCGGCAAGGTTCACCGCGAAGGCCGTGGGACCGGTGGAAAAACCCGCAATGTGCAAACGGCCCGACCGCATGGCTTCAACCTGCGCGGCATTGCTGGTGACCTGGAAATACACCACACGCCGGCCCACGCATTGGCCGAGATAATCCAGCAGAGGGCGGAATTGTGTCGCGTAAAGCGCCGGGTCTTCCACGGGCGTATAGGCGAAAACCAGCGTGGAGGGGTCGCGCTGCCGCGCTGCATCCGTCGGCACATCGGCCACCATATCACGATTGGCATCGCAATAGGCGTCATCCAAAGACCCGCGGAAAGAACAGGCGGCCTGGGCCGAGGCTTCTGGCGCCGTGAAGGCCAGCACTGCCGCCATCATGCCGATGGCGCCGAGTTGTTTTCTGAACATGATTGGCTCCCTTTTTTTAACTATGCCGTCTCCGGCGGAGATGTGGCGCAGCGGGCCGCGCCTTGCAAGCGCTTCCTTACGGCCGCACCAGCACTACCCCTTCCGGGTCGAAAGTCACCACAACCTCTCTGCCCGGTTCGCGCCGGCGCAGCCGTTCCGGCAAGATCGCGAATAATTCGCCAAGCGGTGTCGCCAAGAGATATTCGCTATGCGAACCCATATAGGTTGCGCGCGATACCCGCCCAGCAATGCCGGCGCCTTGTTCCGCAAGCCGGATCGCTTCCGGGCGGATCACCACATCAACGGGGCCTGGCGCCAGGCCGCGATTCGGCAATTCTAGCAGCAAGCCGTCCAGCGCTACGCGCGCGTGGTCGCCGCTGATGCTTTCAATCACGCCGCGCACGTGATTCGCCTCACCCATGAAGGTCGCGACAAAGACATTTTCCGGGCTGGCATAAAGCGCTTCCGGCGGGCCGCTTTGCGCGATTTCCGCATTGCGCATCACCACGATCTTGTCGGAAACGGCGAGCGCTTCCGATTGGTCATGCGTCACGTAAACAACTGTCAGGCCAAGGCGTTGTTGCAGGGCGCGGATTTCTTCGCGCATGCTGCGCCTGAGCCTGGTATCCAGATTGGACAGCGGTTCATCAAACAGCAGCACGGCGGGTTCCAGCACCAGCGCACGCGCCACCGCAACACGCTGCTGCTGCCCACCAGAAATTTCGGAAGGCAGCCGCGCACCAAAACCACTGAGACCGACCGTGGTCAGCGCTGCCTCGGCGCGCTCAGCCGCATCCTTCTTGCCCACCCCGGAGGAGATCAAGCCATAAGCCACATTCTCCCGCACGCTCATATGCGGAAACAGCGCGTAGCTTTGGAAGACCATGGAGACATTGCGTTCGCCCGCGGATAGCAGTGTCACATCGCGCCCGCCAATGCTGATGCGGCCCGCGCTTGGCTGTTCAAGCCCCGCGATCATCCGCAGCAAGGTGGTCTTGCCGCAGCCCGAAGGCCCCAGCAGCGTGACAAGCGAGCCGCCTTCAATGACGAGATCAAGCGGCTTCACCGCCTCTACCTTGCCGTAGCGCTTGGCGATGCCTTCCAGCCGCACTTCCGCGCCGGTGCCGGGGGTTTGGTTCATGCGCGGCTTCCCATGGTTTCCGCGCTGGCTGGCGCGGCTTGTCTGCGGCCAAGGCGGCGCTGGCCAACCAGCAGATTGATCAGCCCAATCGCCGCCATCATCAGCACGATCAGGGCGCTGCAATAGGCAATGGCCAGCCCGTAATCGCCATTGATGACGCGGTTGATGATGAAGACCGTCGCCATTTCATATTGCGCGGAAACCAGGAAGATCACCGCCGAAACCGTCGTCATGGCGCGCACGAAGGCATAGATCAGGGTAGTGACGATGGCCGGTTTCAGCAGCGGCAATACCACGGTGCGTAGGCTGCGGAAGGTGGAAGCGCGCAAGGTGATCGCGGCCTCATCCAGGGATTTGTCCAATTGGCTCATTGCCGCAAGGCCGGAACGCACGCCAACCGGCAGATTGCGAAAAACGAAGCAGGCGACAAGGATAATGGCGGTGCCGGTGATTTCCAGCGGTGGTATATTGTAAGTCAGGATATAGGCGACACCGATCACCGTGCCGGGCACGGCGAAGGTCAGCATCAGCGCAAATTCCAAAGCGGTGCGCCCAACAAAACGCTGACGCGAAAGCACCCAGGCCGCCAGAAGCCCAAGCCCCGCCGTGATGGGCGCGGCAATGGCGGCAAGTTTGATGGTGGTGAATAGCGAATGCCAGGCGCCACCGGAAAACATCAGCGCGCCGCTGCTAGTCCATTCCAAGGCGAAGGCACGCTGGAAATGCGAAAGCGTGGGCGTCCAATCCCGTCCCCAAACGCGAACGAAACCTCCTGCTAAGGCCATGGAATAGACCGTGATGGTGAGGAAGGCCCAAGGCAGCGCCACCGCATAGGCGATGCGCCGGATGGGTGCCGGCAGCTGCGTGGGCAAGCCGACATCGCCTTTGCCTGTCATTGAGACATAGGATCGGCTGCCAATCACTACGCGCTGGATGATGAAGGCGCAAAGTGCGATCAACAGCATGATCCCCGCCAAAACCGCCGCGCGCCCAAAATCCTGCTGCGCGCCCACCACGGCAAAGAAAATTTCGGTGGACAGCACGCCGAAGGAACCGCCAAGCACGATGGGATTGCCGAAATCGGCCAAGCTTTCAACAAAAACCACCAGCCAGGCATTGGCGATGCCGGGCAGCATCAGGGGCAGAGACACCGCGCGGAAGGTGCGCATGCGGCTGGCGCGCAGTGTTTGCGATGCTTCCTCCATGGCTGGCGAAATGCCTTCCACCACGCCGATCAGCACCAGAAAGGCCGTTGGCGTGAAGGAGAAAACCTGCGCCAGCAGCACGCCATCATAGCCATAGATCCAGCGGCCAAGTTGCAGCCCGAACAGGCTATCGGCCAATTGGTTCACCACGCCGGAACGACCAAAAATCAGGATCAGCCCAAGCCCAATGACGAAGGGCGGCGTGATGATGGGCAGCACCGTAAGCAACCGCAAAGCGCGCCGCGCGGGAAAGCTGGTGCGCGTGACAATCAGTGCGAAGCAAAGGCCAAGCAAGGTCGCCGCTGTTGCGGTGGAGGTTGCCAGCACAAGCGTATTCCAGAAAACCCCACAATTTACCGTAGATGTAACGCAGCCCAGGCCCCAAATCTTGCGATCCACCACCCGCGCCCAAAATGACTCGCCAATGCCCAAATCACCTTGCGGCGTGAAGATTTGCCCAAGGATTGTCGCCACAGGCCAGGCAGTGAAGACCACAATGGAAGCCACCAAAACGCCGACCGCGCCGGCAATGAAACGATCCCCCTTGAAATAGCCGCGCAACGCGAAGCCATCTGTCAGCAGGATCAGGAAGCCGAAGCTTGCCAAAACACCGCCCAGGCCAATGCCAAATTGGCGGTCTTCCAAGTCACCGAAAATCGCGCCGAGCCATGGTGCAGACCAGCCTTGAATGCCAATCGCCAAGCCTTGCGCGATGATGGCGCAAAGCCCAAGACCGCCCGCGATGATCAGGCTGCGTCCGCGGAGCGCTGCACTGCCGAAGGGAAGCGCACCAGGCAGCGCCAAGCATAGCACGGCGATGATCGGCCAGAACCAGAAGCGCCCGAAATACAGCGCCTGCCACAGCGCCGATGCCGCTTCAGCATCATCCCCGCCAAGCGCCATCAAGGTTGCAAGGCTGACGCCATCCTGCTGCATATGCCATGGCAGGATCAGCGTACCCAAGGCAGCGATCACCCAAAAAAACAAGCTGCTGCCGAAGAACATGGGAATGGGATTCAGCGCGGTAGCGCGCCGACCTCCCGATCCCAGCGCGCCAGAAGGCGACGCCTTTCCTGGCTCGCGCCGAAGCGGGCATTGTCATAGTCAATGATCCGCGCGGTCGCCATATTCGGAGCGCCATCCGTCAGCGGCACGCCGCGATTGGCCATGGTTTGCAGCTTCTTCGCTTCCTGCGATGCGATGAGTTGCGCCTCGGCAGACAGCGCCCAGTGATAGAAACGCTGCGCCGCTGCCATATTGCGCGCGCCCTTGATGATGGACATGGACCCGATTTCATAGCCCGTGCCTTCACAGGGCACGGCATGGCCCACCGGAAAGCCAGCCGCGCGTTCTTCCGCCGCATTATGCACAAAGGAAATGGATAGCGCCGTTTCGCCGCGCGCCACCGCCGTGATCGGCGCGGTGCCTGACCGAGGATAGGCGTTGATGCTGCCATGCAGCCGGCGCAAATACTCAAAGGCCGGGTCTTCACCCATCATCTGCACCAGCGTCGCGATCACGATATAGGCAGTGCCGGAACTATTGGGATTGGCCATCTGGATTTCGCCGCGATATTCCGGCTTCAGCAAATCGACCCAGCACGCGGGCGCGGGCAGGTTCTTGCGCGTCAGCAATTCCGTATTGAAGCCGAAACCAAGAACGCTGGCATAAACGCCCACTGTGCGGCCCTGAGTCTGGCGCCATTGCTGCTGCGCCCATTCATGCAATTCCGCGATGCGCGGGCTTTCATAAGCCTGGGTCAGGCCTTCCTCGCCCGCCGCCACATGCGGATCACCCGTGCCACCCCACCAGACATCGCCGCGCGGATTGCGCGCTTCCGAACGCAGCTGCGCCAGCATTTCGCCGGTGGATTTTTGCGTCAGCACCACGCGAATACCGGTTTCACGTTCAAAGCCGCGCGCGATCGGCTGGCACCATTCCAGGGTTGCCGAGCAATAGAGATTAAGACCGCCCTGCGCCCAGGCAGGCGCACCCAGGGTCAGGCACAGCAAGGCAAAAGTGATGGTAAGGCGCTTCATGATCTTATCCCGGTGTTTTCTTGATGATCAGCGCGGCAGAGACCCGATTTCGCGTTCCCAACGTTGCAGGATATGGCGGCGCCGATTGCTTTCCCCATATGCGGCAAAATCATAATCAATCAGCTTCACCTTGCTGAGATCAGGGATGCGCGGATCTGGCGTGGCGCCCGTATGCGCCGGCACATGCCATTGATTGACCTTGGGGCCGATATCCATCGCCGCTGGGGTCAAATACCAATCATAAAAGCGCCGCGCCTGGGGCAGATTGCGCGCGCCGCGAATGATGGACATGCAGGCCACTTCGTAGGACGTGCCTTCAGTTGGATAAACCAGATCAATCGGGAAACCCGCCTGCTGCATGGAAGCAACTTCCATGTTGAAGCTGACGGCAAGCGCTGTTTCCCCACGAGATACCGCCTGCATCGGCGCCGCACCGGAACGCGTATAGGCATTCACATTCGCATGCAGCCGACGCAGATAATCAAAGGCGCGATCTTCATCCCAAAGCTGGATGAGCCCAGCGATGATCGTATAGGCGGTGCCGGAAGAATTCGGATTGGGCAGTTGGATTTCACCACGATAGGCGGGGTTCAGCATATCCGCCCATCTTTGCGGCAGGGGCAGGTTCTTCCGCGCCATCAATTCGCGGTTCCAGGCCAAACCGATAGCACCGGAAGAAACGCCTACACAGCGCTCACCTGCCATGGCATGCACGCGCTTCGCCCAATCATGCAGCCCGGCCATATTGGGGGATGTATAGGGCTGCAAGAGATGGGCTTCTGCCGCGGAAAAATGCGTCTCAGCCGAACCGCCGAACCAGATATCGGTGCGCGGGTTTTGTGCCTCGGCGCGGATTTGCGCCAGGATCTCGCCAGAGGATTTACGCGTCATGGCAACGCGAATGCCGGTATCGCGCTGGAAGCCGGCGGCAATCGCCTCACACCAATCCGCCGCTGGGGCGCAGACCATGTTCAGGCTGCCTTGCGCGGCGGCGGGCAGGGCGGAAAGCAGCAGGGCGGCAAGGCCTGCCAGCAAATGAAGCGGCTTTTTCATGCGCGAGGCTCCTGTTGCTTCAGCGCGGCAGGGCGCCGATATCACGATCCCAACGCGCGATCAGCCGGCGCCGTTCCGCCGCCTGGCCGTATTTGGCGAAATCATAGTCAATCAAACGAATTTTCGACAGATCCGGCGCGTTGGGCGGCAACGGCGCGTTGCGGTTGGAAGGGGTTTGCAACTGCCCGCCCGCATCAAAGCCCAGCCGCTGCGCCGGCGCCGTCAGCGCCCAATCATAAAAGCGCCGCGCCGGGGCGATATTGCGCGCGCCACGAATGATGGACATGGAACCGATTTCATAGCCGGTGCCCTCACAGGGGGTCGCGTAGCTTACCGGAAAACCCGCATTGCGTTCCGTCACTGCATCATGCACGAAGGAAAGCGACACGCCGGTCTCGCCACGCGCCACGGCCTTGATCGGCCCCGTGCCAGAACGCGCATAGGCGTTGATATTGGGATGCAGCCGGCGCAGGTAATCAAAGGCCTGATCTTCGCCCATCATCTGCACAAGTGTTGCAATGACAACATAGGCGGTGCCGGAAGAATTCGGATTGGCCACCTGGATTTCGCCCTTGAAGCGCGCATCCAGCAAATCCGCCCAGCAGGCGGGTGCGGCAATCCCCTTGCGCGCCAGCAATTCCGTATTGAAGCCAAAACCAATCGCCCCCGCATAAACACCAATGGCGCGTTGCTGGGATTGGAGCCATTGCGTCAACGCCCAGGGCTGCAATTCGCCATTGGCTGGGCTTTCATAGGCTTGCGTCAGGTTTTCTTCGGCCGCCGCCAAATGCGGGTCCCCGGTGCCGCCAAACCAGACATCGGCGCGGGGGTTTTGCGCCTCAGCGCGGATCGCGGCCAGGCTTTCTCCGGAACCGCGCTGTGTCATGTTCACGCGGATACCGGTGTCGCGCTGGAAATTCGTGACAATCGCCTGGCACCATTCAATCTGGACCGAGCAATAAAGATTGAGGGTACCCTGCGCCGCCGCAGGTCGCCCAAGGGCCAAGCCTCCACCCAGAGCCATTACCATTAAAGCCGACTGCTTCACGATCATCCGACGCTCCCCTTTGAAAAATGACATTTTTATGAAACTCTTTTGACGGTATCCTCCGTTTTTTTCAATATCAATAGTGTTTTTGTCTTAAACTCAGAGCCCGTCCGAAAACTTCTTGAATCGCCTGAGTCATTTGTGATTCTTTGATGATTGTTCGATTCGTAGGTGGTACGGGCCAATGTGGACCAAGGAAAATCGCGCGCGTTATGATCGCCGGGGGCTTCGGTACCCGAGTGACCTTACTGACGAGGAGTGGGCGGTGCTTGCACCGCTGATCCCGCGCGCGAAACGCGGCGGCAATGAGCGCAGCATGGATGAACGGAGCCTGATCAATGGTTTGCTGTATATTCTGAGCACAGGTTGCCAATGGCGCGCCATTCCGAAGGATCTTCCCCCACGCAGCACGCTGTTTGGCTATTTTCAGCGCTGGGAGTGGGACGGCACCTTGGAGAGGATCCATCACGCTCTTTATCAGCAATGCCGGGCGCAAGCTGGGCGGGATGAGAGCCCAAGAGCTGCCATCATTGACAGCCAGAGCGTGAAGAGCGCGGAAAAAGGGGGGCCTCGATTGATCCGTCGGGTTACGATGGTGGGAAGAAAATCAAGGGAAAGAAACGCCACATCCTTGTTGATACGCTCGGCCTGATGCTGCATGCCGTGGTTCATGGGGCTGACATTCAAGACCGGGATGGCGGCGTCATGGTCATGGCGACGCTGTTTGGGCTTTATCCGTTCTTGCGCAAGCTCTACGCCGATGGTGGCTATCAGGGGCCTTTGTTCCGTGCCGCGCTTGGGCGTATCCTCCGTAGCTTGCAAATCGAAATCGTGAAGCGATCTGACATCACACTGGGTTTTCAGGTTTTGCCAAAGCGATGGATTGTGGAACGAACCATTGCCTGGCTTAACCGTTGCCGTCGCCTTGCGAAGGATTGGGAAAATCTCAATCGCTCAGCACTGAGTTTCCTGCGGTTGGCTTCCATACGCTTCATGATCAGAAAACTTTGCAAAAAATAGAAATGTTCCCGGACGGACTCTCAGGCATCTACCGCAATGTCTCGAGTAGATTTTTGGGAGCGGTTTTCGTTCCAGTCTGCCCCAAAGCACCCAGAGATGGTTGCTTTCGCGGTTCCCTTTCCCACAGCAGAGGCCCTTGGCTCTCCAGGCAATAGGCCGGCGAATGTTCGCATCCAGGTCGATCCCCTCCGCCAGTTCCCATACGAGCCGTGCTCTCCGCCAGACCGGACACCGCGCTGAGTGGCAGGATTCCTGGGGTTCTTGGGGCAGACCTGTTGACCGGCCCGAGCCGGAACTGAACCTCCCCGGGTTTGCCGGAGGCTATTTTGCTTAAGTTGCGCTGCCATGGCTGGTTGATCCAGTGAGGCATAGTAGCGTTCTTCGGCTTCTGCGGGCGGGATATAGCCGATTGGTGCCAACAAGCGTCTGTTATTGAACCAATCTACCCATTCCAGCGTGGCGAATTCCACGGCCTCGAAGCTGCGCCACGGCCCGCGGCGGTGAATGACCTCTGTCTT